>PKXH01000070.1 GCA_003133405.1 Acidimicrobiaceae bacterium | reverse complement strand
TCGATGACCCAAAGACGACGCTGACGGTCGGCACGCGCATCTTGGAGAGTTCGATCAGGTCGTAGAAGAATCGACCACTCTCGGCGAAGTGACCGGTCTGCATTCGACCGCCGCCACCTCCGCCGCGTCCCACGCGAAGATCGGCTCCGGCCGACTCCACGAAGCTCACGTAAGGGATTTGGTTCTCGCGAGCGATCTCGAGCGCGCGCATCCATTTCTTGGCCGAGTACAACGTCAGTGCCCCGCCCAGTACCGAGGGATCATTAGCCATGATCAGGCACTCCGTGTCGGCAATGACCCCAATGCCCATCACCATGCCCCCGCCAATGGTGTAGTCCGAGTCGTAACCGGCGAGCGCGGAGATCTCGAGGAAGGGCGAGTCGGGATCGAGCACGTTCGCGATGCGCTCGCGAACGGGCAGTTTCCCCCTCGAGCGCATTCTCTCCATGGCCTTCTCGCCGCCGCCCGCTTCGGCTTGATCGAGGAGTTCGTCAATGACACTTAGCTGTTCGAGCGTGTCGTCGCGGTTCTTTTGAAACAGTTCTGAAGCGGTGTCGAGTGTCGAGGCAAGGGGCGGCGCGAGGAGAACGTGCTTCATGCGCAAATCCTAGTTACCGGTTGAATGCAACGGTTTGGACGGGCTCGACGCTCGCGAGGCAGTGGCGACGAAGCGAGCGGCGTTACAAACTCGTCGAGTTGTCGTCCGGTCTCGTCAAAGGGCGACCAGTAAGGTGTGGTCAATGCGTATCGCCCTTGGCTCGGACCACGCCGGCTACGACTTGAAGACGTTGTTGAAGTCCTCGCTCGTCGATTGGGGTTACGACGTGCTTGACCTCGGGACCGACAGCGCCACTGAACCGGTGGACTACCCCGACTTCGGCGCCGCGGTCGGGCGAGCGGTGGCGTCGGGCGACGCCGAGCTCGGCGTCGCGTGCTGTGGCACGGGCATCGGCGTCGCGATGGCCGCGAACAAGGTACCCGGTGTTCGCGCGGCTGTCGTGCACGACGTGTCGACCGGACACCTGGCGCGCGAGCACAATCACGCCAACGTTCTGTGCATGGGCGGACGTTTACTGGGCTCGGTGGAGGCGATCGAAACCCTGCAGGCGTGGCTGAACGCCACACCCCAAGAACGTCATGAAGGGCGTATCGAAAAGCTGCGAAAGCTCGACGAAGAATTAGCGAGCGAGGGGAAGTAGAGGCGTGGACTCATCACCGCTGGACGCGTGGATTACTGATGACGACGAGATTGCGTCGCTCCTTCATCAAGATTGGCAACGTCAGACGACGACGGTGCAGCTGATCGCCAGTGAAAATTTCGCCTCGCCGTCAGTGCTGGCCGCGACGGGATCAGTTCTCACGAATAAGTACTCCGAGGGCTATCCCGGGCGTCGCTACTACGGTGGCAACCAGGTCGTCGACGAGGTGGAGGACTTGGCCCGTCGCCGATTGACTGCGCTCTTTGGGGCCGATCACGCCAACGTGCAGCCGCACTGTGGCGCCAACGCCAACGTCGCGGTCTACGAGGCGCTGCTCAACGCGGGCGACACCATCCTCGCCATGCGACTCGACCAGGGCGGGCATCTCACGCACGGCTCNNGCGCCCGGTGAAGTCATCGACTTTGACAACGTGCGCACGTTGGCGCTCGAACACCGACCGAAGCTGATCGTCGCCGGGGCGACGGCCTACGCGCGAGTGATCGACCCCGCGCCGTTTCGAGAGATCGCTGACGAAGTGGGCGCGTTGTTGATGTTCGACTCGGCGCACGTGGCCGGTCTGATCGCCGGCGGCTCGCACCCTGACCCGGTGCCCTACGCCGACGTGGTCTCATTTACGACGCACAAGACGCTGCGTGGTCCACGCGGCGGCGCCATTGTCTGTCGCGAGGAGTTCGCCAAGAAGATCGATTCAGCGGTCTTTCCCGGTCAGCAGGGTGGTCCGCTGGAGCACGTCATCGCGGCCAAGGCCGTGGCCTTCAAGGAAGCCAGCCAGCCGAGCTTTTCGACCTATACCCACCAGATCGTCGCCAACTCGAAGGCCTTTGGCGGTGCGCTCGCCAACGAGGGATTTCGCATGGTCTCGGGGGGGACCGATAACCACATGGTGTTGCTCGACTTACGCGACTTCGATGGTGAGTTGACCGGCAAAGTCGCCCAGGAGGTGTTGGACCGCGCCGGTATCACGACGAATCGCAACACCATCCCCGACGATCCCCGTAGTGCCTTTATTACTTCAGGTCTTCGCGTGGGTACCGCCGCCGAGACCACCGCGGGGATGAAGGAGAAGGAGTTCGAGAGAATAGCGTCGTTGATGGCCCGCGCTCTTCGTCAGCGCGACGACGAAACGGCCCTCACCGCGGTTCGCCACGAGGTCGCGGCGCTGTGCGCCGACTTCAACCCGTACGCGAACTTTACGAAGTAGCTAATGGGCAATATTGCCGCCTATGTCGCCGTCGCGGTGGTGGGGGCAGTCGTCACGCTGATCGCGAATCGCCCGGCGCGGGTGATCTCCCTGCGCGCGGGGTACACGGCGCTGCCCGATGAACGCAAGGTTCACCGGCGCGTCACGCCCTACGGGGGCGGCGGCGCGATGTTGGTCGGCTTCTGTCTGGCCCTGCTCTTCGCCTTTCTCATCCCCTCACTTCGTAGCGTGATTACGTCCTCGCACGAGATGCTCGGGGTGTTGCTGGCGGCGGGGGTGATCTTCGTGGTGGGCGTCGTGGACGACTTTCGTGAGATGAGCGCCCCGGCGAAGGTGGCCGGTCAGTTTCTCGCCGCGTCGATTCTCTACTTCTCGGGCGTGACGATGTACCAATTGAAGCTACCCTTCGCCGGCTTTGTCGTCTTAGGTCCGTCGATCTTGCCGATCATCACCGCGGTGTGGGTCGTCGCGCTGTGCAACGCCATCAACTTGATTGACGGCTTAGACGGCTTGGCGGCCGGCATCGTCGCGATCGCGTCGGGGACCCTGTGCATTTACGGCCTTCGTCTCGAGACCTTGGGGCTCTTGCCTGTTACGAACATCGGACCGTTGGTCGCGGCGCTGACCTGTGGGATCTGCGTGGGCTTCCTGCGCGACAACTTTCATCCCGCCAAGCTCTTCATGGGCGACGCGGGCGCGTTGATGCTGGGGCTGCTCATGAGCGCGTCGACCATGGTCATCGGCGGGCGCACGCCGCCGGCCAGTGGAGTGACGTTCTTCTTCTTCGCGCCCCTCTTCATCCCGGTCTTCATCCTCGGGGTGCCGCTCATCGACGCCGTGTGGGCCTTCATACGTCGAACGGCCTCGGGACAGGGCTTTCACACCCCCGATAAGAACCACATTCACCACCGACTCATGCGCCTGGGCCACGGGCATCGACGAACCGTCATCATTCTGTGGGCCTGGACGGCGTTGCTCTGTGGATTCGTGTTGTTGCCCCTCTTTGATACGCGCGCCAACGTGTTCATTCCACTCGGAGTCGCGGTGCTCGTCATCGCTCTCTTTACGTGGTTTAGTCCCTTGCTGTGGCGTCGACGTCGTCGTCGCGAAGAGGCCGACGCCGACGATGAGCGGGTCATGAAGTGAGCGACTCCTCCCCCCCTGGCCCCTCGGCCCACTCGGACCAGGAGAAATCGAACGTGAGAGATCTACCGGGTCTCGCGGCCTTTGCGGCGATGGGCACGACCATCGCGTCGTGTATCGCGGTGGGCGTGCTGCTGGGTCTTTACGCCGACCACCTGTGGCACAGCGCGCCGGCGGGCCTATTAATAGGGATAGTGTTAGGAGCGGTCGCGGCCGTTGCGAGCGTTGTCAAACTCGTTCGGCGCTTCCTTTAAAATTGACGCCCCGTGTTAGAAAACCTGCCCACCAACGCCCTGCCACGTCTCTTGCGCCGAACTACCCTTTCGGCCATCTTGGTGGGATTTGTGGGATTCATGGTGGCGATCTTCGTGGCGCCGCCCCTGGCCGCCCTGGGTGTCGTGCTGGGCGTAGGTCTGGCCATCGTTAATCTGCGTTTTCTCGATCATCAGGCGGCCACGGTGGAGCTGCGAGGCGAGCAGAGCACCAAGGCCGTGCGCCGCCAGCTCGGTGGCAAAACCACGGGCCGGCTCCTCGTAATGACCGTGGTGGTGCTGGGCTTTGTCTGGCTGAACGCCCCCCTGGGAATCGGTATTGTGGCAGGGCTTGTTCTTTATCAAATCGTCTTTGTCCTGAACGTTCTACGTGTCGTGACAAACCAAGGAGGCATGGAGTGAGGACCCTGGAAGCCGCGGGGAACATCAGCGTTGGTGTACACCCCGAAATTCACCTTCTGGGGCTCACCGTCGACGCCGACATCGTCACCTCCACGCTGCTCGCCATGGCCATTCTCCTCTTCCTAGGGTTTCGCATGCGCGCCAAGGTCACCGACGGCGTGCCCGGCAAACTTCAACTCATGTGGGAGCTGCTGGTCGACCAGGTCAACGACCTGGCCGATACCGCCATCGGGCCCAAGGGACGGAAATTTGTTCCCATTGGGGTCACGCTCTTTCTCTTCATCTTGATATGTAACTGGATCGGCTTTATTCCCTCAGCGCTGCACCCGGGCGTGTCGGGCGATATCTTGCCCGCACCGACGAGCGACGTGAACCTGCCCCTGGCGATGGCGCTCTTCGTCATTGTTTGGGTGCACGTGGAGTCGTTTCGCGCGCGGGGCATTCGGGGCTACTTCCGTCACTACCGTCAGCCCTACGTGGCGCTCACGCCGATCAACGTCATCGAAGAGATCACCAAGCCCATCACGTTGACCTTCCGTCTCTTTGGCAACCTGTTCTCGGGCGGGTTGATGATCGCGGTCATGGTGACGCTGCTGCCTATCTTCGTCTCGCCGCTCGGCGAACTCGTCTGGAAGCCCTTCGACCTCTTCATTGGTCTCATCCAGGCGTACATCTTCATGTTGTTGACCATGCTGTACTTCGCCTTCGCCACGAGTCACGACGAACCCGAACCCGCCTTAGAAATGTCGCACTAACCCACCCAGGAGGAAATGAATAATGGCAACTAATCCCAATGACATCGCCGGTGCGGTACGCATCGCCGGCGCGCTGGTCGGCGGCGGTATGGCCCTCGGCGGCGGCGCCATTGGCGCCGCGATCGGCGACGGTTTGGCCGGTAGTCAGACCATCGCGGCGATCGCCCGTCAACCCGAAATTGAGAACAAGGCCCGTCAGTATTTCTTCTTGACGGTGGGTCTGGTGGAGGCGATGTACTTCATCAACCTGTTGTTCATGGTCGTGTTCGTCTACGTCTTTGAGAAGCACTAATTCTCATCCGGTGCTCTACGAGTGGAGCGTCACCAGTGTTGTTCCCTAAGAAAGAAGGTCTTTCGAGATGACAGCGACGTCAGTCTTCCTGCTACCTAACGGCACGTTCTTCGTTGAACTGCTGGTCGTAGCGGTCATTTTGTTCCTCATGACGAAGTACATCTTGCCGCCGCTCAATCGAGCGATGGAGGGCCGTCAAGAGAAAATCCGTACCGCCCTCGAGGCGGCCGACGCGGCGCGCGCGGAAGCGGCCGCCGCCGACGACGAGCGCGCGAAGGTGCTCGCCGAAGCCCGTGCGCAGGCCCACCTCATCGTCGCGAGCGCGCAGGCGACCTCGGATCAGCTGAAGGCGGAAGCGGGAGGGCGAGCACAGGTCGAGTACGAGCGAATTGTCGCCGCCGCCCAGGGAGAAGTTGCAACGGCGCGGGTCCACGCCATCGACGAGGCATCGGCGCGCATCGGCGACATCGTCTTTGACCTCGTGACCAAGATCGTCGAGCGCGAAGTCGACCAGCGCGCCCACGACGACCTGGTTCGAGAAGCCGTCGCGGCCCTGAACGCGGAAGCCGTCAAGGGAACGAACCGCTAACCATGCTCCCCAAACTCGAAGGCTTCGCCGCTGCTCTTTTGGGCCGACTCGACTCGAGCGCACTCGAAGCGGTCGTTGGTGACCTGAACGCCGTCAATGAGACCGTTCTCGCTCGTCAGGACTTGAGTGCCGTCTTGACCGACACCTCGATCGCGAACGTCGCGCGCGGACAGGTCGTTCATGATCTCTTGCACGCCAAAGTGAGCCCGGAGGCCCTTCGCCTGGTCGTCTACGCCGCCACCACGGTACCGGCCCAGGAAGTGCCCCACGCCTTTGAAGAGCTGTTTCAGGTGGGGCGCACACTGCACGAGACCGGCGAGTTTCACCACGCCAATTTGGGTCTACTCGACGCACGTCGTCGCGTCGGTGGTTTTGCGGACGCGTTGCTCGATGAGATCGACACGGCGAACTTCTCCTCGATCGAGGACGACCTTTTTCGTTGGGCGCGAACCGTGGAAGCGAACGTCGAACTGCGCCACCTCTTGTTGGACCGCGACGCGCCGCTGGGCGCTCGTCTGGGCTTGACGTATCAACTCCTCGAGGGCAAGGTAAACCCGGTGTCGATGTCGCTCGCGCGTTTTGCGATCGTCGGTGGACGACCCCGCGACGTCGTGGGCACGCTCGACTATCTGGTGGACTACGTTGCTCACGCGAGAGATTGGCGGGTCGCTCGAGTGCATACCGCTCGTGCGCTCGATACCCCGAGTCAGCACCAACTGGTCGCCACGCTGAGCGCCCTGACCGGCAAGAACGTGGAACTCCAAGTCGCGGACGAGCCCTCGTTGCTTGGCGGCGTGCTCGTGGAAATCGGCGACCTGCGTTTGGACGCCAGCACCCGAGGACGGCTCGGCTCGCTACGTGAGGCCCTTACGTCGGGGCGGGCCTACGAATCGGCCCTAAATCGAAATGACTAAGAAAGGGAAACTGTGATGACTGAGCTCACCATTAGCGCTGCCGAGATTACCGAAGCGCTGCGCAAGAATGTGACCGACTTCAATCCGGCCGTCGAGGCCGAGCAGGTGGGACGCGTCGTGGAGGTCGGTGACGGCATCGCGCGCGTGTCGGGACTGCCCTCGGCGAGAGTGAACGAACTGCTCGAGTTTGAAGACGGCACCGTGGGTCTGGCGATGAACCTCGACGAGGAGACCATTGGTGCGGTGGTCCTCGGTTCGGTCGATGCCATCGAAGAAGAGCAGGTCGTGCGATCGACGGGCCGCATCCTTTCGATGCCCGTGGGTGACGCCTTGCTGGGTCGGGTGGTCAACGCGCTCGGCGAGCCGATCGACGGCAAGGGACCACTCGTCAATCCCAAGCATCGGCGCATGGAGGTCCAGGCCCCCGGCATCACCGGTCGTCAGCCCGTGAGCCAACCATTGCAGACGGGCATCAAGGCCATCGACGCGATGACGCCGATCGGCCGCGGTCAGCGCGAGCTGATCATCGGCGACCGCAAGACCGGCAAGACGACGGTCGTGGTTGACACCATCTTGAACCAAAAGGGTCAAGGGGTGAAGTGCATCTACGTGGCCATAGGTCAAAAGAACTCCTCGGTCGCCCAAACCGTGAAGACCCTCGAAGACCACGGCGCCTTTGAGTACACCGTCGTGGTCGTCGCCGGCGCCGGGGACCCCGCGCCCTTTAAGTTTCTCGCGCCCTACGCGGGCTGCGCCATCGGTCAAGAGTGGATGGAAGGCGGCGAGCACGCGCTCGTGGTCTACGACGACCTCTCCAAGCAGGCCGAGGCCTATCGTCAAATCTCGCTGCTGCTACGTCGTCCACCGGGTCGCGAGGCCTACCCCGGGGACGTCTTTTACCTTCACAGCCGGCTCTTGGAGCGCGCCGCGAAGTTGAGCGACGAGCTCGGTGGCGGCTCGTTGACGGCCCTGCCGATCATTGAGACCAAGGCCGGCGACATCTCGGCGTACATCCCGACCAACGTCATCTCGATCACCGACGGCCAGGTCTTTCTGGAGGCCGACCTGTTTTACTCGGGCGTTCGTCCGGCGATCAACGTCGGTAACTCGGTGTCGCGCGTCGGTGGAAATGCCCAGATCAAAGCGATGAAGGCGGTCGCCGGGACGTTGAAGATCGACCTCGCGCAGTTCCGCGACCTCGAGTCCTTCGCGACCTTTGGCTCAGAGCTCGACAAGACCTCCCAGCAACAGCTCGACCGCGGTTACCGCCTGACCGAACTGCTCAAGCAAGGCCTGAACGCACCGGTGCCGGTCGAAGAGCAGGTCGTCGTGATCTACGCCGGAACTCGCGGCTGGCTCGACACGATCCCGGTCGTGGACGTCATTCGTTTTGAGGCGGAACTGTTGACGGACTTTCGTGCCAAGCACGCCGATCTGCTCAGCGAGATTCGTGACACCAGCGCGTTGCCCGACACCGGTAAGCTCGACGCCGCCCTGAAATCGTTCCTCGACAGCTTCGCTGTCAGTAACTAAGAAGCGACGAGAGAGGAGGACTCATGGCCGGCGGACAAGAGCGAGTCCTTCGTCGACGTATCAAGTCGGTGCTGTCAACTCGCAAGATCACCAAAGCCATGGAACTCATCGCGGCCGCGCAGATTCCCCGGAGTCTCGCGCGCATCGCCGCGAATCGTCCGTATCGCCTCGGGATGCAGCGACTCGTGCTCGAAGCCGCGCTCGGTGACCCGGCGGGCGCGGCGAAGTTACTCGCCATGCCCGAGCACGTGGACACCGCGCTCGTACTCTTTCTTACGGGCGACCGTGGGCTCTCGGGCCCGTACAACAACTCATCCCTGCGAGCGGGGGAGCGATTGGTGGCCAAGCTGAAGGGCGAGAGCACCGAGGCCCGGCTCTTCTGTGTTGGCAAGAAGGCGGCGGCGTATTTTCGTTACCGCGGTCTCAGCGTTGAAGAGCACTTCGTGGGCTTTGTCGACCGCCCTACCTTCGCCAACGCCCAAGAGATCGCTCGTCGCCTCGTCGGACCCTATTTAGAGGGCGAGGCCCAGCAGATCCTGTTGGTCTCGACGAGGTACCTCTCGGCCGGCTCGCAAGCGGTCCACGTCCAACAACTCCTACCCCTCGTCGTGCCCGAACTACCCGTGGACGACGGACCCAAAGTGCTCAAGGGCTACACCGAGTTCGAGCCGGAGGTAAAGAAGCTGCTCTACTTCTTGGCACCGCACGCGCTCGAAAGCGAGATCTTCTCGGCGCTGCTCGAAGGTGCGGCCTCGTTTCACACGTCTCAACAGCGCGCGATGGCCGCCGCCACGGACAACGCCGACGAACTCAGTCAGACGTTGACGCGCGTCATGAACCGAGCCCGACAGGACTCGATTACTACCGAAATTATGGAAATTGTCGGCGGCGCCGAAGCGCTCCGCTTAGGAAAGTGAGAATCAAATGACCGTGGCCCCCGCAGTGACCAAACTCGAGACGGGTCGTGTCGTGGCGATCGCCGGACCGGTGGTGGACGTGGAGTTCCCCCCGCACGCGCTGCCCGAGATCAACCACGCCGTGGAGATGAACATCGTGCTCGACGGCCAGACCATCACGGTCGTGGCCGAGGTCGCCCAACAGATCGGCGACGGACGCGTTCGTTGCGTGTGCATGAAGCCAACCGACGGACTGGTCCGAGGCGCGGTCGTGCACCAGAGTGGACGCGGCATCACCGTGCCCGTCGGCGACGCCGTGCTGGGACACGTCTTCAACGTGATCGGCGAGCCACTCGACACCGATGACATCGGTCCGGTGGACGACCACTGGGAGATTCACCGCAGCGCGCCGCCCTTCGATGAACTCGAGCCGAGCCGCACCATGTTCGAAACGGGCATCAAGGTGGTCGACCTGCTCGCGCCCTACGTGCAAGGTGGCAAGATCGGACTCTTCGGCGGCGCCGGGGTGGGCAAGACCGTCTTGATCATGGAGATGATTCGCCGCGTCGCCGAGCAGCACCAGGGCGTGTCGGTCTTTGCCGGAGTGGGCGAGCGCACTCGTGAGGGCACGGACCTCTTGCTCGAAATGCGCGAGTCGGGCGTCATCGAAAAGACGGCGCTGGTCTACGGCCAGATGGACGAACCACCGGGCGTGCGCCTGCGCGTAGGCCTCGCGGCCCTCACGATGGCCGAGTACTTCCGTGACGTGAAGAACCAGGACGTGTTGTTGTTCATCGACAACATTTTTCGCTTCGTCCAAGCCGGATCCGAGGTCTCGACGCTGCTCGGCCGCATGCCCTCGGCCGTGGGTTACCAGCCCACGCTGGCCGACGAGATGGGCGAGCTTCAAGAGCGCATCACCTCCACCCGGGGTCACTCGATCACCTCGCTCCAGGCCGTCTTCGTGCCGGCGGACGACTACACCGATCCCGCGCCCTTTACGACCTTCACCCACCTCGACGCGACGACCGAGCTGGATCGACAGATCGCGGCGCTCGGTATCTACCCGGCGGTGGACCCCTTGACGTCGACCTCGAACATTTTGGCGCCCGAGATCGTCGGGGATCGTCACTACGCGGTCGCCCGTCAGGTCCAACAGATCCTTCAGCGCAACAAGGAACTCCAGGACATCATCGCGATTCTCGGACTCGATGAACTTTCCGAAGAGGACCGCATTACCGTGACGCGCGCGCGCAAGATCCAGCGCTTCTTGTCCCAGCCGTTGTTCGTCTCGAAGGTCTTCACCGGTATAGACGGCATCAACGTGCCGATCCAAGAGACGATCGAGTCCTTCGAGCACTTGGTGAAGGGCGATCTCGACCGCTTCCCCGAGCAGGCGTTCTTGAACGTCGGCGGCGCGTCGGGCGTCGAGGCGAAGGCCGCGGAGCTAGCGAAGAGCTAATGGCGACGTTGAGCGTGGAGATCCTCTCGCCCGAAGCGGCCCTGTGGAGCGGTGCGGCCACGGCCCTCATCGCGCGCTCGTCGGAGGGTAACTTCACGATTCTGCCCCAACACACCGAGATGGTGGGCGACCTCGTGTCGAGCATCGTGCGCGTTGAGACTGTCGAAGGGGAAGTGGCCTTCGCGGTGCACACGGGCTACTTCCAAGTGGGACCGGGCGACGGCGAGGGCGTGACGCTCGCCACCGTGCTCGCGGGTGTTGCGGAACGAACGACGGAGATCGACGTTGCTCGGGCCCAGGCCGCGAAGGAGGCCGCTGAGGCGCAACTGGCCGCGGCGACGAAAGGTGACCAGTCCGACGACACGGCGCAACTCGTCGCCTTGGCCGCGCTCGAGCGCGCGGAGTTACGACTTCGCGCGGCGACGAAGTAGCGCTTAGCGGCCCGACACGTAGTCCAGCAGGTCCTTCTTGTCGTGCTCGAGCTCTTCGAGACGGGCCTTGACGACGTCACCGATGGAGATGAGTCCGACCAGGTGGCCGTCTTGGACGACTGGCACGTGGCGGATTCGCTTCTCGGTCATCATGGTCATCAGTTCGTGGAGTTCGGTCGACTCGTTGCACACCGACACCTCGGTGCTCATCAGTTCGGCCACCTTTTGTTGGAGGGCACTCTCGCCGCTGGTCGCCAGGGCGCGCACCACGTCACGCTCCGAGAAGATACCTACCAGTGGCGCCTTCGCGCCGGTGACGACGAGTGCGCCGATGCCGCGCTCTTTTAAGAGGGTCAGCGCGTCGGTGACCGAGCGCTCTTGGGAGATGGTCGCGACGTCGTGACCTTTCGTCGCCAGTAGTTGTGAGACGCGCACCGCGCACCTCCTTCGTCAACGCCGAAGCGCCCGAACCATTTGGTTCGTAAGCGGAGGCTACGCCCAGCCGTACGAGAAAGCAAAAAGTGACGGAAAATCAATGATTGCGACGGGCGCTTAGAAGCCCGCCGTGGTGAACTCTTGGAGTTTGTCGTGACGGTGGAAGGTCTCGATCGTGCGTACGGTGCCCGAACGGGAACGAACGACCAGGGATTGGGTGGTGGCGCCGAAGTCGTAGAAGCGAACACCGCGCAAGAAGTCGCCGTCGGTGATGGCGGTCGCGGAGAAAAAACAGTTATCGCTCGCGACCAGGTCGTCGGTCTTCAACACACGGGTGAAGTCGTACCCGAGGGCTTCGGCCTCCTTTCTCACCTCTTCGGTATTCGCGTGCAAGACGCCTTGGATCTCGCCGCCGAGACCCTTGAGGGCCGCCGCGGCGATGACGCCCTCAGGCGTGCCGCCAATGCCAAAGAGGACGTCGGCGCCCGAGTTGGGCCAGCCCGTGGCGATCGCGCCGGCGACGTCGCCGTCGGTGATCGAGAGCACGCGCGCGCCGGCTTCACGTACCTCGGCGACGAGCTCGGCGTGGCGGGGACGATCGAGAATGACGACGCCCAACTCCTGCACTGGTTTCTTCAAGCTCTTGGAAAGTTCGATCAAATTATCGGTCGCCGAGGCGTTGATGTCCACCGATCCACGCCCGCGCGGTCCCACGGCGACCTTCTTCATGTAAAAGCACGGACCGGGATTGAACATGGTGCCGCGCTCGGAGAGCGCGATGACGGCTATGGCGCCGTTGCGTCCCATTGCGGTCAACGTCGTGCCGTCAATGGGATCGACCGCGACGTCAACTTTGGGGGGACGACCGTCACCGATCCGCTCACCGTTGTAGAGCATCGGGGCCTTATCTTTTTCGCCCTCACCGATGACGACCACGCCGTCCATCGAGACGCCGCCCAATACGAAGCGCATGGCGTCGACGGCCGCGCCATCGGCGGCGATCTTGTCGCCACGACCGGCCCAGCGCGCCGCCGCGATCGCCGCCGCTTCAGTGACGCGAATTAATTCAAGGGCGATGTTGCGGTCGGGCCTGGACGGAGGCAGCACAGGGCCAGCGTAGTCCGGTGCTCCCGGGGGTCCGAACGGCGATTCAGTCAATTGTCATGAGCGGCCTCATTCGGCAAACTCGGGACTCAATGGCGTACGGAAAATACCCATTGGCACCGAGTTCTTAACCGAACTACCTCCTACGCGCCAACTTCTGGTGGCGTTTCGGTTGACGCTTCATCAGGGTGTGCCGTTGCAACAAGATTCTGCTGCGCAGGTCTTACCTCCCCTCCACGTCCAGTACCAGAGCTTGTCCCCGGCAGGCCTTGACGGGCCAGGTTGATGGCCGCGTTGTGGTCGCGACCGAGCGTGAGACCACAGGTCTCACAGTGATACGTCCGTTCGTCAAGGGACAGTGTGGCTCTTACTGTCCCACATTGACTGCAGGTCTTTGAAGAGGGGTAGAACCGGTCGACGCAAATGAGGGCAGAACCGTACCACCTGGTCTTGTACTCGAGTTGGCGCGCGAACTCGCCCCACGCGGCGTCTTGAATGTGTTTCGCCAGTGCGTGGTTCTTTAACATGCCTGCCACGTTCAGGTCCTCGATCACGATGACGTCGTAGTTCTTCGCGAGCATCGTTGTGGTCTCGTGAATGAGGTTCTTGCGAGCGTTACGCACGCCGGCGTGAACGTTCTGGATCCGGGTGTTGGCTTTGGTCCACCGCTTCGACGGCGCTGCTGGGGAACGCGGGCCTTGACGTCGTGAGGCGATGCGTTGAACATGGGCCAACTTCTTCTCAGCGCGCTGGAGGTGGCGAGGATTAGCTACTTCGAACACTTGTTTTCCGTCTGTCGTGGCGCCGGTGTAGAGGGTCGTGATGCCGACATCGACGCCGATGATCTTGTCGGGCTTGCGGGTGACAGGAATCTGGCGAGTGACCTCAACGGTGAAGGACACGCACCACTTGCCAGCTCGTACGGTGACGGTGGCCGCCACGATCTTGCCGGTACCACGATCCAGGTGTCGGTAGAGCTTTCGGGAGGACTCGTATGTCTTAATCTCACCAATTCGGGCAATGCGCACGTGGTGTGTGTCGACGAGTCGCACGACATGTCCCATGAACCGCACCGAGCCTGTCTGCCTCTTTCGCTTGAACTGCGGGAACTTAGCCCGTCCTGTACGAAAATTGGTGAAGGACATCGAAAGACGTTGGGCCGCGTCGTTGTAAGTGCTTGAAGAATTCTGTGGCCACCACGGGGCCAGTTCGTCGCGATGCTTGGCCCAGAGGTACAACAGTCCAATCTGTGAGGTGCTGATCCAGTCGTCTTTGGTGACCTCGGTACCAGCCTCCTTCTTCGCACGGTTCTCGTCCCAGTTGTCCTTTACCATTCCAAGTAGCGCGTTGTAGGCGAACCGGGATCCACCTAAGTGGTTGCGCAACATCGAGATCTGCTCGGGCGTGGGATTTAATGCGTAAACGTAAGCCTGGGTGACCACAACGGACGTGCTGGCGGTAATGGTCACGTCATCAGTATCAGCACCAGGTGTGACATTGCCCGTACGCCATTAGGTCCGAAGATTGCCGAACGTGCGAGCGGCAATACTTAGGGGGTGAGTTCTCTCGTGGTGAAGCCCGCCGGTGCGCTCGAGGGCGAAGTTCGCGCTTACGGGGCGAAGAACGCAGTCCTAAAGGAGATGGCGGCCTGCCTGCTCGCCACGGGCGATCACCACCTGACGAACGTGCCGCGCATCAGCGACGTCAAAGTGATGAGTGAGCTTTTAGTGGCGCTCGGGTGCCGGGTGGACGAACCTTCGGACCACGAACTTCGCGTGCGCGTGCCTGCATGCGACCAGATTCACCCCGTGGCCCCGGCGCACCTCTTTGAATCGATGCGCGCCTCCATTGTCATCCTCGGACCACTGCTCGCGCGCTGCGGTGAAGCCAATATGGCCCTGCCGGGCGGCGATGACTTCGGCCAGCGCCCGATCAATTTTCACACCGAGGGCTTGAGCGCCATGGGCGCCACTTTCCACAACGATCGCACGTCCATTCACGCCACCACCAATTCGCCGCGCCTGCACGCCACGCGTGTCACCCTCGAATACCCGAGTCACACCGCGACCGACAACCTCTTGATGGCGGCGGTGCTCGCTCAGGGTCGAACGATCATCGAGAACGCCGCGCGAGAGCCCGAGGTGGAGGACCTGGGCCGCCAACTCATCGCCATGGGTGCGAAGATCGAGGGGCTCGGCACGTCGCGACTCACGATCGACGGCGTGGAGGAACTCGCCCCCGCGCACCACGAAGTGGTGACCGACCGCGTGGTCTCAGCGACGTACCTCGCCTCGGGTCTCATCACGGGAGGCCACGTGCGCGTCGTCGACGCGAGGGCCGAGCACATGGTGATGTTGCTGCGAAAACTCGAAGCCATAGGCGCCGAGGTCGACGAAGCGGGGCCCGGCGTCGCGGTGCGAGCCCGGGGGCGCCTTAGGGCAGTGGACGTGGCGACGTTGCCTTACCCCGGCGTGGCGACCGACTACAAGCCGCTACTCACCGCCATGCTGAGCGTCGCCGAGGGGGTCTCCGTTGTTACCGAGAACCTCTTCGTCGGGCGTTTTCGCTACGTCGACGAGCTCGTGCGACTGGGCGCCAACATCACCACCGAGGGTCATCACGCGATGATCCGTGGCGTCGAACGCCTGATCGGAACCACGGTGCGCGCGAGCGACATTCGTGCCGCCGCGGCGCTCACTCTGGCCGGACTCGTCGCCGAAGGCGAGACGACCTTGACGGGCTTAGAGCACATGGACCGCGGGTACGACAATTTCGTCGGGCGGCTGAGTGCGCTGGGCGCCAACATCGAACGGTTCACGTGATCGCGCGCGAACCCGACGTACTTCTAGAAGAGGCGCGAGATGGTTCGCGTACCGCACTCGCGCGACTGTTGAGCTACGTCGAGGCGGGCGCCGACCAACACCGCGCGACCGTGGCGCTGGCGTACGGGGCCCCCGCGCCCTACGTCGTTGGTCTCACCGGTCCGCCAGGGGTCGGCAAGTCCACCTTGACCGATCGCCTCATCTCGACGGCCCTCAAAAAGGGTCAAGTGGGTGACGAAGAGACCTTTGATCAAGTGGCGGTACTCTGCGTCGATCCCAGTTCGCCCTTTAGCGGGGGCGCCATTCTCGGCGATCGCATTCGCATGCAGGGCCACGCCACCGACGAGCACGTCTTCATCCGTTCCATGGCCACGCGCGGACATCTAGGGGGGCTCTCACTCGCCGTGCCCGACGCGCTGCGCGTGCTGGGCGCGGCCAACTTCCCCTTCGTGTTCGTCGAAACCGTCGGCGTCGGCCAGATGGAGGTCGAGATCGCCTCGGCCGCGGACACTACGGTCGTGGTGACCAACCCTGGCTGGGGCGACTCGATGCAGGCGAGCAAGGCGGGCCTCTTAGAGATCGCCGACATCTTCGTGATCAATAAGGCCGATCGCCCGGGGGTTCGCGAGACGCGGCGCGATCTTGAGCAGATGCTGAATCTCGGGAGCCAAGGCGAGTGGCGACCAATGATCATCGAGACGTGCGCCACCAACGACGAGGGCACCGAGGCACTCTTCGACGCGGTCGGCGAGCACCGAACCTTCCTCGACGGCGCACGACTCGTCGAGGCGCGCCGCCAACGCACGCGAGCCGAACTCGACAAAGTCGTACGATTTCTCGTGAGCTCGCGCGCCACGGCGTTGGCCAGGGGCGACGAGTACGAGGCCCAAGTGGACGCGCTGGTCGAGGGGTCGACGGATCCCTATCGCGCGGCCGAGACATTGCTGGGCGCACCGTAATCGCCACTTCGGTCGGCTACGACTTGGTCTTCTTGATCCACGTGATCGCGGCCGTGGTCACCGTGATCGTCTTGGTCTCGATGCGTTACGCGGCGCTTAGCGTGGCGCGCGGCGCTGACGGCGCCACCCAAGCTCGGCGTGTGCCCGAGCGTCGTAACTGGGCGGCGCGGGTGATGCACGTCTTGCCGGTGACGGGGCTCATCATGTCGCTAAGCGGTGGCAACTCGGTCTCCCTGGCCAGACCCTGGATTGGCGTGGGTCTGCTCTGCTACTTAGCCGCGGCCGGCCACCTGGAAGCACGCGCGCTTCCTCAAGAGCGCATGGTCGCCGCCACGATCGCTCGTGAGGGCGTCGCGTCGATCGATCAAGGGCGTCAGTTGGTTCGCTCTGACGACGTGCTCCTCGCACTGATCGCTATCGCACTCGTGTCGATGTTGGTGCAGTTCTAGTCCTTCGCGACGTAATGAGGGTGGCGCGGACGCTGGCGCGGACCAAGGTTTGCTTGACATTTCAAGCACTTGGTCGGTAGAGTGCGGGTGTGGCGGAGACGCCGTTCACGTTCCAAGTCCATGAGGAGTTCACGATGGTAGCGGAGAACACGAAAGACACGACCAAAAAAGATGGCAAGAAGAAAGCCGCCGCGGAGGCTGCGCGCGTGCAAAGCCAGGTGCTGGAGGCGATCAAGCGATCCCAGGACGCCACGTTGAAGATTGTGAGCGCGTGGTCCGAGAACGTCGCCAAAGTGACGACTCACTTGCCCGAGTTGCCCAAGCTCCCTTTGGTCGACACGCTGCCCAAGCCCGGCGAACTCTCGGACCAGTACTTTGAGTTCGCCCAGCAACTGATGACCTCACAGCAAGAGTTCGTCAAGAAGTTGTTCGACACGCTGCCGGGTCACGACCAGCCCAACGCTTAAGAGACCGCGACCGGCATATTCGCCTTGGATCCACTTGGAGGTCGAATCGCGTCCAGTGGGCCCCAATTCAACGACCTCGAAAGTGATGGTCGGGTTTCTCAACAGGTCAAAGTAGGTCCGAAACACGGCAAGGATAGTGCTTGACATACCAAGCAGATGGGGTGTATAGTGTGCTCAGCGCGGAATTGCCGTGCTGGAAGTAAGACCAGAGGAGTTCCTGATGGTTTCCACTAAGACCACATCAACGACCGAAGTACCTGAATTTGCCGTGAAAATTCGCGAACAACTGATTTCCACCGTCAAGCAGTGTCAGCAGTTCTCCGTCGACGCCGCCCAGACCTGGATGAAGGCCGCCTCCGTTTTGCCCGTCGCCGACCTGCCCACCATTCCTGGTGTGGCCGCTCTGCCCGACGCTGAAGCTGCCACCAAGTTCGCGTTCGATTTCGCCAATGACCTTTTGAAGGCCCAGCGCGACTTCACCCTGCAGTTGGCGAACGCACTCGTTCCCGAGAAGTTGGCTTAGTCCGTCTCAACGGATTCAGTTACGATGCAAGGCACGGAAGAGCCAGTCACAACAACTGAGGATGACCCCCGGCGCGTGCTGGGTGGGTTCATCCGGGCGCAGCGACAGATTGCGAATCTGTCGCTGCGCCAGCTCTCGGCGCTCACCGAAATCTCCAATCCCTACCTGAGTCAGGTCGAGCGGGGACTCCACGAGCCCTCGATCCGGGTGCTCAAATCGATCGCTGACGCGCTCAACGTGTCGGCGGAGATTCTCTTTGAGCAGGCCGGACTGATCAGCGGCACTGAAAAGTTGGGCGACGACGCTACCGAGAGCGCCATTCGAGCCGACCAGCGACTCACCGAAGCCCAACGTCACGCTTTGCTCGGGGTGTATCGCAGCTACGTCGAGACCAATCGCCAAGGGGCCTAAAACCTTTTTGCGCTGGGTGCGGGACCTTGGCGAGACGTGCCGAATAGTCTTTGTTTTACTGATAAACGCGGCGTTCGTAAGACTTTCATCGCCCGGCGGCAATGCTTGACATGCCAAGCAGTGGGTAGGTACAGTGTCCTCCAGACGCCGAGCGGCTTCACACGACTAGGGATTGCGTAATGGTCATAGGGGATAACGAAGCCACGGGCCCTGCCGGGCCAAGTTCACCCCTCGCCGAGCAGTTGCTCGGTGCGCTGCAAATCTCCCAAGACGCCACTCGTCAGTTCGTCAGCGCGTGGTTCGAAGGCGCCAGCGAATTCTTCACCAAGTTGACCGAGATGGTCCAGCTGCCGCTGCCCGGCGCCATCCCCGCGCCGAGTGACCTGTTCAAGTTCGCCCAAGATCTCCACAGCTCTCAACAAGCGTTCATTGACGATCTGGTCGCCAAGGCCGATCCGGCCTCGTTCTTTGGCTCACTACAAGCCGCCCAGGCGGCACTGGTGCAAAAGCCGGCTGAGGTCGCGGCGGCCAACGCGCGACTCTCGATCGGCTTGGACGCCGCGGTGCGCGCGACCGCCCAGCGCGCTGGCGGGACGCCCACGCCCGCGCCTATGACACCATCTTCTGGGGACAAGCGCTTCGTCGACTCCGCCTACGCGGAGAATCCGTTGTTCTTCTTGCTCGAGCAGCAGTACCTGCTCGGCTGTCAGTACGTCAATGAGCTGTTGGACGCGGCGCAACTCGAGGAGGGCCAAGACGCCAAGGCCCGTTTCGCGGCCAAATTCATCCTCGACGCGTTGGCGCCCACCAATACGCTGCTCGGCAATCCCGTGGCGCTACGAGAGGCCGTTGAGACCGGCGGCGAGAGCCTGGTGCGCGGAGCGAAGAACATGCTCGAGGACCTGAGTCACAACAAGGGTTGGCCCTCGCAGGTCGACACCTCGGGGTTCGAGCTGGGGGTCAACATGGCCGCCACGCCCGGGGCGGTCGTGTACCGAAACGAACTAATCGAGTTGATCCAGTACTCACCCCAGAGTGAGCAGGTCTATGCGGTGCCTTTGCTGTTCTGTCCGCCGTGGATCAACAAGTACTACATCATGGACTTAGCGCCCGGCAAGAGCTTGATCGAGTGGTCGGTCCAGCACGGCCATACCTGTTTTGCCATAAGTTACAAGAACCCCGATTCGAGTATGCGCGACCTCGGCCTCGAGGACTACTTACGACGGGGGCTCCTTGACGCCGTACGCGTCATCCGTGAGATCACCGGCGCTCGCCAGGTCAATACCGTCTCGCTCTGTCTCGGGGGCACGTTGAGCGCGATCGGTTTGGCCTACGACGCGTCGCTCGGCGACGACTCGATTAAGTCGGCCACGTTGCTCAACACCAACACCGACTTCTCCGTGCCCGGCGTGCTCGGTCTGTTCACCGACGAGGCGACCATCGCCAGCCTCGAAGAACAGATGGCCAGCGACGGCTACCTCGAGGCCGACACCATGGCCCACGTGTTCGACGCGCTGCGCGCCAACGACCTCATCTTTCAGTACATCGGCAACAACTGGCTGCTCGGCAAGCAGCCGGCCGCCTTTGATCTCTTGGTGTGGAACAACGACAGCACGCGAATGCCGGCCAAGATGCACTCGCAGTATCTGCGGTCGTGTTATCTCAACAACGAGTTCGCCCGCGGGGAGTTCGAGATCGACGGACGCAAGCTCGACCCCAAAAAGGTCGAACTCGACACCTACGTGGTCTCGGCGATCAACGATCACATCGTTCCCTGGCCCTCGGGCTACAAGACCGCTCGAATGTTCACCGGCGCCAATCGATTCGTGCTCAGCTCCTCGGGCCACATCGCCGGGGTCGTCAACCCGCCGAGTCCCAAGGCCAGTTACTGGTCCAACGACGCGCGCCCCGACGACGCCCAAGCGTGGCAGGACGGGGCCACGTTGGTCAAGGACACGTGGTGGAACGATTGGACCGAATGGATCGGCGCTCGAGGTGGCGTGAAGGTAACCGCGCCCTCGCGCCTCGGCAATGAGAACCACCCGGCCCTTGAGGCGGCGCCCGGCAGCTACGTGCGTGTTCGCGCTTGAGTAACGCTGCCCTAGAGGCGTACGACGCCTCGATTCTGTGGGTCCGGGGGCATCGAGTCCATATCCGCGTGCAAGGTCACGGCGACCCGTTGTTGTTGCTCAACGGGCTAACTCGCTCCTTGGAGAGTTGGGATCCGTTCGTGCGCGCGTTGGGGGAGCGAACCATCGTCAGCTTCGACGCGCCCGGCGTGGGCCAGAGTCCTTTGCCCCTCCTGCCCCTCTCCATCGCCCAACTCGCCGAACTCGCCGCCGCGATGCTCGATGAAGTGGGGCTGGACCGAGTCGACGTGTTGGGTTTCTCCCACGGAGGCGCCGTGGCACAGCAGTTGGCGTTTCAATACCCTTCGAGGGTTCTCCGCCTGGTGCTCGTGGCCACCTCGTGTGGCGCGGGGGCGACCCTCAGTGGCTGGGACTCGCTCGACGGACTGGGCGTGCTGCCGAAGTTCGATCGCTCCCAGGCGAAGTCGGCGATATGGCGCACCATGGCCATCTCCGCCTGGTCGAGCATCCCGTTTCTCGGCGCCATCGCGGCGCCGACCCTCGTCGTGTGCGGGCTTAAGGACCGTGTCGCGCCTATTGCCAACAGTCGGGCGTTGGCCGGACGCATCCCGAACGCCTCGTTGACGGTCTTACCCGAGGGTCACGATTTGCAGCAGCCCGAGCCGGCCGCGGCGTTGGCGCACGTCGTCGACACGTTTCTTGGCGGCGCCGTCGTCGTGGCGCCCGCGCCCGTGGTTTCGCCCCTACGACCAATCGACAGCACTAATACTCACCCTCAACGTAGATGGAGATAATCATGGAAGAAATTCGCTTTGACGGGCGAGTGGCGATTATCACCGGCGCCGGCGGCGGACTGGGGCGCTCGCACGCGCTCGCGCTCGCCGCGCGCGGAGCGAGCGTGCTCGTCAACGACCTCGGCGGCTCGCTCGACGGCAGCGGTTCGTCGACCTCGGCCGCCGAGCGGGTCGTCGAAGAGATCGTCGCACTCGGTGGGATCGCCGCGCCCAATCACGACAGCGTCGCCACCGCGCTCGGAGGTGAAGCCATCGTCCAGAGCGCTCTGGACGCCTTCGGTCGAGTCGACGTGTTGATAAACAACGCCGGCATCTTGCGCGACAAGGCGTTTCATAAGATGGACGCCACCATGATCGACCAGGTGATCGACGTGCACCTGAAAGGTGCGCTCTACGTCTGTCAACCGGCGTTTCGACTCATGCGCGCCCAAGGGTACGGTCGCGTCGTCAACACCAGTTCGGCTTCGGGCCTCTTCGGTAACTTCGGCCAGGCCAACTACGGCGCGGCGAAGGCCGGTTTGGCGGGCCTGACGCGCGTACTCTCACTCGAGGGCGCCGAGCACGACATCAAGGTCAACGCCATCGCCCCGATCGCCCTGACGAGGATGACCGAGGGCATCCTGGGGGACTTGGCGCCCAAGGTGTCGACCGACTTGGTCAGCCCACTCGTGGTCTACCTCGCCAGTGACGAGTGCGCCGTCAGCGGCAACATCTACTCGGTGGCGGGCGGGCGCGTCGCGCGAATCTTCGTCGGGGAGACCTACGGCGTGGTGTTCGCCGAGAATACACCCGAAGCCATTCGCGCCTCGTTGGGACTCATCGACGAACTCGATGTCACTGGCTTTCATGAACCGACCTCGCTCGACAGCGAGACCATCACCATCGCCAAAGCCCTTTCCGAAGCGTCGTAGGCGATTCGTCCGTCCGCGGACCTCTTACGCGTCGCCGTTGGGAACTCGCGAGACTGAGACGAGCGTCGGGCCCCGGCGCGGTACCTGAACACACCAACTTGGTCCCGCGTGCGCACCGTGGATAGGGTGACCGTCGGGGGGTGGTTGTTATGAGTGAACAGAAGGTGGCCGTCGTTACGGGCGGGACCCGAGGAATCGGTCGGGCCATCACGCTCGCCCTGGCGGAGGGTGGCGCGCACGTCTGCGCCGCGTATCTCAACAATCGTGACGCCGCCGAAGCGATGCGCAAAGAGGCCGCCGCCCAGGGCCGCTCGATCAGTGTTCATCAGATGGACGTCGGCGATCCCCAGGATTGCGTGCGCTTCATCGACGAAGTCTTAGCTTCGTATGACCACGTGGACTATCTCATCAACAACGCCGGGATCAATATTGATCGCACGGTGCGCCGCATGACCGTTGAGGAGTGGCACGCGGTCATGCGAATCAATATCTCGGGGTGCTTCTACATGGTGAAGGGCGTGATCGAGCACATGATCGCGCGAGGGTCCGGACGAATCGTCAACATCAGTTCGATCATCGGCGAGACGGGCAACGTGGGCCAGGCCAACTACGCCACGGCCAAGTCGGGCATGCACGGACTGACCAAGACCCTCGCCTTGGAACTCGCCGGCAAGGGCATCACGGTGAACTGCGTCGCACCGGGATTCATCAGTACCGACATGATGGCCTCGGTACCCGAGAAGATCCTCAAGAGCATCGTGGCGCGTATTCCGGTCGGCCGCCTCGGGGAGCCTGAAGATGTGGCTTACATGGTGACGTGTTTGCTCGACGAGCGAGCGGGGTACATCACGGGGGCGGTGATCCCGGTCAACGGCGGACTCGACATGTGAGACCATTACGCTTCGGGGATGTTCGAGATGTCCAACGAACGCTTCGAGGCGCTGGCGACCGAGGCGCTCGCTTCGCTGCCGCCCGAGCTCTCGATGCACATAGAGAATTTGGCGATCATGGTCGAAGACGAGGCCCTGGGGCGCTCGCTCTTTGGCCTCTACGAAGGGATACCCCTCACTCGGCGCGGGCCGATGAGTTACAACGGCGTCCTACCGGACCGGATCACCTTGTACCAAAAGACGATCTGCGCTGGTTGCCACAACGAGGACGAAGTGAAGGTCCAGATTCGAAAGACCGTCATTCACGAGGTCGCGCACCACTTCGGCATCAGCGATCCCCGACTCGAGGAGCTGGGTTGGGCGTAGCTTCGTTCGCACGAGCAGCCCCGCCTTGGCGTGAAGAGGAACCGTGACGACGCGTAGCGAACTTCAGTTCTCTGACGACCGCGACGAAGCCATCAGCGCCGTTGAGTCGATCGCGTCGGGGAGGGGGTGGTGCAACGTCGTGCCGGGGGTTGTGGACGATGTGGCGGATCTCAAGGTCAACGTTTTTGGCTTGTGGGTGAACCAGGGCGTCGCGGTGGCGTCCTTTGTCACGTCGGCCCCACGCCACGGAGAGGTGCTGCCCTCCTCACTGGGTATTTTACATTCGCGGGGGCGGCTCGGACGCGAGCGGATCACGTTGCTGCTCGGTGGCGCACCGTTCACGGTCCGTCAAGATCACAACGCGCGTGGCCTCCTTCTCGACGTGCCCGCCGACACGAATGCGGACAAGGTGCTTGACGTGATGTGCTCGATGACGGCGTCACTGTGCGACTTTGCGATGACCGGAAGTTGGCGTATGGACCTCTACGTGCGCTAGTAGTGACGGCGAAATTTCGCGATGAATTTTTTGCTTGTTCGCTCACCAAATTCGTGCCTTCACCGGCTGAGGAAACCTCCAGCGGGCGCCATTACGACGAGTTCACTCCCATCAATTCCGTTCATGTCTTGGCATTGGCAGACGGGCGGCCATTGGCATTTCCTCGGTGCCAAACAATGCAGGCGTTGCTCAACGAGTTTCCTGGTGGAGAGCGCTTTATGACTCACTCGCCATAATGGTCAGGCGAACCCGATCGACTTTGCCAACGGTCGAACGGGGCAACTCTTCGACGACATGGAATTGGCTCGGCACCTTGTACGCCGCGAGGTTCGCGCGGCAGTACGTCGTCAGTGTCTCCGTCTCCAAGGTCGCGCCCCGTTTCGCTACGACAAAGGCGACGCCGGACTCGCCCCATCGCGGGTGCGCAATCGCGACCACCGCCGCTTCGGCGACGTCGAGGTACGAGGCGAGGACTTGCTCGACTTCGGCCGGGTACACGTTCTCGCCGCCCGACACGAACATCTCCTTCGCGCGACCGCAGATCCGGTAGTAGCCGGCCTCGTCGCGTTCGGCCACGTCACCGGTACGTAGCCATCCGTCATCGAACGCCGCCGCCGTGGCGGCGGCGTTGTCCCAGTAGCCGCGGAACACGTTCGGACCCTTTACGTAGATCTCGCCGCGGCCCGCCCCGTGAACGAACGATCCGGTGTCATTGTCGTGCAGCGCCACGTTGACGTAGGTGTAGGGCTTGCCGACGGAACCGAGGTGCGACGTCGCGTCTTCGGGAGCGAGACATAGGACGTTGGGCGACGCCTCCGTCAACCCGTAGCCCTGGACTACTTCGACGCCACGCGAGTGCCACTCTTCGATGAGCGTGAGCGGCATCGACGCGCCACCGACGAGGACCCGACGCAAACTCGTGAGGTCGGCCTGGGCAAATCCGGGATGCTGCGCGAGCAAAAGGTACGTCGCCGGGACGCCCATCATCGTCGTGACACGTCGACGCGCGACGAGATCGAGCACTCGCGGGGGATCGAACGAAGATTCGAGCACGACCGTCGCGCCCTTCCACCATGCGAGAAGCGGTTGCACATTCCACCCTCCGACGTGACACTGCGGCAGCACTTGCAACACGACGTCGTCGCCTCCCATGGGGGCGGCGAGGTCGAAGCCGAGGTTGGTCCAAAAACAGTTGGCGTGAGTCAGCACGACGCCCTTCGGCGTGCCCGTGGTACCTGACGTCGCGATGATCAGCAGTGCGTCGTCGTCCTCGACGATGGGGAGTTCGCGCTTCAGCGACGCGGGCCTCAATTCCTGTGCCAGGGTCTCGAGGTCGAGCGACGGCGTCGCGCTCGCCACCAACGAACGCGTCTCTTCCATTCGCGTACGGTGCATCCTTGATGCGGTAATGAGTGCGGGCGTGAAGACCTTGAGCTGGGCGGCGAGCTCGGGCGGCGTCAGTCGCCAATTCAAGGGCGCCATGACGAGTCCGGCCTTGGCGCAGGCGAAGAGCAACTCAACGTGCTCGGGGCGATTCTCGGTGAGGGTGGCGATCCTGTCGCCCGGCATCAGTCCGAAGTGAAGCAGGGCGTGGGCGAGTTCGGTTGATCGAACTTCGAGCTCGGCGTAAGTAATTGCGTCTCCGTCAAATTCAATGGCGCTGCGGCACGGCGTCTGGCGCGCGCGTTCGCTGATCCACCGCCCTATCACGTGCAGGTCGTGATCTCGTTCGCTCATGAGATTCGTATCGCCGTTGACGTCAGCCAGCGCCGTGGCCTCACGATCGTCAACTCTCGACTCGTGGCGCGGCTTCCTCGGTCGCCGAGCCGAATCTTGGTTGAACGTCTCCGTCGTCGTGAAGCGACGGGGCATCGTTGGTGCCGTCACTGTACGCGGCGCTGGTCTGACCGCCGAGCATGCGCGCGATAATGGCCATCATCTCGTCGAAGACTTCGGTGGGGACAGCCTTGGCCTCGTCCCAAATGATCCAGCGCAGTCCGACGGCCTCGCCGATCGCCATGAGCAACCAGGCGAGAATCATCGGGTCGCCGGGCGTGACGTCGCCTGCGGCCATCGCCTCGCGCAACGGGGCGACGTAGCCCTCGGCGACCTTCTCGTAGTGGTTACGAAGCGCACCCGGCGAGACGAACTCTGCCTGGCGAATCACTCGATAGAGCGCCGGGTGATCAGTCGTGAAACGGAAAAACCCGGCGAAACCAAGGCGCTCGGCTTCGAGGCGGGTGGTGGCGCCGCGAGCCGCCTCGGACATGGCGTGACGAACCCGGCGATTGAGATCGGCGACGACCTCGTCGAAGATCTCCTTTTTGCTCTTGAAATACACGTAAAACGTGCCCTGGGCGACACCGGCGGCTTCGGTTATTTTGACGATTGACGCGTCGTAGTAGCCATAGATGTTGAAGACGTCTTCGGCGGCCGAAACCAACTTGCGCCGCGTGCGCGCCCCCTTCCCCTTGCTGGGTTGCCCGACGTTCTCCTTACCCGATTCGCTCTGGTCGAGATCGGGCGGTCCCGTGGCGCCCGGTCGAACCGAGTAGTCATTGGCCACGGACACGTCCGTCAAAGGTCGCTGCGAACACATCGCGTACTCTATCGACTCCGTTCGCGACGATGGAAACCACGCTGCCGGCACGCTCGGCTAAGAGAAGTGAGTTGCGCCTAAAAGGGGCCACTCGCCAACAGGCCAGTGAAGAAGAATCGAAAGGATCGCGTCATGTCGCGACGACAAAGTTCGAGCGATCGAGACACGAGTCGCTATTGTCTTGGACACTTCACCGGACGTGACGAAAGAAACTGGAGACATGATGTCAATCGTTCAGGGCTACACCACCGATAAATTTTCGTCGTTGCGCGAAGTATTCGAAGAGCAACTCAAGAACGGCGAGGACGTCGGCGCGTCGATCGCTGTCTATCTGCGCGGTGAACTCGTCGCGGACATCTGGGGCGGCTACGCCGACGAGCAGAAGACGACACTCTGGGAGCGCGACACGATTGTGAACGTGTGGTCCGTCACCAAGACCATGACGTTTCTCGTGGCACTGATGCTGTCCGACCGTGGCGAACTCGACTTTCATGCACCAGTGGCCAAATACTGGCCCGAATTCGCCCAGCAGGGCAAAGGGTCCATCGAGGTCCGCCACGTCATGGGCCACACCTCGGGACTGGCGGGTTTTGACGCGACGCTCAAGCCTGAAGACCTCGCTGACTGGGATCTCTGTACTCGCGCCCTGGCCGCGCAGGCCCCCTGGTGGGAGCCGGGCACCGCCTCGGGCTATCACCTCGTGACCCAGGGGTACCTGATCGGTGAGATTGTCCGTCGTATCACGGGCACCTCGTTCGCTCAGTTCTTGAAGTCCGAGGTCACCGACGTGCTCGGCGCCGACTTCTACGTCGGTCTTCCCGAATCGGAGGAGTCGAGGGTCAGTCTCGTGATCCCAGGAGACGGCAACGTCCTCGAGGGGTTAGACCCTCATTCGATCGCCTATCGCTCGTGGATGTCGCCACCGATCGACTTCACGTGGCCGTGGCACCGCTGGTGGCGCGCGGCGGAGATCCCCGCCTCGAACGGGCACGGTAACGCGCGTTCGGTGGCGACGGTCCAGTCCATCGTGGCGAACAAGGGCGAGTTCAACGGGAAGCGATTCTTCTCCGAAAAGACGGGCGCGCAGATCTTCGAGACCCAGGCCCACGGCGTCGACTTGGTGCTCGGCATCGAGGCGAACTTCGGGATGGGCTACGGGCTCGCCAGCAGCGTGACGCCACTGGGTCCGCACGGCTGCTTCTGGGCGGGCCTTGGCTCGCTGGTCATCATGGATCAAGACTTCGGCATCACCATTGCGTACACGCCGAACAAGATGCAGTTCGTGCCGGGTAGTACGCGCGGCGCCAACATCGCGCGGGCGGCGGTAGAAGCGGCGTTGCGTTAAAAAGTTGCGCAGTGGCGGGTGCGAACTCGCCAGAGTTCAGACCTCGGTCCCGGCGATTTAGAGCCGCTCAGGTCTTCGAACTCCACCGAACGCCCACGTTGACCGGCGTCGGGTACGGCCGGATCAGCCTTCTGCTGCAGGTCTTTTAGGAATCCTTCGGACCCGGGGCGGGGTAGAAAGCCCCGAAATATGAGAGGTGATTCACTTGACATTCTTGCGGGGCTCTGCTTAACTATCGCTCACGCGGCCATGGGGGCGGCACGTTTCAAGGGGGAAAATGAGAAGGCACTTTCGATTGACTGCGGTCACCATGTCGTTGGCCATGGTGGCGCTTGGCGCGAGCGTCGGTACGTCTCAGCTCTCCGGCGCCGCCGCCGCAAAGGGTCCGGTCAAGGTTGGCATGATCCTCGAACAGACGGGCATCTACTCCGCGTACGAGACCGAGTGGCGCCAGGGCTTCAATATCGGTCTTAACTACGCAACCAACGGCACCGACAAGGTGAACGGTCAAAAGCTCGACATCACGTGGGATGACGACGCCGACAACCCGACGACCGCCGTGACGGATTTCAAGTCCTTCGTGGGCGCCGGCTACAAGATCATCGGCGGAACCGGTGACTCGAGCATCGCCGACGAGCTTGCGCCCGTCGCCGCCCAGAACAAAGTGCTCTACATCTCGGGCGCGGCGGCCGACGACGCCATCACCGGCGCGAACCGCTACACCTTCCGATCCGGTCGCCAGACCTACCAAGACGTGCAGACGGCCAAGTCCTACGTCAAAGCGCTCGGCACCGGCAAGACCATCCTGGTGCTGGGTCAAGACTTCGCCTTCGGTCAGTCGTACGTGACCGACGCCACTAACGCCTTCAAGAGCCTCGGCGATACGGTTGACAGCCTGCTCGTGCCGCTCACGACGACGGACTTCACGGCAACGGCGCTCCAGGTGCAACAGGACAAGCCCGACATCATCTTCCTCGCGTGGGCCGGCACCACGGGTGCGCCCCTCATGCAGGCGCTCAACCAGCAAGGTGCGCTCGCCACCGCGCACGTCGTCACGGGTTTGGCGAACATCGCTACCTACCCGTTCTACGGAACGATCGGCACCTCGTTCAACTATCTGTCGCTCTACGTCTCGAACGGCTCGACCAACGCGCCCAACAAGTACCTCATCAAGGCGATGGAGAAGAAGTACAAGCAGCAGCCGGACCTCTTCACGCCCGACGGCTTTGTATGGGCGCAGATGTTGGTGCGTGCCATCCAAACGGGCGACGGGTCCAACGTGAACAAGATGATCAAGGGGTTGGCGGGCTGGAGCTTCCTCGCGCCAAAGGGCGAGCAGACCATTCGGACTTCGGACCACGCGATGCTCCAACCGATGTACCAGGTCAGCCTGGTGCAGACGATCAGCAATGGCTACAAGCCCATCGTCCTGAGTACGTTGGCCTCTTCAAAGACTGCTCCTCCGGTCGCGGCGCACTTCAATAATTAATTAAGGTCTCCCCCAATGAGAGATCGTCCCGGCCCCAGGCCCCTCGCCTTGCAGGTGAAGGGCCTGGGATTCCGGGTCGGCGGGGTGGACATTCTCTCCGAGATCGACCTCGATATCGAAGAGGGAAGTTTCCTCGGGATCATCGGGCCCAACGGTGCGGGCAAGACCACCCTGCTCAATCTCTTGAGCGGGCTGCTCAAGCCCACGACCGGTGCGGTCGAGCTCTTCGGGCGCGACCTAGCTGGCGTCTCGTCCTCGGGCCGCGCTCGAATGGGCGTGGGCCGCACGTTCCAGACCTCAAGTCTGTTCAATTCGCTCACGGTGCTCGAGAACGCGCGGCTCTCGGCGCAAGGCCGCCTCGGGGGCAACATGAAGTTTTGGCGACGGCCGCGGGCCGGCGACGAGGCGACGACGGCCGCCGAAGAGGCGCTGAAGGAAGTGGGACTTTCGGGCGTGGCGCGTCACGTCACTGGGGCGCTGAGCCACGGTGATAAGCGCAAACTCGAACTGGCGATTCTGCTCGCCGCCCGAGCGAAGGTCCTCTTGCTCGACGAGCCCATGGCCGGTGTCAACTCCGAGGACGTAGGCCTCCTCATGGACCTCATCGCCCGACTGCACTCTGAGGGTCGAACGGTGTTAATGGTCGAGCACCACATGGCGGTCGTCGTGGGACTCGCGCAGAAAGTCGCTGTCCTCGACTACGGACGACTCCTCGCCTGTGGCGAGCCCGATGAGGTCATGGCCAACGAGACCGTCCAGGCGGCGTACCTCGGCGAACCGCTGTGACCGACGCGGTTGCCGTTTCCGATCTTCACGTCAGCATCGCTGGTTCGCACATCCTTCAAGGCGTCAGTTTCAACGTGCCAACGGGAGGCGTGACGGCGCTGCTCGGGCGCAACGGCGTCGGCAAGACTACGACGTTGCGAGCCATCCTGGGTCTCGTGGCGAGTAGCGGCCAGATCCAGGTTCTCGGCCACGACGTCGAGAACTGGCCGACGCACCGCATCGTTCGCCTCGGTATCGGCTACGTGCCCGAGGACCGCGACGTCTTCTCGGCACTCACCGTCGAGCAGAACCTACGACTGGCCGAGAGCAGCGCCGCGGCGCGCTACGACGACGTGTTCTCCCTTTTTCCCGAGTTAAAGCAGCGCGCCCGCCAGCGCGCCGGGACCCTATCGGGCGGACAACAACAGATGCTCTCGATCGCGCGAGCGCTGCTGAACGACCGGCCGCTGCTCTTGGTGGACGAGCCCTCCAAGGGGCTTGCCCCGAAGCTCGTGAGCGAGTTCGCCAGCGTGCTCGAACGGGCCGCCGAACATTCGACGGTGTTGCTTGTCGAACAGAATCTCGGCGTCGTGAAACGTTTGGCCGATCATGTCGTCGTGCTCGATCACGGCGAGGTGGTGCACCGCGGCGGGGCCGGCGATCTTGATGACCCGGCGCTCGTTCGCCGACTTCTCGGAGTGGCGGGCGCCGCGTGAGCGCGTTTCTGGTCATCACTTTTAGCGGTATCGCTCTCGGGGCGATCTACTTCCTCGCGGCCTCGGGACTCTCGCTCATCTACGGGTTGATGGACGTGCTCAATTTCGCCCACGGCCTCTTCATGACGATCGGCGCGTACCTGGGCTGGGAGATCGCGACGCGTCTGCCGTCGTCGTTCGGCGCGCCCGCCCTGATCACCCTGGCCATCGTTGGAGCGACGCTGGGCGGCGCGGTGGCTGCGGGTATCACCGAGTTGGTCCTCATCCGGCCGCTGTACGGCAAGCCGATCAGTCAGATCCTCGTCACCATCGGACTCGACCTCGCCGCGGTGGGACTCTTGATGGGCGGCTTTGGCAGTACGGCCCTGCAGATCCCGGTGCCGTTGTGGCTCATCGAGCCGACGCGGATCGGGAGCATGTTCTTGCCCAACGCAAATTTTCTCGCGCTCGGCGCCGGCGTCGTCGTGCTGGTCGTCCTCGAGTGGTTCTTGGCGCGCACGCGCTACGGCATCATCATCCGCGCCGGCGTGGAAAACCGCGAGATGGTGCGCGCCCTGGGCATCGACGTGGGACGGGCCTTCACCCTCGTTTTTGTCATTGGCGGGGCGATGGCGGGCCTCGCGGGCATTCTCTATGCCGTGGTGTTCAGTGGTGATCTCATCTCCCCGACCCAGGGCGACAGCCTGTTGATCTTCGCCTTCATCGTCGTGGTCATTGGGGGGCTGGGATCGATCCGCGGCTCGGCGGTTGCGGCGCTCGTCGTGGGTCTGCTCCAGGACTACACCTCTTTTTACATCGGCGGCCACAGTGGTTGGGCCCAGATTGGCAACCTCTCGACGGTGTTGCTGCTGGCCGTGGTCTTGGAGTGGCGCCCTCGCGGTCTGTTCGGGCGCGTCGTATGAGGACCTGGGTCTCGCGCCACGTGGGTGTCGTCATCGGCGCCGTGGCCCTCACGCTGTTCGCCGTGGTGCCCTTCGTGGGCGTGCACGTCGCGTGGGTGCTCCCGGGCACCCTCGACATTGTCAACTCGACGGGCACGCTTGAGGTATTGGCCCTGTGCTTCATGTTCGCCGGCGTCGCCGTTGGTTACGACCTGATGTTCGGCTTCACGGGCCTGATGTCGCTCGGGCCGGTGCTGTACTTCGCCACCGGCACCTACGTCTTTGACATCGCGCTGACCCGCTGGGCGTGGCCCCTGTGGCCGGCGCTGTTGCTCACCTTTGGCGTGTCACTGGTCCTGGCCGTAGTGCTCGGCGCGATCGCCCTGCGCGTGCACGGCATCGCCTTCGCCATGGTGACCCTCGCCTTCGCGCAGGCCTTTTTCTACCTCATCGAGAGCAACCCGCACAACCTCACGGCCGGCGATACGGGTCTCGCGCTCTCCTACACACGGCTGCCGTCGTTTCTCTCGGGGGCCGTGTCCAATACGCGGAGCCTCTACTGGCTCGCCCTCGCGTTCCTCGTGGTGGCCTACGCGGTGGTGTGGCTGGTTTCGGAATCGGTGACCGGGCACGTCTTCGTGGCGATCCGCGAGAACGAGCGCCGCCTGGACGTGCTGGGCATCCGGCCTTATCGCTTCAAGTTGATCTCGTTCGTGGTCTCTTCGCTCATCGCCACCGGGGGAGGGGTCATCTATATCCTGGTGATCGGCACGGCCGTGCCGAGTGTCGTGGCTTCCACAACGGTGACGCTGTCGATCCTCATCATGGTGGTCCTCGGTGGAGCGGGCACGCGCTGGGGGGCGGTCGTCGGGGCGATGGTCTACATCTATCTCCAACAGTTTCTCGACAAGGTTTCCGCCCAGCCCTCGTTCACCACCTTGCCAGCTTTCCTTAGGGTCCCTCTTTCTGAGCCGCAGTTCTTGCTCGGGGCGATCTTCGTGCTGTTCGTGCTGTTCGCCCCGGGGGGCATCGCGGGTCAGGTTGGACGCTTTCGAGCCTGGCGACGTGTGCGCGCCCTCACCGTGGACGCAAGCGTCGATCAGTGATGACGACTTGACGTCATCTCGAAGATTCTGGACTCCACATTGTCGTACTGAAACAGATGGAGAGTATCGGGTCGTGTGACGCTCGCGTGAAGGGTGACCTCTCGGCGAGGTCAACGTGAAGCGTCGGCGCGGGCGGTGTCGGGCGCTCGAAAATGACGCCCATGTATACGTGCCCCGACGTCATGAGCGGGGACCGACGTCGGCTGGCGAGGAGTTCGTCATTCGAAATGCGTCAAGAGGGGGCACTGCTCTTACGCTTCGATCGTCGTGACGAAGATCCATTGAAGTCGAAGAGACCGATTTTGATACCGTGAGTGATAGCATATGTGCTATCATTTGGTATGCGTGTGTCTCAAAGGACGTCCACGGTCGCCGGAAGTTTGCTTGCATTGGCACGAGTCCGCCTGAGTCTCACTCAACGCGAGTTGGCGAAGCGATCAGGAGTTGCCCAGTCAACGATTGCCCGAATCGAGTCGGGACGGGTTGACTCAGGATTTGAATCAGTGCTGCGTATCCTCGCTTCAGTCGGTCTCGAACCAATTATTCATCTTGAAACCTTAGATGACCACGACCAATTGTTACTGGAGAGACATTCCAGGCGGAGTGACGCTGAACGTCAACGTGTCGAACGACGACACAAGGGAAATGTTGCTGCATTTGAGAACGCGCGAGTAATTGAGGAGACCGGTGATCCACGATCTGGACGCAGAAGCAATAATTGAGGTCTTCAAAAGATGCGAAGTCAATTATGTCGTGATAGGCGCGTTTGCAGCCATCGCGCAGAATGTACCGGTGGCTCCAACGATGGATATCGATTTTTATGCGGCTCCACATCGGCTCAATTTGCAACGACTCAGCAACGCTCTCAATCTTCTCGATGCAAAGATTCGAGTCAATAATCTCGATGAGGGAATCATATTTGACCGATCGCCCTTGTTCTTGGGTGAGTTGCAGGTCCTCAATCTGACGTGTGCACATGGAGAATTTGACGTTCTCTTCAAGGCGAGTGGATTTCAAGATTTTGAAGAATTGGAGAAGAGGTCCCTCACGGTCGTCGTGGGAAGGACTGAAACTCAGGTGGCGTCGGTTGAGGACCTGGCACGTTCAAAGCGAGCGGCGGGTCGGATCAAGGACTTGAAAGTATTGCATATATTTGAGAGGTTTTTGAACGATAGAGACCAAGGTCACGGCCTCGAAATGTAACAAGCCGCTCTCGCCGGTGCCGATAATTCAAGAACAAGGTTAGTTTGCCGTGAATCGGAATGACTTGAGCGAGTCTGCCCGAATTCTCCCATCGAGACTTTGGACGATGCGGCTCTCGTCAGTTCTGAGGGCAAGGCCTCTCACCAGTAATTAGCCGATCGTTTTACGGGTCCAGAACCCAATTGAAGAGAATCAACTGATCGGATGGCGCCACTCTAAGGTTGATCGATGCAACGATTCATCTTGACCCTGCGCTGTGGCGATCGTGCCGGTATCGTGCTCGCCGCAGCCCAAGGAATTGTGGAGGCGGAAGGGAACATAGTCGAGAGCGACCAGTTCTCGGATCCCCCGACGGGACTTTTCTGCATGCGGATCTGTTTTGACAGCCCCCGAAGCCTCGACGAGGTTCGTCGATTTCTCGACTCGCACCTCGCCCAATTCACGCCGCTGATCAGCATCCGTCTTGAGTCTCAACGGCGACGCGCACTCCTTATGGTTTCCAAGATTGACCACTGTCTCGTCGACCTGCTGTACCGCTGGAATATCGATGAGCTGTCGGTGGAGATTCCACTGGTCGTCTCGAATCATGTGGACTGCGCGCCGATCGTTGAACGCTACGACATTCCTTTCGTTCACCTACCGGTGACGGCCGCCTCCAAGGCAGCCGCCGAGACATCGCTCAAGGAACTCGTCGAGCGGTACCGGATCGACTTCATTGTTCTCGCGCGCTACATGCAGGTGTTGTCACCGGCCTTTTGCGAAGCGATGCCGGGCAACATCATCAATATCCACCACTCGTTCTTGCCGGGCTTCAAGGGAGCGAGGCCCTATCGCCAAGCGTACGAGCGCGGTGTGAAGGTTATCGGCGCCACGGCCCACTACGCCACGGGCGATCTGGACGAAGGTCCAATCATCGAGCAAGGCGTCATTCAGGTGACGCACGCTCAGTCGGCGAGCGATCTTGTGGCGATTGGTCGCGACATCGAGCGAACCGTCTTGGCGAGAGCCGTTCGACTGCAGGCTGAGGATCGAGTGGTTGTGGCGGGCGATCGGACGATTGTCTTTTCGAGCTGAGATGGGCAGCCCGTTGACCGCACGGGCGAGCGTGAACCGATCGAGCAACGAGCAGGGCCCGAGTCGTCGCTTAGAGGAACGACGCGTGTCCGACCATACCGGCCGCGACGGTGGCGTTGGTGACCTCGTCGATGAGTACGAAGCTGCCGGTCACACGATCCTCGCGATAGTCATCAACGACGAGGGCGTCGGCCGTGATCAACGTCGCAAGTCCGATCTGATTAGTGGTGAGCGACGACGCGTCTTTGATGGCCAGTGACTCGATGTCAATCAGTCCACTTATCGCGTCGATCCGTACCGGCGTGGACTTTGTGGTGTGTTTCAAGCGCAGTCTTTGTCCGTTGACGCTTAAGGGCTTTTCGCCAAACCAGCAGATCGTCGCCTCGAACTCGTTGGTGACCGTCGGTAGCGGCGCGGTGGCGATGAGGTCGCCGCGTCCCGCGTCGGTCTCGTCGGCGAGATCGAGGTCGGCCGCGAGGCCGACCGTGGCCTCCAGGCGAGGTTCTCCACCAAAGTTGATGGCCCTGATCGTGGTTTCGATATTGGCTGGCAACAGTGTGACGTGGTCGCCGACGCGAAAGGCCTCCCCACTGACCATGCCCGCGTAGGTCCGCCCGCCGCCGGGCTGACGTAACACCCACTGAATTGGTAGACGCGCCCCTTGGGCGGTCTCCCAGGAACCGGCTTCGGACGCTTCGAGCGCGTCGAGTAATGATGGTCCGCGGTACCACGGGGTATTGGCGGAGTTTTCGACCACGTTGTCACCCAGTAGCGCCGAGACGGGGATGGCCAGGTTCGAGGTGAAACCCAACTCACGCGAGAGCGTCTCGAATTGGTCGACCGCGCGCTGAAAGGCCAGTTCGGACCAGGCCACGGTGTCCATCTTGTTCACGGCCACGATGACCGAGCGCACGCCGAGCAACGCGGCGATGCATAGGTGTCGTCGGGTCTGTTCTTTCAATCCCGACGCCACGTCCAGGGCCACGAGCACGAGGTCGGCCGTTGAGGCGCCGGTCGCCATGTTTCTCGTGTACTGCACATGCCCCGGACAGTCGGCGATAATGAACTTTCTCGTCGGGGTTGTCGCGTAGCGGTACGCCACGTCGATGGTGATGCCCTGTTCGCGCTCGGCCCGAAGACCGTCGGTCACAAAACTGAGGTCGAGGTCGCCGATGCCGCGCTTCTCGGACGCGGCGGCCACTGCGTCGAGTTGATCGTCGAAGAGTTGGCGCGTGTCGACGAGGAGTCGGCCAATCAACGTGGACTTGCCGTCGTCAACCGATCCGATAGTCGCGAGACGCAGTAGGTCCATGGTCGCGAGTTCCATCTAGAAGTACCCCTCGCGCTTACGATCTTCCATGGCCGTCTCGGAGAACTTGTCGTCGCCGCGCGTGGCGCCTCGTTCCGAAACGTTGGCGATGGCCACCTCGTTAATAATCGCGTCCAGGGTGGCGGCCTTCGAGATCACCGCGCCCGTGCAGTTGGCGTCACCGACGGTGCGAAAGCGCACCATCTTTCGAACGACGTCTTCACCCTCTCGCGGTTCGACGTATTCGCCCACCGCGAGCCACATGCCGTCGCGCATCACCACCTCGCGTTCGTGGGCGAAGTAGATCGAGGGCACCTCCATCTTCTCGCGTGCGATGTACTGCCAGACGTCGAGTTCGGTCCAGTCCGAGAGGGGGAAGGCCCGCACATGCTCGCCGGGATTGACCTTGCCCTGATAGAGCTGCCAGAGTTCTGGCCGCTGTTGGCGCGGATCCCACTGTCCAAAGGCGTCACGGAAGCTGAGGATGCGTTCTTTCGCGCGAGCTTTGTCCTCGTCTCGTCGAGCGCCGCCGAAGGCGGCGTCAAAGGAGTTGTCGGTGATCGCGTCGAGCAGCGTGACGGTCTGGAGGCGGTTGCGCGATCCGAGCGGACCGGGGTCGGCGACCTTGCCTTGATCGATCGTGTCTTGCACCTTGGCGACGACGAGTCGCGCCCCGAGCGCCTCGACGGTTCGGTCGCGAAACTTCAATACCTCGGCGAAATTCTGGCCCGTATCGATGTGTAAGACGGGAAAGGGCAACTGTTGGGGCGCGAAGGCTTTCGAGGCCAAGTGCAAAAGTACTGCCGAGTCCTTGCCGCCCGAAAAAAGCAATACCGGCCGTTCGCACTCGGCGACCACTTCACGAAGGATAAAGAGGGCGTGGGACTCCAGAACGTCCAGATGGTCGGTGGCGTGGGGAGTGCGCAAAGTAGTTGTCATGATTTCGGTGGATTAATCATATTCTAGTAAGTCACTAGACAAAGTTAGACTGTGATGAGAATGACGTTAGAAACACCAACTTCAGAAATGCTCGACGAACTCGATCTCGTCAACGAGCGCTTCGAATACGCCGCACCCCGCGAGATTCTTCAGTGGACCTTTTCTCGTTTCGATGACGGCGTCGCCATGGCGTGTTCCTTTGAGGACCTGGCGCTGTTGCACATGGTGCACGAGTTGCGTCCCGCCACCGAGATCATCTTTTTGGACACCGGGGGACACTTTCCCGAGACGCTGGACTTCGCCGATCGCGTGACGAAGGACTGGAGTCTTCACGTGACGCGCACGACACCCGGCCCCGCCGCCGCGCCGTGGCCCTGTGGGAGCGAGCGGTGTTGTGAGCTTCGTAAAGTTGAGCCATTGGGTCGGGCATTGGTCAATCACTCGGCGTGGATTACCTCGGTGAAGCGCGTCGACGCGCCCTCGCGCGCGGGGATGAAAATCCTGATGTGGGATGAGAAATTTGGTCTGGTGAAGGTGAACCCCTTGGCCAGCTGGAGCGACGAGGATGTCGCCTACTACCTCACGCGTCACGGCCTGGAAGAGCATCCTCTCTGGGCCCAGGGTTACGCGTCGATCGGCTGCGCGGCGATGACCCGCAAGCCCCAGGTCCCCGGGGATCGAAGGTCGGGTCGATGGGTCGGAATGGACAAAGAGGAGTGCGGGCTGCACGAAGCCTAACTATCCACCAAAAAAACCGACTTGAACTGTAAATTTGTCGCAATGTCACGGCGCGGTCGATCAGAGCAGGTCGGATGCTGCTAATCGTGCTGGGCCTCTTTTGGGTGGCGCTCTTGGCCCCGATTGTCATTCGCCGGCTGCGCGACAGCGGCACCGAGAAGTCCATCCAGTCTTTTCACGACGAACACGAGGTCCTGAGCCGTCAGGACTACGCCGTGGAGCCGGCGCATCGACTCGACCAGCCTGATCAGACGGCCCCGGGCAGCGCGTCCGCGCGCTCGCGCTTGACCGTGGTTCACGCCGATGACACGTACGGATCACTCGAATCGAGGGCGTCCTGGGACGAATGGAGCGAGGACTACGAGTACGACGCGCGCCGCTCGAGCGCGCTCCAGACCAACCGTTACGCGAAGGCGTACTCGGCTCGCCCGAGCGAACCTGTCGCAAGGAGCGAGTATCAGGCACCGATTCGCCGTCGCAACATGAAGGCGCAACGTCGCATGGTCTTCACTCGACTGATTCTCGTGGCGCTCGCGATGACGATGCTGGCCTTCGTGAGTGGCTACTCGATTCTGGTCGACGTGGCGGCCGTGACCTGGCTCGGCGTCGTGAGTTTTATCGCGATGGCCTTTTATGCCGTTAGTCAGGGTTATTTGAATGATTCATCGCTTCCGTTGCGCCTACCCCAGCGGCGCTCACTCGCAACGATCGAATCGCTTTACACCGACAATGACGATTCCATGGAATATCGCTACGACGACGATGTCACGTCACAGTATTACGAGCCCGACGCTGACGAGCAGTGGCGTCGAGAGCCCTTTCGCCGTCGCGCCCTGGGCTAAAGTAAAGACCTCTTCGGGGGTGTAGCTCAA
>PKXH01000062.1 GCA_003133405.1 Acidimicrobiaceae bacterium | reverse complement strand
CGAGCACGAAGCCGCCCGCCAGCAATTCGGGCAGCCGAAAGAGACGCATCTTGGCCGTGAAGACCTCGAAGACGGCGATCGTCACACCGGCGGCGGCGACCTTGGCGCCGAGCGCGAGTAGCCCCACGCTGAAGGCCAGCACCCCCGGTCGGTCCGCCACGCCCCAGGGGGCAAGCAGGTTCACGAGCAGCCCCAGCAAGAACACGAGGCGCATCGACTCGCCTAGGACGATCAGGCCCAAGTCGGCTCCGGAGTACTCAAGGACCATGGCCTCGTGAATCATCGTGAGTTCAAGGTGCGTACTGGGATTGTCGACCGGCAGCCGACCGCTCTCGGCGAGGATCACCACCAGGAACGACGCCAGCGCGAGGATTCGCGTGGGGCTGGCGATGACCGCCGGATGGGCCAGACCGATGCGCACTAGCGCGGGCAGGTTCGACGTGCGGGCGGGAATCGCGATGGCGAGGATTGCCACCAGCAACGCCGGCTCGCAGAGCGCCCCGATGGTCATGGACCGGCTCGAACCCATGCCACCAAAGGCCGTACCGGTATCGAGGGCGCTGAGCGCAAGTAGGACCGAACCGAGCAGCAGAACGAAGACCACCGCGAAGAAATCCGAACTCTGCCCGAGCGGCGGATGGGTCGTCGCCAGGGGTGATACCGCCGCGACGGCGACGGCGGTCGTGACGAAGACGACCGGACCGGCGCCGAAGACCCAGCTCGATTCCCTCGGTCGCATGCGCTGCTTGGCGAAGAGCTTTCGCAGGTCCAGCAAGGGCTGATAAATGGGCGCGCCAACCCGGCCCTCGAGCCGACAACGAACCTTGCGCATGAGTCCGAGCAGGAGCGGCCCGCCGACGGCCACGATGGCCACTTGGACGACCGCGACCAGAACCTGCGTCATGACGTGGGCGAACTCGTTCACGCCACCACCACCAGGACGATCACGAGCGCCAAGAAGCCATAGGCGAGGTAGCGATGCACGCTGCCGTTCTGGAGCCAGCGCGCGCGCTGGCCCCACCAACGCACGCTGGCAATGAAGGGGCGATAGAACTGGCGTTCGATGACGTCGTCATTCGACGTGCGATACGCGATGCGCTCGATGTAGTAGCGCGACTCGATGACGTGGCTGACGTCAAGGTCGCGCGAGGGACGGATGACGTCGTCGAACACTCGCTGCAGCGGTTCAGCGAAGGAAGTTGCCGTGTACTGCATGCGCGCCGTCTGTACTCTTCGACCTGACCCCCATGGTTCGACCGAATTGACCGCGGGCCACGCGTTCCTACGACGATGCGCGTGCCGTCGGATCACGATCACCACCAGGGCCGCCCCCGCCAATCCTGCGGCCAGCAGCGACGGCGCCAGAACACCGCGCAGTCCCAGCAGGTGCAGCGAGACCCATCCACTCGTCGAGGACGCAGCGCCGACTCGACCCGCGCTCGCGGCCGCGCGCTCAATCGCCGGCAGCACCAGCATCGGCACCAGGCCGAGCACGAGACAGAGTGCGGCGAGGGCTCCGGCGCCCAAGCGCATCGTGATCGCGACCTCATGAGCCGCGGTCGCCTCGTCGGAGCGCGGTCGTCCGAGAAACCCGATCCCCGTCGCCTTGACGAACGCGGCGACCGTGAGACCCCCGGTCAGCGCCAGGGCAGCCACCGCCGCCGAGACGCTGATCACGACCGAGGTATTGGACGTGGGCAGGCCGTGCAGCAGACCCTGGAGGAGCAGCCATTCACCGACGAATCCGTTGAAGGGAGGAAGAGCCGCCACCGAAAGTGCGCCCACGAGGAAGACGACGCCCGTCACGGGCATCCGTCGCATCAAGCCGCCGAGTCGATCCAAGTCCCTCGTGCCCGTAGCGATCTGCACCGCGCCCGCCGCGAGGAAGAGCGCTCCCTTGAAGACGGAATGGTTGACCATCAACAACAGTGCGGCCACCATCGCTATGGCGGCGGTCGTTCGATGGCCCGACGCGGCGAAAAGGCCCGACGCACCGAGTGCAATCAGTACCAGACCCATGTTGTCGACCGTTGAATACGCAAGCAGCCTCTTGAGGTCCGAACTCGTCGCCGCGTAGAGGGCACCGTATAGTGCCGACACAACGCCGAGGGCGCTGACGAGCAACCACCACCAGACGGGCCCGCCTCCGAGGAGTACGTTGCCGACGAGGATAATTCCGTAGACGCCGAGGTTGACCATGGCCCCAGACATGAGCGCCGACGCCGGTCCCGGAGCTTCGGCGTGAGCCTTAGGCAGCCAGACGTGCAGGGGCACCGCTCCGGCCTTCGATCCGAAGCCGAGAAGGGCGATCACGAAGATCGTGCCGCGCAGCGCGCCCGACAGGTGCCGAGCGTGGGCTTCAATGTCGGCGAAGGTCTGGCCGCCCGAGTGGGCCGAGAGCAGCACCAGCGCCAGAAGAATGGCGGCCGCGCCGGCGTGGGTCATTACCGCGTACCACTGGGCGGCGCTTCGTGCGGCCTCGCGTCTCGACTGGTCGGTCAGTACCAGCACCAGCGAGGTGAGGGCCATCATCTCCCAGAGCACGAGGAAGGTCGCCACACTGGCGGCGAAGGGCACGAGGAGCATGCTGGTGACGAACAACGGCAGCGCGCTCGAGGCGCTTCGCGTCGCCAAGCCGTGGCTGGCGTAGCCCAGCCAATAGAGCGTTGACGCCAACGCCACCACCGAGATCGCGATAACGAACAGCGCGCCCAACGGATCAAGCACCACCGTCACGCCGGTGAGGGGCAGGATCGCACTGGTTGACAGCGCGATGACGTGGCCGCTATGCAGCACCGACACTGCGGCCGCTAGCGCCGCGGCGCATGAAACCCACGTCAACGCCACGGCCGCGCCCACCCGGCTCGACACCGGTAACGCGCCACCGAGGATGGCCGCCATCACTCCAGCGAGTCCAACCGTTACGACGTAGACCTCGTTCACCGACCGGTCAGACCCCTCAACGCTTCGACGATCGCCTCAGGACGAGGCGGACAGCCAGCGATATGAACGTCGACTTTCACGACGTCACTGACCGATCCTTCGACGCCGTAGGCGCCCTTGAAGACCCCACAATCGTGCGCGCAATCACCGAGGGAGATGACGAGCCGCGGTTCGGGCATCGCGTCCAGCGTCTTAAGCAGCGGATCCGCCATGTTCTTGGTGACCGGACCGGTCACCAAGAGCGCGTCGGCGTGGCGAGGCGACGCGACGAGCCTCACGCCAAATCTCTCCACGTCATAGACCGGTGCGAAGGCGGACGTGACTTCAAGCTCGCAGCCGTTGCACGAGCCGGCGTCGACGTGACGCACCTGCAGCGATCCGTGAAGACTCACCGGGAGGTGCTGCAAAGTCGGCGCGTCGCCCAGTTCCTTGACGACCTTCGAGGGATGAAGCACGGTCTGCAAGAGGAGACGAAACGTCATGACTCCGGTTTCCCTCTTCGCGGACTGGAACGGACTATCAACAGTTCCATCGAAATTTCAACCCGCAATCTGTGAGGAAAGGCCCTCAAGCGATGCGGTGATGGGACGATCGTCAATCCAGAACAGCCAATCTAAGCTTCAGTAAGAAACCAGTTTGTTTCTTTTCACCTGTACTGGCCATAGCGGAAGGCTACATGGTGGTAATGGAGATGTAGAAGGGCCCGACGCGAACCCGCACACGAAGTGCAACAATCCGAACTTGAAGATTGCCGGACAGCTTGCGGACAACTAGGTCCGAACAGGCCTCATCTTAGGCCTCATATTTCCGCAACACCACGAGACGAGACCNNCAGAACAACACGATTCCTTGAAAACAAACGACATGCACGACCAGACCGACACACAACAACACTTCGCAAGTTCCTCTTAATGAACAGGTTCCGGGTTCAAGTCCGGGCCGGCGCATCAAGGAAGTGCTGATCAAGGGTCTTGTTCGAGTCGTGGTAGTGGCGGGAGAAGTGTCCGGGTCATCAATTTGTCAACAATGACCGAAGAGAAACCCTCCCCCGCGCTTCCCGACCCGATCAGTCCGCTGCTTGCTCTGATCGTGCACGGGGCGCTCGGGAGTTGACAATCTGGCAAAGTTAACATTGAGGGTGCGATGAGTACGTTAGACAATGAAGGTCGTGAGTACGACGAACGTCCGTGGGGGAACTTCACCGTGCTCGACGACACGGCGCCTAACTACAAGGTCAAGCGCATCGTGGTCCTGCCGGGCAAGCGCCTCAGCTACCAGCGCCACGCCCAGCGCGCGGAGCACTGGTTCNNTTGACATCGGCATCGGTCAAGCACACCGCTGCGAAAACCACGGAACGACGCCAGTGGAATTCATCGAGATTCAAACCGGCACCTACTTCGGTGAGGACGACATCGTGCGACTAGAAGACGACTACGGCCGCAGTTAGTTAACGCTGACCCGCCGGTTCGCAGCCAAACTAGGGATCGGCAATGGGGTGGTCGATCCCCGACCAGAAGCTATCAGTGCATCATCCCCCAACGCTGTGAGTGTGTCGATTTAGAGGTTGGCTGCTAACACGTCGCGGTCGAGTAACGCAACTCTAATCAGAGACTTCTTTTCACGAGTGGGGCCAGCGGGAGCTACTGCGCAGGCACTGAGAAACCTAAACCCGGCGACACCATCCTCATTGAGCCGTCACCCAGACAGGCAATGACCGTCTGGATGACTCGGGCAGTCTCTTTAGGATCGCGCACAAGTATCGAATCAACACCCGCCTCCTGGACCGGATAGTCGTTTCCCCCGACGAAGATCGCGTCGCCGGCGAAAAGCATCTCGGCCAGGGAAATGCCGAGTTGATCACGGAGCTTGTAGATACCGTAGGCCTTATCGACGCCGGATTTGGTCACGTCAATGGAGGTCGTACCACCCATATGGATGGCGAACGAAGGGAGGAGCGGTCTGAGGTACGCCGTTATCCTTTCGCGTTTCGTGAAATCGGGATCCCACTTCTGTTTTTCGCTCAGGGGCGCCTCTTGTCCCAGCACCGAAAGGGTGATCTGACTCCCACGGTCTTCAATGGCCTCACCCCACACCTGGGTCACCTTGATTCCCGACTCCTCGAGTGCCCTCTCCAGTGAAGTGACAATCTTTTTTCGCTCTTCTTCGTTGAGGTCTTCTGAGTAAACCTTCGACCAGTGACCAGCGAAGCGGTAGAACTGTGTGCCGCACGTCGGAAGCAAGAAGAGATTCTCGAATCGCTCCTCGCTCGGGAGACTGGCGAGTAGTTGCTTTTCGAACTGCGGCCAACCGCCTCCCGATATGACGGCGACCTTCATTACGTTCAAGAGCTCATGGAACAGCCCCGCAACTTCGTCGCTCAGCGCCGACTTACTCTCGGCGAGAGTTCCGTCGAGATCGAAGACAATGAGTTTCTTCATCGAACCTTCACCTCTGATTGCTCGCGGCCACCCCTAAGTCAAAGACCAACGTCAAAATTCCCTCTGCACGCCATCCTAGAGACGTCGAATTGCCGAGGCGTTATTGATGCGTCGACGAGGAATGATCGTTCACACGCTCAATTGCGCTGAGCGACGCCGAGGGCAACTGGTGTCGATCTCGCTGGTCGAGCGCGGTGGTGCCCAGCAAGTCATCGACGTGGCCGGGCGTCTCACCTGGAGATGAATCGCGTTTCACTGTCAGCCCCCAATAATCAAACGTCCGACACGATGGGACCAATTCCTCTAGTCGCACGGCGCCATCGGATCTAAAATGAAGATATTGGCAGCGGTGCTGACCGATCGGAGTGGTCCGTGAGACTGAGATGCTGGTTAAGGGAAGTTTTCTCGGGTGAGCGGTGCCGCGCGGGAGTCGATTTCGGTGAGTCGAGATTCCTGGGCGATGAAGGGCGATTTCGCTCTTGGTGTTCGCGGCGCTCGGTCTCCGTGATGGTTCCGGTAGCGTGGTGTCCTAGACCGATGAGTTTGCTTCGCGTTAGCGAACCAGATCGGTGGATACGAGCGTGACCGTGACCGGTCCCACACTGACGATGGTTGGAACTTACCCGCCGACGGCGTGTGGTCTGGCGACGTTTAACCGCAATCTGTCAGAGGCAATCGCTGCCCCTGGTTCAGGCTGGACCACGAGGGTCGTGCGGCTGCTTGAACGCGCCGAAGTGAACGAGCCCGACGAGGTAGTCGCGCAGTGGATCGCCGGTGACCAAGAGTCGTTCCATCACGCAGTTGCCGCCATGGCGTCGTCGGATGCGGTCGTACTGCAACACGAGTACGGACTGTTCCCTGGACCCGACGGAGAGGCCGTACTCGAACTGATTGGGGCGACGCGGGTTCCCCTGGTAGTGGTGCTGCACACCGTGCTGCGAAACCCGACGACACGTCAACGCCAGATCCTCAATGAGGTGATGATGGCCGCCTCGATGACTGTCGTCCAGAGTACGGCCGCTTACCATCGGCTGCTTTCAACGTACGACGCGAACCCAGAGAGGACGGTTGTCATACCTCACGGTGCTGCGGAGAATTTTGACGGACCGATCCTGAGCGGCGTCAAGCGGCCGGCCGTGCTGACGTGGGGCCTGCTCGGCCCCGGTAAGGGGATTGAGTACGGGATCTCCGCGCTTGGGCTCTTGCGGCATCGATCGCCGGCGCCGACGTACATCATTGCCGGGGAGACTCACCCCAAAGTGCGTGCGGCCCAGGGCGAGCGCTACCGCACCGAATTAATAAGCCAGAGTCGCCAACTCGGCCTGCAAGACCGGGTGCACTTCGACGATCGCTACCGGGATTGGGAGTCGCTGCGGGCGTTGGTTCGTAGCGTGGATGTGGTGTTGTTGCCCTATGACTCGCTCGACCAGGTCAGTTCGGGGGTACTCGTCGAAGCCATTGCGTCCGGCAAGCCGGTCGTGGCGACGCAGTTCCCCCACGCCGAAGAGTTACTTTGCCGCGGTGCCGGGCTCATCGTGCCCCAGGGGGACGTTGAGGCCATGGCCGCCGCTCTCGAGCACGTCATCTACAAGCGCGGCGCGGCGGTGGAGATGGGAGTTGTGGCACGCCGCGAAGCCCAGGCCCTGCTCTGGCCGACCGTCGGGGCGAAGTACCGTTCACTCATCGCCGAGGTTCTTTCGTCAGCAGCCGTCATGGGAGTGAGTTGATCGAGTTGACGCCGCCAACGTCAACGCTTGACCACCTGGCCCGACTGTGCGACGCGAACGGAATTTTCGAACACGCGAAGTTGGACCGCCCGCGCGTGGAATGTGGCTATTGCACGGACGACGCCGGACGGCTACTTGCCCTCACGACCCAGCTTTCACGGGACCCTCACTCGCTGCGCCTCAGCCAGGTGGCAGTGGGTTTTCTCGAGCGAGCTCACATCGGTGGGGGACAGTTTCGCTTACGCCAGAGTGAGGACGGCAGTTGGACCGAAGACGCGCTGAGCGACGACGCGGTCGGCCGCGCCCTGCTCGGTCTAGGCACGGCGGCGGCGTGGTCGCCGTGGGCGGACGTGCGGGCTCGGGCGCTCGCTCTCTTTGAACAGGCGGCCACGTTTCGCTCCGAGCATCCGCGCGCCACGGCGTACGCCGCTCTGGGCGCCGTTGAGCTGTTACGGGCCGAACCCACCCACGAGCGGGCCCGCCGCTTGGTGGGCGACGCCGCCGACCAGTTACCTCGCGCCCAGCCCGCCGACGTGTGGCCGTGGCCCGAGGCACGCCTGAGTTACGCCAACGCCGTGCTACCCGAAGCTGGCCTGTCGGTGGCGATCGCGACGCGAAGTCAGCGCGGCGTGAACGAGGCGCTGGGTCAGTTGAGTTGGCTCGTTGATCAAGAGATGAGTGATGGTCATTTCAGTTTCACTCCCGTGGGCGGTCGCGGTCCCGGAGCGAGCAAACCGACATTCGATCAGCAACCAATTGAGGCGTGGGCCATGGCCTCGGCGTGCGCCAACGCCTTCGCTCACACCAACGACCTCCGCTGGGCCGAAGCGGGTTGGGCCGCGGGTTCGTGGTTTCTTGGTAACAACGACGCTGGGGTCGCCGTCTTCAACCCCTTGACCGGCGGCGGCTTCGACGGGTTGGAGTGCAATGGAGTGAACCTAAACGAGGGAGCGGAGTCGAGTTTGGCGTTCGTCGCAACGATGCACCGATTAAAGGCACTCCCGCCTCGACGGGCGGAGGCGTTCGGTGACGTGGCAGTCCGGATCTAGAGCGGCCGGCGCTCGTCGCGAACCTAGCGCGCGAGCCTCAATCTTGGACTGGTTATGTGGCCGTATTTGGACGCTGTTCAAACGAGTGCTCGCGAAAAAGTACCTTTGGTGCAGCCTCGGTGGCGCAGATAGAAAAGTTGGGAGGTACCTACGGCGGTGACCGAACGAATGCCCCATTTAACACCAGAGGTCAGAAATTTTTCTTGGGAAATTGCCCAGGCCGCCAATCGTGCGTTCGAAACCTTACGAGAGGTCGAAGCAAATATAACCGAAGTTCAAAAGGTCGCGCTCACAGTTGAGGGCGTGGAGCTCACGTACGGGGCCATTGCCCCCTTGGAGAAAATTCGAAACGACGCTCAAACTAACTTCCGTCTGCTGACGGAGATGGCGACGCCGGTCATGTCACTACCGAAGAGTCCATTCGCTCTTGACTCTAATGACGCCTCAGCAATCGTCGTGCCGCAATCGGTTGGCGCAATAACTGAACAATCAGAAACGCTACCCGCTGACTATCGGGAGTGTCTCGTTACGCGCTACGTGCAAAAGAGTGAAGCCGTAGTACGACAGATCAAAGACGGTACGTTGCCGGAAAATTATGCGCTCCCCGAGCTGCACGACTTACTGGAGCGCGCAATCTCCCTAGCGTCAACGTACGAAATTATGGTGAAGAATGGCTGGCAACCAGACGTAGTTTTTGTTCCCAGAGGACTGAGTCTTGGACAGTGGAATGCGTTACTCACGGGACATAGGCTCGCCGATCACAGTTGGACCGAAGGGGTGCATCGTACGTGGGCCGGTTTCGAGGCCGTTCCGCCCATTATCTCGTTAGACGCCAACCCTTGGGGCATTGCGGTGGTGAGCGCAGCTACGCGGCCCATATTGGCGAGCGTCAGCAAAGACGGTGAACACGGATTTAACGCGGCGAATGCCGTGAGGGCGCTCGTAGAACTGCCGAGCGTCGGCGATGCTTCGTCGCCCGCAGCGATCGTCCGTGGGGCCAGCCCAACGGAGGAACGGTATTTCGCCCTGCAACTTTCTCGTTTGGAGCGCGGTGAGATGCCAGTTGACTTAGAAACCTGGACCATCGGCCACGAAGACCTCGAGATTGGAGGGGAGTTGGGATCCCTCTACTTCTACTTTCGTCCCAAGGAACACCGGTTCAAGTCCATTTGGCGTAACCGAGAGGCCTTCGACAATAACGACGGCGTCCGTCCTTCCGCGGGAGACGAAGACCTAATTCCTAACGCTTGAATCTCATTTTTCGCCACGTTGCTGGCCCGTAATCGCGGGCACACTCTGAACGTGGAGTTTCTACTGCCAGCAATGTCCGGTGCCCGCGCCCTTAAGGTTCAAGCGGCGCGACGCAGGGCGTCCAGCAAGTGACCGACGCGCGCGGTCGCCACTCCCACACAGCGGTCGGCCGCGCCGTAGG
>PKXH01000023.1 GCA_003133405.1 Acidimicrobiaceae bacterium | reverse complement strand
CGGACCAACAGATCGGCGTAGTTCTCATTGGTCGTGACGACGACGTCTATCGGCGTCGGCGACCTCGAGAACTCCGGCCGCCAAGCCCGCGCGACGTCAACGGCGTCGTCGTCGTTGACGAACCCGTCGGGCAGGACGACGGGCATCGAAGTGATCCGACTGAAGCGGTAGCCCTTTATCTCCTCCGTGCCCTTCACTCGGGCAATGAGATAGGTGACGCCGTTCAACACGTCGATGAGCAGCGGCTCGACCAGGCGCGGCTTGTTCGCGCCCGACTGGTAGTCAAAGGCCAGCGCGCGGTGGAGCTTGAGGGCGCGCATGACCGGCGTGTAGTACATCGAGGATTCCAATCCCCCGTCGCTGGCCGGGACCTCATTGAAGACACTGAAGGCTCCGGAGGCGCCGAAGCCGCAGAATCGAAGTGCCAAGCGCACGACGCGTTCCTCGTCGGGCGTGAAAGAGATCAATGGCGCGTAGCCGCTCGAGGGATCGATCCGATAACCGACGGCGCCGTCACCCTTGTTGTCGGTTTCGATTTCGAAACCCAACTCTCGAATTCGGGCCTTGTCGCGCTCGAATTTCTGCCGTACGGCGCCCTCGTTGCCCTCGTACGCGGGGACCTTTCTCGGACCCTTGGCAGAAACCGGGAACTCGTCGATTTTCAGCTCACGGACTATCTCTTCTTGCGTGAGCGAGCCGTACTGCCACGCGCGCTGCAGCAATAAGACGAGGGCGATCAAGCGCTCCCGCGACTGCTCAACCCCNNCGTCAATGAACTGCGAATCGAGCCATTTCTCCGTCCGAGTTACGGGCGCAATTCGTCCCCGTGGCGTCATTCAGGCACGTGACAGACAGCATCGATCTACCGATCTAGAGGGATCGAATCATTTGACGACACCGAGTAGGTCGAACCACGTCAGAGTTGGCGTACCCGATTCATCTCAATCTTCGAGATTGCCTGGTCCCGACGGTATGTCCACGGCGTGCTCCGTCAATGCTTCGAGAGGCACGATCTCCAGTGCGCGTTCGTGTGTGGAAGCGAGAACCACATAGGCCGCCGCTCCGTCGCGATGGGCGCGCAGCCAATTGACCGCCGTCACGCACCACCTGTCGCCGGGGACTAGTCCTGGGAATCCGTATTGCGGCATCGGCGTGGTCAAGTCATTGCCGATGGACAGTTGATGTTCGAGGAACTCGGCGGTCACCACCGCACAGATGGTGTGACTCCCGAGGTCTTCTGGTCCCGATGAACAACACCCGTCGCGGTAGAAGCCCGTGACGGGATCGGTGCCGCACAATTCCAAAGGAGTACCGAGAACGTTTCGATCGCTCACGAGACCAGTACCACGGAAGAACTTGAATCAGTTTCGAATTGATTTATAGCGGAATCTCATTTCTCGGAGTCGACGCCCGACGTGTTTCCCAATGCGTCTTCGCGACGCCACGTACCCGAACGACCACCGGATTTCTCCCAAATCGCGATCTCTTCGATGGTCATCGTGCGGTCGGCCGACTTGCACATGTCGTAGACCGTGAGGGCAGCTACGGTCACCGCCATGAGCGCTTCCATTTCGACGCCCGTGCGATCGACCGTGTCGACACTGGCTTCAACGTCGATATAGGTGTCGGCAATGGTGAAGTTGACGTGGACGTTTCCCACGAGCACCGGATGCGACATGGGGAGCAACATCGCCGCGTTTTTGGCCGCTTGAATACCCGCCACCCGGGCCGTCGCGAGAACGTCGCCCTTGTTGATCGCATTGGCCGCGACCGCGGCCGTTGTTTTCGCGTCCATGTTGATACGACACTTCGCCAGCGCGCGACGAGCCGACACTTCAGAGGCGCCGATATCGCGAGGGAACGCTCCCCCACTCGACGGCCGACGTAGTTGGTGGAAGTCGTCCACGGCGCAATGATACCGATGCTCCGAATGACCTCAGAACGGCCGCGGGTAAACTGCCATGGTCCACGGGCAGTACAGGAGAAGCAATGCCGACTTACGAATACGAGTGCCAGACCTGCCACCAGCGAGTCGAAGCGGTCCAGCGATTCACCGACCCGGCGCTTACGGTCTGTGAGCACTGCGGCGGTGAACTGCGCAAGGTCTTCTCGGCCGTCGGCGTAGTTTTCAAGGGAAGTGGCTTCTATAAGACGGACAGTCGCGGAGCCGACAAATCCTCAACGCCGTCCCCGACTTCGACGACTCCCGCAGCGGCATCATCGACTGAATCAAGTTCGACACCGGCTGCGACGCCCGCATCGACGTCAACGTCAACGTCGACCTCGTCGTCAACTACTTCGACGGACTAAGTCCCGGAGACCGCGATGTTGTCAATCGCGACGCTCTGACCGGCGGCTGCGCCCGGAAGCCATTCAAGGTCGCTGCCGACGTGGACGACGTCGAGCAGCATCCGTTGCAACGTGGACGCCACGGTGATCTCACGAACGGGTTCGGCGAGTTGGCCGTCACGAATCATGAGACCGGTGACGCCAACCGAGAAGTCACCAGAGACGGGATTGACGCCGGAGTGCACGCCGATCAGCGACTCGACAAAGACGCCATTGCCGACGCGGCGAAGGATCTCCGCCTGGTCCACGTCACCGGGCGCGAGCTGGAGGGCACGGCATCCAGCCGACGGTGATCCGGCGATCCCCCCGCGCACCGCACTCCCCGTCGATACGGTGCCCGCTCTTCGCGCCGAGACCGTGTCGTAGACGAAGCCCTTCAACTCGCCTCTTTCGATGAGTACGTTCCGTCGACAGGCCAAACCCTCGGCGTCATACACGCTGGCGGCAAAGTGGCGAGCGTCGGTCGGATCATCGAGCAACGTGAACGACGGTGTCGCCACCATTTCTCCCACGCGATTCGCGAAGATGGAACGACCACGTACGACGGCTTCGCCACTCAAGGCGCTACCGATAATGGAAAACAGTGTCGCCGCGGTCCGCGGATCGAATACGGCGGTGCATTTGAACGACTTCGGCTTCACGGCGCCCAACATCCTCGTGGCCCGGCGAATGGCGTCGGCTGCGGCCTTCTCGATATCGAGTTCGTGAGGGGCGCGACCGGCCGAGAGTCCCCAACCGGTCTGGTCGTCTCCGCCGTCATTAGCGATCGCCTCAACGGACACGTAGGCGCCGGTCCTCGCGTACGACGCGCGAATCCCCGTCGTTGACGCAATGGCCGCTTCGGCCACGTAGTCCGAGTAATTCGCCGAGTCGACCTGTCGAATACGAGTGTCGCCGCTGCGCACCAGTCGTTCGAGTTCGATCGCCATCGCGATCTTCTGATCCAGCGGCGTGCTCGCCACGGCGTCGTCGGTCAACGTGAGTGACACCGCGGCGACGCCGTCGGGGCGTGCGAAGGCCACGAACTCGTCTTCGGTGGCGAAGGTCGCGTTGTCGCGGGCTTCGCGCAACGCGTTGACGATCGCTTCGTCATCGAGTGATCCGGCCCACGCCGTTCCGACTCGAGCGCCCCCGGCGCTGTCATTCAGGATTCGGACGCCGAACCCGTTGGAGGTGGCCGTCGTCAGTTCTTCAACTTCGCCCTGATAGGCCTGGACCTCGGTGTCAACGCCACTCGCGACGTAGACCTCGATCTCCTCGGCACCGCGCGCCGATTCCAGCATGCGTTCCGCGCGCTCCAGTAGTTGACTCATACGGCCGCTCCGCCAATTGTGACTCCAGTGAGTCGCATCGTGGCCTGACCGGTACCCACCGGAACACTCTGGCCGTTCTTGCCGCAGGTGCCCGGCGTCATCGAGAAGTCTGATGCGACAGCGTCCACGCGATGCAGGACGTCGGGGCCGTTACCAATGAGGTTGCAGTCGCGCAGCGGCGCCGTGATCTTGCCGTCTTCGATCATGAAGGCCGCCGTCATGCCAAAGACGAAATCGCCGGTCGCGGTATTGACTTGTCCGCCGCCCAATTGGGCGACGTACACGCCGTAGGGGGTCTGGGCCACGATTTCGTCGGCGTCGGAATCACCTTCGAGCAGGTAGGTGTTGGTCATGCGCACCATTGGCAGGTGTTGGTAGCTCTGGCGACGACCGTTGCCCGATGAGACTCGACCTTCCTTTCGAGAACGTAGGTAGTCCCACATGTAGTCGGTGAGCACGCCGTTCTCGATGAGTACGTTGCGCGCACCGGGACGACCCTCGTCGTCGATCGCCAGGTATCCCCATTCGCCCTCCACGGTCCCGTCGTCGACCAGTGTCACCAAGGGGCTGGCGACCAATTGACCGACCTTGCCGGCGTACACCGAGGCCTGCTTGAGGATCGCGTCGGCTTCGAGTCCGTGACCGCACGCTTCGTGGAACAAGATGCCGCCCGAGCCCCCAGCCAGTACGACCGGCAGGTCTCCCGACGGTGCCGGTCGCGCGTCCAACTTCGTGATCGCCTGGCGCGCCGCACCCCGCGCGGCTTCAGCGACCGCGTCAGCGCTCAGCAGCTCGAATCCGCGGGTCCCGGCAATCGGTCGATAACCGGTTTGCATACCGGTGTCACCCTTCGCGATACACGACACATTGAATCGAGTGCGGACCTGATGGTCACCGGCGAAAAGGCCGTCGGAGTTCGCTACGACGAAGTGTCGCGTGGAGTCACCAAGGGCAACCTGCACCTGCGTGATTGACGAACCCTCGGAGCGCGCCGCATCGTCGGCGTGGTTCATCAGTTCGATCTTGCGCGCCTTGTCGACGTCGGCGGGCAGAATCGTCGCGCGACTCGGATTATCGCGAAGGGGTCCGAGAGCGATCTCGCGTACGCCCCCGCCGCCATCGCGAGCCACGGCCGCCGCCGCTCGCGCTGCCGCGACGAGTCCACTTTCGGTCAGATTCGCCGTGTGCGCGAATCCCGTGGTGTCACCAACGACGACGCGTATTCCGGCACCGCGTTCGTGTCCGGAACTGAGTTGCTCCACGCGTCGCTGATCCAGCATCGCCGACGACGTCGTGCGATCCTCGACGAAGACCTCGGCGAAATCGCCGCCGCGGGCCATCGCTTCGCCCAGCGTTCGTTGCAAAACCTCGTGTTCAACCAGGGTGCTCTTCATGCACGCGAGCGTACAGGGGCCAATCACGGTCGCGACGCCACTTCCAAGTGTCGAAAGTAGGCTGGCGAGGTGATTCTCCCTTCAATCGAAACACCGGCCGACCTGCAGAAGCTGTCCTACGACGAGCTCGACGAGTTAAGCGAGGAGATCCGCCAGTTCATCATCGAGGCGGTCACGACGAATCCCACCGGGGGCCACCTGGGCTCGAACCTCGGCGTGGTCGAACTGACGTTGGCGCTGCACCGCGTCTTCGATTCGCCCAAGGACATCCTGCTCTGGGACACCGGCCACCAGGCGTACGTGCACAAACTCTTGACCGGCCGCCGCTACGGCTTCAAGAACCTGCGCCAGCGCGGCGGACTCTCGGGCTATCCCAACCGCTCGGAGAGCCAGCACGACTGGATCGAGTCCAGTCACGCCTCGACGGCGCTCTCGTACGCGCACGGACTTTCGGTCGCCCTCGAACAACGCAAGGAACTCATTGGTCACGGCGGCAAGCGCCACGTCGTGGCGGTGGTGGGTGACGGCTCGTTGACCGGTGGCATGGCGTACGAGGCGCTGAACAATCTCGGCCATTCGAATCAGCGAGTGGTGATCGTCCTCAACGACAATGGACGAAGTTACGCGCCGACGATTTCCAAACTCTCCGGGTCACTGACCTCGCTGCGCCTCAACAAGACCTACCTCACGTTGCGCGGGCGCCTGCGCCGCACGGTGCCGCATCTTCCGAAAGTCGGCAAGGCGGCCTACCTCGGTATCGACGGCCTGACGTCGGTCGTGCGCGAGATGGTCACGCCGCACACCTTCTTTGAGAATCTCGGCGTGCGCTATATCGGCCCGATCGACGGACACGACATCGAGTCGATGGAGAGCACGCTGAAGAGCGCTTCACTGTGGGATGGGCCGATCCTGGTCCACGTCCTGACGACCAAGGGTCTTGGTTATGAACCGGCCATTGACGACGACATGAAGATGCACGACTTCAAATTGCCGCCGCGACACGACGGCGAAAAGGTCGCCCCGCAGTCGTTCTCCCAGGCGTTCTCTGACTCGTTGGTGGCGCTCGCCAGTGCCGACGACCGGGTCGTCGCCATCACCGCGGCGATGCCCGGACCGACGGGTCTGCTCAATTTTGAAGCCCAGTTCCCCGATCGATTCTTCGACGTCGGCATCGCGGAGCAACACGCGGTGACGGCGGCGGCCGGTATGGCCATGGGCGGTTTGAAGCCGGTCGTCGCGATCTACTCGACGTTTTTTTCGCGGGCGTTCGACCAAGCGCACCTCGACGTCGGACTGCTGAACCTTCCGGTCGTCTTCGTCTTCGATCGGGCGGGCGTCACGGGCGATGACGGTCCGAGCCACCACGGACTGCTCGACATCGCGCTCTGTTTGGCGATTCCTAACATGACGGTCTTCGCGCCCTCGACCGCCGAGGAAGTGCCCGGCATGCTCGCGACGGCGCTTTCGATGTCGACGCCAACGGCCCTTCGATTTCCCAAGACGTTGCCGAAACCCTTTGACGGCAAGGTCGGTGACGGGCTCGAGGCCCGCGAGATCCGCCGAGGTGACGGCTCGCTCTGCGTACTGGCCGTCGGCAAGATGGCGCCCGCGGCCTACAAGGCCCTCGACCTCTTGGGCGAGGACGCGAACCGGGTCACGCTGTACGACGTTCGAGTCCTGCCCCCCGACGCCACCATGATCGACGACGCCCTCTCTCACGAACGCGTCGTGACGGTCGAAGACGGAACCCGACACGGCGGCGCCGGAACGCTGATGGTCTCGGCGATTCGCAGCCGGGCCCAGGATCTCGCTCGTCCGTTCCCCACGACACGCATTCTCGGCACGCCGCGCGCCTACCTCGAACAACATCGACCGGACAAACTGTTGGCCGAGTTGGGCCTCGACCCCGAAGGGCTGGCGGCCGCGTTCTCGCGACTCCTCGCCGACCAGCCGGAGTTTGCGCCATTACTACCCGAGTCACCTCGCCCGAACTACTCGTAGTCGTTCGACGCACGTCCGAGTGACGGTAGATTCCGAGCATGTCCTACGACGTTGAAAAGACTGACGCGCAGTGGCGCGCCGAACTTGAACCGGAGCGCTACGCGGTACTGCGTAAGGCGGCAACGGAGCCGCCCTTTACGGGCTCCTTGTTGCACGTCGACGCGGACGGCGTGTTCACCTGTGGCGGCTGCGGACAGCACCTCTTCTCGAGCGATCGGAAGTTCGACTCGGGTTGTGGTTGGCCGAGCTTTGATGCCTGCGAGCCGGGCACGATTATTGAACGCACTGACCGGTCGCTGTTTCGTACGCGCACCGAGATCCTGTGTTCAAAGTGCGGCGGTCACCTCGGACACGTCTTCAACGACGGCCCCACGTCGTCAGGTCTTCGCTACTGCGTGAACTCTCTCGCCGTTGACTTTGACGATACGCAGAGTTAGACGTCGAGGAATCGTCGGATCGCAATGGCCGATCCGACCGATCCGATAAGGACCCCGACGATCAGGACCACGGCATTCGTTCCCACGAGCGCGCTCGTGTCTAACTGAAACTCGTTATGCAACGGATACCAGGTGTGGAGCGCAGTCACCGCGCCTATCGCCACCGCCGAACCCAGGAGTCCCTGAATGAAACCTTCGGTGATGTACGGAATGCGAATGAACCAGTTGGTCGCACCGACGAGTTTCATTACCGACACTTCTCTACGTCGAGCGAAGATTGCCATTCGAATGGTATTGAGGATCAAGACGGTCGCCGAGAGTAGCAACACCGCGGCCAGAGCCAAGAAGACAATTTGCAGGATTCGGATCGCCCGGTTCATTTCGCGAATCTGTTGTTCGGGGGCCGTGACCTTATAAACGCCAGGCTGCGTGGCGAAGGTCGACTCGACGACGAAGGCGTTGGATGGCACCGTCGGGATACATCGGAACGACGACGGCATGTCCTTCACCGTCAAAACGCTCGACTCCGAAGGCGGCAGTAGCTGCAACGCCTCTTTGTAGTCCTGCGCTTGGGTGTAGTAGACGCAACTCTTTACAATCGGCAGGTTCGCGAGTTGACTTCGTACCCCGTTGATCTCGCTCGAGGAGGCGGTGGGCTGCATCCACACCGTGACGCGCGTGCCCTGTTGCCACTGAGCGGAGGCCTGCGCGGCGCTCTGCTTCAATAACAGTGCCGACCCGACCAGCGAAAGGGATACCGCGACGGTTAAGACCGCCGCGATGGTCATCAGGCGATTGCGCCAGAGATTGCTGAAAGTCTCTTTGAAGGCGTAGCGAAAGTACACGCGCATTAGAGGGTGACTCCCTCGTCGATGCCATAGACCCCGCGCACCTGGTCGCGAATCATCTCACCCTTGTCGAGTTCGATGACGCGTCGGCGCATACGGTCCACGAGCGCCTTGTCGTGCGTCGCCATCACCACCGTGGTGCCGGTGCGGTTAATGCGCTCGAGCAGGGCCATGATGGACTCAGAGTTCGCCGGGTCGAGGTTGCCGGTGGGCTCGTCGGCCAAGAGGATCAACGGGCGATTGACGAAGGCCCGGGCCACCGCGACGCGCTGCTGCTCACCGCCGGAGAGTTCGTGGGGCAGATTCTTGGACTTGTCGGAAAGCCCCACTAGCTCCAAGATCTGAGGGACTTGGGACTCGACAGTGGAACGCGGTCGTCCGATCACTTCGAGAGCAAAGGCCACGTTCTCAAAGACGCTCTTATTGGGCAACAAACGAAAATCCTGAAAGACGCAACCGATGTTGCGCCGCAGGTACGGCACCCGCCATTTGGGCAGCTCGCCGATGTCGCGACCGGCTTCGAGAATACGACCCTGGTCGGGATGTTCCTCGCGAAGCAGCAAGCGCAGGAACGTGGTCTTACCCGAGCCCGACGCACCGACCAAGAAGACGAATTCGCCCTTTTCAATGTCGAGCGAGATGTCCTTGAGGGCCGACGTGCCGTTCTTATACGTCTTGGAGACGTTTTCGAATCGAATCACGGCCACACCCCCTCGGGTTTATCGGTAGTTGTGCGACGCACGGGCACAGTAGTAATGCCATTCTAGTTTGAGTGCGGCGCGCGCTGGGACCACGAAAACCAGGCAATTGTCGTGTCTCAAAAAATTTATGAAGTGGACCGCTGACGACGCAACTCCGCTTCCATGAATCCATCGAGGTCGCCGTCCAACACGGCCTCGACGTTACCCGTCTCAAAATCGCTGCGGTGGTCCTTCACCAATTGATACGGCGCCTGAACGTAACTGCGAATCTGCGAACCCCACGCGTTGTCGCTTCGATGTCCACTCAACGCGTTCATTTCGGCCTGGCGTTGCGCCCGGGCCCGTTCGGCCAGCTTCGCTTCCAAGATCTGCATCGCCCGCGCTCGGTTCTGGTGCTGCGAGCGTTCGTTCTGGCAACTCACCACGATGCCACTGGGCAGGTGGGTCAGACGAATCGCCGAATCGGTCTTGTTGACGTGCTGTCCCCCGGCGCCCGAGGAGCGGTACGTATCGACGCGCAGATCCTTTTCGTCGATCTCGACCTCGGCGGCGCTGTCAGCGAGCAGCGGCGTCACGTCCAGGCTGGCAAAGCTCGTTTGGCGCCGAGCCTGGGAGTCGAAGGGGCTCATTCGCACCAGTCGGTGCACGCCGCGCTCGACCGAGAGCCAGCCGTAGGCGAAGCGACCCGTGAGAATGAAGGTGGCCGAGAGCAGACCGGCCTCTTGGCCCTCGGTCGTCTCGTCGATCTCGACGCCGAAGCCTCTTCGTTCGGCCCAACGCGAGTACATCCGTAGCAGCATCTCAGTCCAGTCCTGGGCGTCGGTGCCGCCCGCGCCGGCGTGCAGTTCCACGATCGCGTCGTTCTCGTCGTAGGGCCCGCTAAAGAGGCTCTGGGTCTCCAAGGCAGCGATGGCGTGGCCGAGCTGCTCCACCAAGCTCGCGAGTTCATCAAAGAGCGACCAATCGGCCTCTCCGGCGGTCAAGGACTCGCGGGCAAACTCCCCGAGGACGACCGCGTCGTCGAGGGTACGACGTAGCGCATCAAAGGAGTCGAGGTCATTCGTTAGACGTCCGAGTTCGGTGGTGACGGCTCGGGCGTTATCCGGGTCCTCCCAGAGTTGGGGGGCGGCGGCCAGTTCCGCCAGCAGCACGTGGCGGGCCCGGCTCGCGTCAATCTTCAGATACTCTCGCGCCGCGTTCCAGCGGATTTCGAGATCTTCCAAGGTGGCGAGGGCGCTCCGTAAGGCGTTCTCCGCCTTAGGGTCGGCCATGGCACTGCTTGAATTTGCGTTTCGAGCCACACCAGCACGGATCGTTACGACCGATTTTGTCGCCCTGTCGTGGGGTCGGTTTTCTGGACTTCTCGTGCACGGGTAGTTCGGTGGCACCGGGCGCGACTTCGATCGCGTTGGTCATGGCGCCCTCGAGTCCTTCGTCGTCGTCACTCACCGGCTCTGACTCGGGCGCGATCTCGACGTGAGTGATGTAGCGAACGTAGTCGAGGTCCACCGCCCCTAACAGATGCTCGAACATCAGATAACCCTCTTTTTGCCACGCCGTCAGGGGATCTTGTTGAGCGACTTGACGAAGATGGATACCGTCACGCAGGTAGTCCATGTCCGAGAGGTGTTCACGCCAGCGTTGATCGAGAATCTGAAGCATCACGTCGCGTTCGATCTCCTTGGCGGTATCGAGACCCCCGACAAAGTTCTCCGACTTAAGCTCGTACTGACTAACCGCTTCATCCACGACGAGGGCTTCGATGTCTTGAACGTCCTGATACGCGCTTAACGCATCGGCGTTGAGTTGGGTGGGATAGAACGCCTGGAGATCGAGCACCAGTGCGTTGAGATCCCACTCCTCTGAGAAATTGCCCCCCAATTGTTCATTCACCGTTTCCACGAGACGCTCTTCAATTAGCGCCACGGTGGCGTCGTGGATGTCTTCGCCGTCGAGGACCTGTTGTCGCCGAGCGTAGATGACCTTTCGTTGCTCGTTCATCACCTCGTCGTACTTCAAGACATCTTTGCGTATCTCGGCGTTTCGAGCCTCGACTGTGTTCTGGGCGCGTTCAATCGCGCGCGACACCATCTTGGCTTCGATGGCCTCTTCTTCGGGCATCGTGCGATCCATGACCCACGACACCGCGCCAGTGGCGAAAAGTCGAAGCAACTCGTCCTCGAGCGAAAGGTAGAAACGACTCTCGCCGGGGTCGCCCTGACGACCCGAGCGACCTCGCAGCTGATTGTCGATTCGCCGAGAGTCATGGCGCTCGGTGCCGAGCACGTAAAGTCCGCCGAGCGCGCGAACCCGGTCGCCATCAGCCTGGGTGATCGGCTTCCACTTGGCGGCCGCCTGTTGGTAGGCGGCGTCGTACTCCTCGGTGCCCGGTGTGCAGCCTTGCGCCACGGCGTCGCGGACCGCGAGACCTTCAAAGTTCCCGCCCAGCACGACGTCGACGCCTCGCCCCGCCATGTTGGTCGCGACGGTGACGGCGCCAATTCGTCCGGCCTGAGCGACAATCTCGGCTTCGCGGAAGTGTTGCTTCGCGTTCAAGACTTCGTGAGCGATACCGGCTTTGGAAAGTTCGCGCGACAATAGTTCAGATTTTTCCACCGAGGCCGTGCCCAGCAGAATCGGTTGACCACGGTCGGAGCGTTCGCGCACGTCCTCCACAATGGCCGCGAATTTGGCAGCCTCGGTCTTGAAGATGAGATCGGGCTGATCGAGACGAATCGCGACCTCGTTGGTTGGAATGGGCACGACGGAGAGACCGTACGTATTGCCAAACTCCGCGGCTTCGGTCTCGGCGGTGCCGGTCATACCGGCGAGCTTCTGGTAGAGCCGGAAGTAATTCTGTAACGTGACCGTGGCCCAGGTGTGGTTCTCCTCTTGAATCCTCACGCGCTCCTTGGCTTCGACGGCTTGGTGCAGTCCGTCGCTCCAACGGCGACCTTCGAGGGTTCTCCCGGTGAATTCGTCAACGATCTTCACCTCCCCGGCGTCGACGAGGTACTCCTTGTCGCGATGGAAGAGCTCCTTCGCTCGAAGGGCCTGGCCGAGTTGGTGCACGTAGTTCGTCGCGACCGCGTCATAAAGGTTAGTTACGCCAAGTTGACGTTCCACCTTCTCGATGCCGGCCTCGGTCGGCACGACGGTCTTCTTCTCCTCGTCCACCTCGTAATCAATGTCCCGGGTCAACGTCCGAGCGATCGACGCGAACTGGTAATAGAGCTTCGTGACGTCCGAGGCGGGACCCGAGATGATCAGTGGCGTTCGTGCTTCGTCGATAAGAATCGAGTCAACCTCGTCGACGATTGCGTAGTGGTGTCCGCGCTGAACCATGTGTTCACTACGTCGGGCCATATTGTCGCGCAGGTAGTCGAAACCGAACTCGGTGTTGGTGCCGTAGGTGACGTCCGCGGCGTAGGCGTCGCGCTTCTCGTCAAAGTCTTGGAGATCCGGGCCGATTCGGCCCACGCGCAGGCCCAAGAAACGATGGACCTCGCCCATCCAGTTCGCGTCGCGCGTGGCCAAGTAGTCGTTCACCGTCACGACGTGCACGCCGTTTCCGGCCAGGGCGTTCAGGTAGACCGGCAACGTCGACACGAGCGTCTTGCCTTCACCGGTCTTCATTTCAGCGATCCATCCAAAGTGCAGAGCCATCCCACCCATCAACTGCACGTCGTAGGGACGCTGCCCGAGGACCCTCGTGGCGGCCTCGCGCACGACGGCGAACGCCTCGATGAGGAGGTCGTCGAGCGTCTCACCCTCGGCGAGACGCTCGCGAAAGATGTCCGTCTGAGCCCTCAGTTCGGCATCGGTCAGCGCCGCCATCTGCCCGGCGAGCTCGTTGATCGGCCCCACCAGCTCGGCGAGTTGACGCACCCGCTTGCCCTCGCCGGCCTTCAAAATCTTCTGAAATACGCTCATGTCGTGCTTTACCCTACCGGTCGATCCTGAACTACAGCAGGGCTGCGAGTGCTGACCTGGTCTTTGACCCCACACTGGCCTGCGGCGGTGTCCGTGCGTACCGTGGGCAGCTTGCGCTCTCCTACGGTGATGTCGCACACTTCACCGGCTCCCTCGGCGATCACGTTGAACGCTCCGGGGCAGGACTTACTTCTAAACCGCGCCATGCTCAGTGTCAACAAGACACCTTACGTGGGTCGTTTCGCCCGCGACTGGCATCGACTTTCAACCACAGACCACTCGCAGCCCTAGGACCATTCTAGGCGCAGGTCCTCTTACGCCTTGGGGCGCACAATCAGGACGAGGGCCAGGCGCAGGCTTAAGACCAGGCCCGCCAACGGCACGAGGACGCGGCGCCACCCCCGAGCCGTCTGGAACTCAAATCGAAGGGCGCTGCGGTGATGCGCGATGAGCATCGCTCGTGACGCGCGGGACCGCGACACTCCCTCGAGATGCGTTACGGTCGCGTCGCTCGTGGCCGCTACTTCGAAACCGTGCTCTCGTAACTGCCAGCACAGCGCCATATCCTCAGCGAACATGAAATACCGTTCGTCAAAGCCCCCCACCATCTCAAAGGCCTGACGTCGAACGAGAAAACAGGCGCCCGACACCCAATCCACGGGGCCATCACTTTTTGTCGAGCGGTAGCGCATCGTCGCGGGATTGCCGGGCCACAGTGGCGACAACATCGCGTGAAGACCCGCGAGCCAGACATTTGGAAAATCGCGCTTCGAGGGATAGACCGTACCGTCGGATCGTAGGATGGCGGGCCCTACGAGCGCGACCGCCGAGTGCGTTTCGAGATAGGCAACCAGTGCCGCCACCGCTCCTTCGTGCACGATCACGTCAGGGTTCGAGACGAGGACGTAGCGCGTCGAATGAGCGAAGGCAACACCGCGGTTCACGCCCCGGCCGTAGCCGAGATTTAGTCCAGGCGAGACCAACACCACTCCACGTTCCAGCAGCGACGAAGGTACCGATCCGACCTCGCCGTTCTCGACCACAACGATTTCACCGACCCCGTTGGCGAAGAGCGATTCCACGCACTCGACCAATACCTGATCGGTGTGATAGTCCACGACCACCGCGGACACATCGTGGGCGGAGTCACTCACCTCACCACCCCCTCGCGACCGGTTCGGTCGACGACTAAACGTGCGACGGCGTCTCGCCAGGGCGGCAACGACGCCCAGTGCGACGCAAACTTCTGCGTGTCGAGGTCGCTTCGCGGCGGACGTGTGGCGAGCGGGGCCGGGACGAGATCACTCGTTGCAATCGGCGTCGCGAACTCCTCACCGCGAAGTAAAAGCCCCCCAACGTACGCCGCGACAGTAAACCAAGTGGTGGCGCCGGAGTTCGCCACGTGCCAGGTGCCACTTGGTCGTTCCCGCACCAACGTCACCAGCGACCGGGCCAGGTCGCTCGCCGCGCTCACCGTTCCTGTTTGGTCATCCACGAAGCGCACGTTGGCGCCCGACGTCGCTCGATCGGCGATGACGTGGATGACGTTCGCCCCTCGCACGCCCATGACCCACGAGGTGCGAACGATCGTGTCACTCGGCGAGCATCGAAGTTCGCCTTCACGCTTCGACGCGCCGTAGACGCTCAAGGGATGCGCCTCGTCGTACTCGACGTACGCGGCGCCCTTCGTGCCGTCAAAGACGTAGTCGGTGGAGATGGCAATGAGGTGGGCTCCAACGTCGCTCGCCGCCAGCGACATCGACTCCGTACCTTGTTCGTTCACCGCAAAACACGTCGTCGCGTCCTCTTCAGCACGGTCCACGGCGGTGTAGGCCGCGAGATGCACGATGACGTCTGGTCGCGTGACGCGTAGCGAACGAAAAACTGCGTCTCGATCCGTAACGTCCAGATCGTGACGAGTGAGACCGAGCACCTCGAATTCGTCGTCAGCAACGACCCGACCGTCGGGTTGAAACGACGCGTCGCCACCCGGCGGCGTAAGGCCGCGAAGTACGTCCACGAGGTCGACACCCACCTGACCTCCGGCGCCCGTCACCAGTACTCGAGTGGGCCGACTCATACGCCCTCGACGTGAGCGTGGCGCACGTGCACCACGTCGCCGGCACCAAGACTCAGAACGACGCCCTCGACTTCGACGAGGAGTTGCCCGGCCGCGTCGACGCCCTTCGCTCGCCCGGTGATCGTGCCACTGAGTTGTTCGACGCGAACTGTCTGGCCTATCGTCGCCGAGGCGCGTTCGTACTCAGTTCGAAGCGCCCGTTGTCCGTCATCGCTGTCGAGTTGCGCCCGGCGTGTCTCAAGCTCTTCGAGGACGATGTCGAGCAGCGCGCGAGGCGCAATCGTCAGACCGCTCTCAACCTGCACCGAAGTCGACTTCGCATCCTCGGGACCCGGGAACGTGAGATTCACGCCGAGTCCCACCACCACGGCCAAATCACGCTCGGTCGCGACGACTTCAGCGAGAAGTCCACCGAGCTTGTTCTCACCAACGACCAAGTCGTTGGGCCACTTGAGTTGCGGTCGTACGCCGCAGAGACGAACCAGCGCGGCACGGGCGGCCAACGCGACGGCGGCCACGACGAGTTGGAGACGGTCCGCCTCGAGTTGCGGTCGTAGCAGGATTGAGCAGAGGAGTGAGGCCCTCGGTGGCGACGACCACTGGCGGTCTAATCGTCCACGACCAGAGCTCTGATAGTCGGCCATAACGACGAGTCCCTCGGCCAAGACTGCGTTCACCCGTTTTGCCAAGGACGAATTAGTCGAATCAATCTCGTCAAAGTGTTCAACACTCCACACAATGGGACTCACACTCAAACATTAGAGTTTAGGGGACGAGTCCCAGAAAATAACTGGCCCGGTACGGAGGTTTAGGTGATAAAGAAAGTCCTCATCGCCAATCGAGGCGAGATCGCGGTTCGCGTGATCAGGACCTGTCGAGAAATGGGCATCACCACGGTCGCGGTGTATTCCGAGTTGGACCGCAACGCATTGCACGTGCGAATGGCCGACGAGGCGTACGCTCTCGGAGGTCAAACGGCCGCCGAAAGCTATCTCAACACCGACTCAATCTTGGACATAATCGAACGCTGCGGCGCGGACGCCGTGCATCCAGGCTACGGATTCTTCTCAGAGAACGCCGACTTTGCTCGCGCGATCATCTCACGCGGGATCTCCTTCGTCGGCCCGCCGCCCGAAGCAATAGAAGTCATGGGCGACAAGATCTCGTCGCGCCTCGCGGCCGAAGCGGTGGACGTGGCCGGTGTGCCCGGTCGTAACCAAGTACTGAAAAACGCGAAGGAGGTCGTCGCCTTCGGCAAGGAGTTCGGTTGGCCCGTCGCGATCAAGGCCGCTTACGGCGGCGGCGGTCGTGGGATGAAGGTCGTCAACGCACCCGACGAAGCTCCCGCGGCACTCGAAAGTGCCCAGCGTGAATCACTGAGTTACTTCGGGCGCGCCGAATGCTACCTCGAGCGCTACCTCAGCTGGCCCCGCCACATCGAAATGCAAATCCTCGCCGACGCACATGGCAACACGTTGTGGCTCGGCGAACGCGACTGTTCCGCCCAACGTCGCCATCAAAAACTGATCGAGGAGTCACCGGCTCCGAACTTCTCCGACGAGATGCGTCACGCCATGGGCGAAGCCGCGGTCAAGATTGCCGCGGCCTGCGGCTACGTGAACGCCGGAACAGTTGAGTTTCTTTTCCAAGATGGCGAGTTCCACTTCCTCGAGATGAACACTCGCCTACAGGTCGAACACCCCGTTACCGAGATGGTCACCGGACTCGACCTCGTGGAATGGCAACTTCGAGTCGCGGCCGGAGAACGCTTGGACTTCAGCCAAGAGGATGTGCGAAGAAACGGCCACGCTATCGAAATTCGGATCAACGCCGAAGATCCCGCGGGGGGGCGATTCCTTCCTTCACCGGGCACGATCACTCGTTTCGATCAGCCCTCAGGTCCGGGCGTTCGTCTCGACGCGGGTTACGGCGCGGGTGATTCAATCTCGCAGTACTACGACAATTTGATCGGCAAGCTCATCGTATGGGCCTCGGACCGTGAAAAAGCGCGTCGGCGAATGCTGCGCGCCATTGAAGAGACCACCATCGAGGGCGTCGCGACGACTCTCGGCGCAGACGTCTTGATTCTTTCAAGCGAAGAGTTCGTGAATGGGACGCACTCCACCAAGTGGATTGAGACCAGCCTGGACTTCACCGCGCTACCCACGCCGGTACAGGCCGCCGTCTCGGTTGGCGAGGGCCGGGTACGCAAGGACGTGACCGCGGAAGTCAACGGACGGCGGGTCACCGTCGCACTCTGGGTCCCTGAGTTCGACGACGACTTGTCCACACGTCCCCAGAGCACCGCCGCCAAACCCCGACGCCAACACCACTCCGGGGTGCTCGGCAGCGGTTCGGGCAAGGTCAGCGTACCGATGCAGGGCACCATCGTCAACGTCAACGTGGAAGTGGGACAAGCGGTCGAGGCCGGCGATACGGTCGTCATTCTCGAAGCGATGAAAATGGAGAACCTCGTGCACGCCGAGAGGTCGGGTGTGGTGAAGGCGATCAACGTCGCTACGGGCGATTCCGTCAGTGCCGGCGACGTCGTCGTGGTGATTGAATGACGCTGCAACAACGCGCCACTGACACGATCGAGAGCGCACGTGGTGATCTCGTTGCGCTCAGCCACTTCATTCACGCGCACCCCGAACTCGGTTACGTCGAGTTTGAATCATCCGAAGCCGTCGCGCGCGCCGCTGAGCAGTGGGGCTTTCTCGTGGAGCGGGGAATCGCCTCGTTGCCGACCGCCTTTCGGGCCACCAAAGGCACGGGCGAACTTCACGTCACCTTTTGCGCCGAGTTCGACGCGCTGCCCGACGTCGGTCACGCGTGCGGACACAACATCATCGCGGCCGCCTCACTCGGTGCCGCGCTGGGACTCGGGGCCGTCGCCGACGAGCTCAACCTCACGGTCACCTTGCTGGGGACACCCTCTGAAGAAGGGGGCGGCGGTAAAATCGACCTCCTCGAGGCGGGCTACTTTGACGACGCGCACGCGGCCATGATGGTGCACCCCTTTCGCGAGGAACGCCTCGAGGCCACGTGCCTCGCCGTCGACCACTTCGACGTCGTGTATGCGGGCAAGGAAGCGCACGCGTCGGCGGCCCCCTGGGAGGGCGCGAACGCCCTGGACGCACTGACCATTGCCCAAGTCGCCCTCGGGCTATTGCGTCAACAGCTCCGCCCGGAGGACCAGGTGCACGGCATCGTCACCGAAGGGGGCTCGGCCGCCAATATCATCGCGAGCCGGGCCGTAGGACGATTTATGGCCCGTTCGGCCACAAGCGAGCGACTGAGCAGCCTTCGAGATCGTGTCAACGCCTGTTTTCAAGCCGGTGCCTTGGCTACCGGCACCACACTCGTCATCGAAGAACTAGGGCATCCGTTCTCGCACATGGAGTCCGACCCTGACATCCTCGCGCACTACCGTCGCGCCGCCGAATCCCTGGGGCGAAGTTTTGCGCTCGATGACGAGCGCGCGGCCAAGCCGACCATCTCAACCGATATGGGCAACGTTTCACTTGTCGTGCCGTCCATTCATCCCCTCTTGATGATTCCCACCAATGGGGCCTTGAACCATCAGCCGGAGTTCACGGCCGCGTGCGCGACGCCGGCGGCCGATCAAGCCGTCGTCGACGGCGCGATCGCTCTGGCTCACACGGCGATCGCCGTCGCCCAGGACACGTCCTTGCGCCAGCGGCTCCTTCGGCGCGTGTGATACTCGAACACGCCCTCTTGAGCATTCGAGCGGGCGAAGAACCAAAGTTCGAAGCGTCAATGCGCGAAGCCCTGCCCCTCATCGAGTCCGCCGAAGGGTGCTTTGGCGCTGAGGTACGCCCTCAGGCCGAGGATGGTTCGATCTACCTCTTACTCGTTCGTTGGTCCTCGATCGACGCGCACCTCTCGTTTCGAGAGACGGAGATCTTTATGAAGTGGCGCGCGCTAACCCACCCGTACTACCAAGAGCCCCCGAGCGTCACGCACTTTCACGAGCCGCTGGTTCGTTAACCGGCCTGGTAGACCCCGAATTCGTCGCGCAACACGTCGGCCACCTCGCCGAGCGTCGCCAGCCGCGACAGCGCCGTTTTCATCGGGTAGAGCACGTTGGCCGATCCGCGTGCCGCCACCGCGAGGTCGTTGAGGGCCGCGCGGACCCCGTCGTCCTTGCGCGACGCCTTGAGTTGGCGCACGCGCGCAATCTGGGCCTGTTGCTGTTGCTCGTCAATGGGAAAGACGTCAGCTCGCGTCGGCTCACTCTCGGTGAATCGATTTACCCCGACGACGATCTTGTCGCCCCGCTCAACCCCACGCGCGAACTCATACGCCGCCGCGTCGATCTCATCTTGGAGGTAGTGCGCTTCGATCGCCGCGACCGAACCACCCATCTGGTCGATCGTCTCGATGTACTCTCGGGCGCGCCGCTCAACCTCGTTGGTCAGCGATTCGACAAAGTATGAACCGGCCAAGGGGTCCACGGTGTCGGCCGTGCCCGACTCGTAACCGAGAACCTGTTGCGTGCGCAGGGCCAACCGGGCGGCCCGCTCGGTCGGCAGACCCAGCGCCTCATCGAAGCCATTGGTGTGCAGACTCTGTGTTCCGCCGAGTACGGCGGCCAGACCCTGGAGGGTCACGCGCACGATGTTGTTCTCGGGCTGTTGGGCGGTCAGCGTCGAACCGCCGGTTTGGGTATGAAAGCGCAACATGGTCGAGCGCGGGTCAGTCGAGCCGAAGCGATCTCGCATGATCGACGCCCACAAGCGACGGGCTGCGCGATACTTGGCCACCTCCTCGAAGAGGTTGTTGTGCGCGTTAAAGAAGAAACTGAGTCGCGGCGCGAACGCGTCCAGGGCTAGTCCCGCGGCCAGCGCCGCCTCGACGTAGGCGATGCCGTTGGCGAGCGTGAAGGCAATCTCTTGCACGGCCGTCGAGCCAGCTTCTCGGATGTGATAGCCCGAGATCGAAATCGTGTTCCAGTTTGGCATCTCTTTCGCGCAGTAGGCGAAGGTGTCGACCACCAGACGCATCGAAGGCCGGGGTGGGTAGATATACGTGCCTCGCGCCACGTACTCTTTCAAGATGTCGTTTTGAACGGTGCCGCGAAGTTGCGCCCCCGTGTATCCCTGTTCTTCGCCAAACAACTGGTAGAGCAACAACAGCGTCGCGGCCGTTGCGTTGATGGTCATTGACGTCGTGACCTCTCCGAGGGGCAGATCTCGCATCAGCAGTCGCATGTCCTCCAACGAAGAGATCGCCACGCCGACCTTGCCCACTTCTCCCTCGGCGCGCGCGTGATCGGCGTCGAGCCCCATTTGCGTCGGCAGGTCGAAGGCGCACGAGAGTCCTGTCTGGCCCGCGTCCAAGAGGAACTTGAATCGTTCGTTGGTCGCTTCGGCGCTGCCAAAGCCGGCGTACTGGCGCATCGTCCACAGGCGGCCGCGGTACATCGTCTCCTGCACGCCGCGAGTGTAGGGATAAGCACCGGGATCGCCGAGTTGGGACGCTTCGTCAAAGTCCTGGAGGTCGGCGCCGCGATAGACCGTTTTGATTTCGATTCCCGAGTCGGTGAAGCGTTCGTCAGCACTCACGTCACCAAGGTTAGGCGGTACCTGTCAAAGCCAAGGTTGACGAAACTGCCTTCAAGATACGAGATGTCGCTCGGGCAGTGCGCGACGAAGCAAGATAGATAGATGTACTGCTCGAACTGCGGCTCGGAAATGAATGGATCAAGCTGTCCGGTGTGTGGAAGGACGCTGCCCGCCAACGCCCACGGTCAGATCGACGCCACGACGGGACTGATGCTGGCCGGATGGTGGCGGCGTGTGGGCGCGACGTTCGCCGACGATCTCATCCTCATCATTCCGTCCCTCGTCGTGGCGTCAATTTTCGCCCAACTCGACGGGAACGTCGTTGGCGCCCTCATGGCGCTGGTCCTAGAAGGCGTTTACATGGTCAAATTCTTAAGCGGCGCTCGAGGTCAGACCATCGGCAATCGCGTCGCGGCCACGAGAGTTCGCGACGCGGGCAACGGACAGGCCATCACCCTTTTACAAGCGTTCAAACGCTGGGGCTTCATCGCCATTTACAGCGCCATCGAACTGGCGGCGAACCCGGCTTCGATTTATATCGTCGCCTTCATCGCGCTCGTCGATAACTTGTATCCGCTCTACGACCCACGTAATCAGACCCTCCACGACAAGTTCGCCGGTACGATCGTCGTCATGGCCTAAGAAGCGACCTGGCACTAAACAGGAAATATGTAAAAGTTACAATGTAAATCTTACTGTTCAGTGGTAGAATCCGACCACAGGACGTCCAGACCCAGCTTCCCCTCCCTAGACAATCCGTCACGGAGAAGAGAAGAAGGTCATCATGGAAGTTCGGTCCATTCGAACGGTTTTATTGGGTCTTGTTCTGGCCCTCAGCGTCGCAGTTCCCAGCGGTGTCGCCGCAGCGGGGACCGTGCGAGCAAACACGACGCATCCGAGAAGCTCGGCAACGTCACAGTGCACTAAGGGCGCTCCTTCCGACGGGTATCAAGGGTACTGCGCCACCCTGGACGGCAAGAACACCTATTTCGGTCTCTACGGGCTGGGTTTTCCCTCGATCAGCGGATGGGGACTATGTGCGGACTCGCCGTCACTGGACGGGAACTATCCAATGCCCGTTTATGACTACGTGGTCTCCAATGCACCAGATGGGGCGGCGACTTCTGGCTTCGCCGCGCTCGGCTACGCCCTGTCGTCTGAACAGGCGCTCGGAAGAATTGCCTCGGGACGCTCGGGTCTCTACACCTCCAGTCAATTGGGTGCCGCCGCAAAAATCGTTTACAACCACGTCGCGTGGGGTTTAGGGTATCCCGCGTCGAACACGGGCACTTCGGCCGCCATCAGTGAACTTCGTTCATTGATGAGTCAGGTTTCGGGCATCACCGGAACGCCGACGCTTAAAGTCTCGATGAGCGCCATTTCGGGATCGGACGCGACCGCCAAAATCGCCGTTACGATTCCCGGTGCTAACCGAGGGCTGTCGGGCCAGTTAGTCTCGATTGTCGTCCATGGAGGGCACCTAAGTGGTTCGTTGAGAACGACTGAATCGGTCACGACAAACGCCAAGGGTCTCGCCCTGGTACCGGTTGTTGCGACTGATCCGACGGCGAACGTTTCCGTGGGTGCCACGGCTCGCGTCGGCAATCCCGAGCTTGCCTTCTTTCGGCCCACGCGGATTAACACAAGTGCTCAGGTACTTGCCTCACCAGGGATTGCGACAGTCATTTCGACGTCGAGTTCGCACAATAATTCTAAGTCCGGCGCTAAGAACGGCAAGTCAGGCGCGACGGGATCTACCGGCGCCACTGGTGCTACCGGCGCGACCGGCGCCACAGGGCCAACCGGCACGACAGGATCAACTGGCGCCACGGGAGCCACCGGCGCGACCGGGTCGACGGGTTCTACCGGAACCACCGGCNNGGCCCTCAAGGTCCTCAGGGGGCCGCAGGCACGTCAGTGGACTTCGCAGAGTTCTACGGCCTTAGCCCTGGGGATTACACCGCAACCGTTGCCACTGGCGCAGCCGTACCGTTTCCCGAACTTGGCGCAGCCGGTTCCGGGTCGATCTCGGCGTTAACGGCGACGTCGTTCCAACTCGCGACCATCGGGACCTACTACGTCTCGTTCGAAGTCTCGGTTACCGAGGCCGGTCAGTTAGAGCTCACGCTCAACGGGGCAATACTTCCCTACACCGTCGTGGGGCGGCTGACGGGCACGTCACAGATCGTCGGGATGGCTCTGGTAACAACTACTAGCACCGACAGCGTGCTCAGGGTCCTCAACCCCGCCGGGAATGCCGCGGCATTAACAATCACTCCCATTGCTGGAGGTGCGAGCACGGTGAGCGCTTCGCTAATCATCGAGTTCCTGTAGTAATCCCAAGCTAAAAAGAGTCCCCAACCATCGATTGTGAATCGCAATCGATGGTTGGGGACTTCGAT
>PKXH01000081.1 GCA_003133405.1 Acidimicrobiaceae bacterium | reverse complement strand
GACCTTCTCCTTGTCGATGCCCCGCACGGTGATGCGGGTGGGAAGCGGAACCTCGAAGGTGATGCCCTCGGGTGCGTTCACGAACACCGGGTGCGAGAAGCCCAGGGCGAGCTCGAGCGCGCCAGGGCCCTTAGCGATGGCCCGGTACCCCACGCCGACGATCTCGAGGTCCTTGGAGAAGCCGTCCGTCACGCCGGTCACCATGTTGGCGACCAGCGTGCGGGTCAGGCCGTGCAGCGCTTTGTACGCCGTCTCGTCGCTTCGTCGCTCGACGATCCACGTGTCACCTTCGGCGACGAGCGTGATGCCGTCGGGGACCCGGCGCGTCATGGTGCCGTTGGGCCCCTTCACGGTGACCTCGTCTTGGCCGACGCTCAGAGTGACGTTGGCCGGCACGGTGATGGGATTACGACCGATCCGCGACATTAGCGAACCTCCGAGGTTGCGTTGGGCGAACTACCACACATAACAGAGCACCTCGCCACCCAACTTGGCCTTACGTGCTTCGCGGTCGGTCATGAGCCCGTGACTGGTCGACACGACCGCGACGCCCACGCCGCCGAGCACCTTGGGCATCTGATCGGACTTCTTGTAAATACGAAGACCGGGCTTGGAGACGCGCTTGATGCCGATGATGGTCTTCTTGCGGTCCTCGGAGTACTTGAGGCTGATCTCGAGCTGGGCGCCGGGCTTGTTCTCCACCTTCGTGACGGTGTAGCCCGCGATGAAGCCCTCCTTTTTCAACACGTGGGCCAGGTTCTCCTTGAGCTTCGAGCTGGGCATCTTCACGCTGTCGAACATCGCGGCGTTGGCGTTGCGAATCCGGGTGAGCATGTCGGCAATCGGGTCAGTCATCGTCATAACGTTCCTCCTACCAGCTTGCTTTCGTGACGCCGGGAATCTCACCGGCGTGAACCATCATGCGCAGACAGATCCGACAGAGGCCGAACTTGCGATACACCGAACGGGGTCGTCCACAGCGCTCACAACGCGTATAGGCGCGTGTGGAGAACTTGGGGGTCTGCTTCTGCTTGATTCGAAGAGATTTCTTCGCCATGCTTATCGATTCTCCTGCTTGAAGGGAAAGCCGTAGGCGCGCAGGAACGCGCGCCCCTGCTCGTCGGTCTCAGCCGTGGTGACGATGGTGATGTCAAAACCCCGCGGCGCGTCAATCTTGTCGTAGTCGATCTCGGGAAAGATCAACTGGTCGTTCACGCCAAAGGTGTAGTTGCCGTGTCCGTCAAAGGACTTGGACGACAGCCCTCGAAAGTCGCGAATACGGGGAATCGCGAGGCTAATCAGTCGGTCGAAGAACTCCCAGGCCCGATCGCCGCGCAGGGTGACCTTGACGCCGATGGGCTGTTCCTCGCGCAACTTGAAGCTCGCGATCGACTTCTTCGCGCGCGTCACCACCGGCTTTTGGCCGGTGATCAGCTCGAGGTCTCGCTGGGCTCCTTCGAGCAGTGACGCCGTTTGGGTCGCGCGTCCGACCCCGGAATTAAGCACGATCTTCTCGAGTCGCGGAACCTCCATGATGTTGGCCAGGCCCAACTCGGCCTGCAGCGCCGGGCGGATCTCCTGGTCGAAGCGGACCTTTAGGCGCGGGCGGGTCGAGGTGGTCATAGCAACTCCCCACACTGGCGACAGATTCGACGCTTCACGTCCTCCACCACCTGATAACCGATCCTCGCCGGGCCCTTGTGCTTAGGGCACCACACCGCGACGTTCGACGCGGCCAGGGGCATCAACTTGTCGATGATGCCGGCCTGCATGGTGCGCCCGGTCTGTTTGGTGGCCCGCTTGGCGACGTTGAGACCGTCCAAGATGACCTTGTTGACCGATGGCAACGCCTCTTCGACGCTGGCGCGCTCGCCGCGGAACTTGCCCGCGAGCACCACCACGTCGTCCCCCTTATGGATCTTCATCACAACACCTCTGGCGCGAGTGAGATTATGCGCATGAACTTCTTGTCGCGCAACTCGCGCCCGACGGGTCCGAAGATGCGTGTGCCTCGCGGCTGGAGCTGCTCGTTGATTAGCACGGCGGCGTTCTCGTCGAAACGGATGTACGAGCCGTCAGGGCGGCGCTTCTCTTTGGCCGTGCGAACGACGACGCACCGAACGACGTCACCCTTCTTCACGGCGGCCCCGGGTATGGCTTCCTTCACCGTGGCGATGAAGACGTCACCGATCGAGGCGTAGCGTCGGCGCGATCCGCCCAGCACGCGGATGCAAAGGACTTCTTTCGCGCCGCTGTTGTCGGCCACCTTTAAGCGGGACTCTTGTTGAATCATCGGGCACGCTCCACGATCTCGGTGAGACGCCAACGCTTGAGTTTGGACAGCGGACGGGTCTCTTGCACGCGCACCCGGTCGCCGACCTTCGCTTCGTTCTTCTCGTCGTGCACGTACAGCTTCTTGGTGCGCTGGACGGTCTTGCCGTATCGGGCGTGGCTGACGCGCTCGTTCACCGCGACGACCAGCGTCGAGTCCATCTTGTCCGAGACGACCACGCCCTCTCGAACCTTGCGGGGATTCGCGCGCGACGCGTCGCTGGTTCCGTCACTCATGACTGTTCACCTTCTTCTAGGGCCTCGGCGGCCGCAATCTCGCGCTCACGAAGGAACGTGGAGAGCCGGGCAATGTCTTTACGCACCGAGGCGAGTCGCGAAGAGCTGTCGAGCTGACCGGTGGCCAGTTGAAAACGGAGATTGAAGAGTTCGCGACGCGTCTCGGCCAGGCGGCCTAACAGCTCGGCGTCGCCCAACAGGCGCATCTCGGCCACGTGTTCTTTAGCTTTCGCCATTAGACGGTCACCTCCGGCGCACCGTGCGTGCCCGGACGCACCACGAACTTGGCCTTGAGCGGCAGTTTTTGAATGGCGCGGTCCATCGCGGCGCGAGCCAACGTCTCGTCGACGCCGCCCAGTTCGAAGAGCATCCGACCGGGCTTTACGACGGCCACCCAGAACTCGGGGTTGCCCTTGCCTGAGCCCATGCGGGTCTCGGCGGGCTTTTGGGTGACGGGCTTATCGGGAAAGACCCGGATCCAGACCTTGCCGCCGCGCTTGACGTGACGGGTCATCGCGATACGGGCCGCCTCGATCTGACGGGCGGTGAGCCAACCACGTTCGAGGGCTTGAATGCCAAAGTCACCGAAGTTAAGGTCGACCCCGCCCTTGGCGTTGCCGGGCATGCGCCCACGCTGTTGCTTGCGGTACTTGACTTTGCGAGGCATCAACATGGCTACTCCGCGTCCTTGCGAAAGTGCGGGGTGTCGGTGTGATCGCTCGCGGTGCGCCGCTCAATCTCTTCTTCCACGCTGAGCTGGGCTTCGACCTCGGGCGTCGAGGCCAGCAGGTCCGCGACGGGTGAGTCGACCAGGGCGTCAAAGGCGTCAACGGCCGCGTCGACTTCGATGTCGTCGAGGATCTCCTGGGTGGTCTCGTGCTCCGAGGCCTCCTCGATCTTGTCCGCGACGCTGCCCTGCATCTCTTCGACGACCGGCTCTTCGAGCACCGCTTCGACGCGACGACGCCCGCCGCCGGCGCGCACGACGCCCTTGGGAGCGGACGAGCTCGAGCCGAGGGGCATGGCGTCCCCCGCGGCCATCGCCGCCTCGCGAACGATCTTCTCGTCGTTGGTCAACTGGTAGGGCAAGATGTCGCCCTTGTAGATCCAGACCTTCACGCCGATTCGCCCCGTTGAGGTCCGGGCCTCACGAAAGCCGTAGTCGATGTCGGCGCGCAGGGTGTGCAGCGGCACGCGACCCTCGCGGTAGGACTCGCGACGCGACATCTCCGCACCGCCGAGACGACCCGACGCCTGGATGCGCACCCCGAGCGCGCCGGCCTTCTGCACGGTCTGGATGCCGCGCTTCATCGCGCGGCGAAAGGCCACGCGACGCAGCAGCTGGTCGCAGATGCCTTGGGCGATCAACGCGGCGTCGAGTTCGGGCTGCTTGATCTCTTGGATGTTCAACGAGATCTTGTTCTTCTGACCGGTGATCTTCTCCAGATCCTTCTTCAACCGCTCAGCCTCGGCGCCACGGCGACCGATCACGATGCCCGGGCGGGCCGTGTGAATGTCGACGCGAATGCGGTCCGAGTTGCGTTCGATCTCGATGCGACTCACCGCGGCGCTCTCGAGCTGCTTGGTCAGGTAGTCGCGAATCTTCCAGTCCTCGATGACGAGGTCCCTGTAGCCGCGCTCTTTGAACCAGCGCGACTTCCAGTCCGTCGTGATCCCGAGACGGAAACCGTAGGGGTTTACCTTCTGACCCATTAGTTGGTCTCCTCCGTGGTGTCGCTAGACACCGTGTCCTCGTTCTCATCGACGGGTGTCGCCGACTCGCTCTCCGCGGCCACATCGGCGACGTCGCTGACGTCGGAGTCGACCTCGGCCGTAACATCGGTGGCGACGTCGCTCTCACTGGCCTCGAGCGCGGCCGCGTTCGCCTCGAGTTCGGCCTGGGCGTCGAGTTCGGCCTGGGCCTCGTGGGCGGCCTCACGCTTGTTGAAACTCGCCTGTTGGTCGGCGCGTCGCCGTGACGACGCGACCCGACGCGAGCGGCTCGCCGCTGCTTGAACGCTGCGCGCCCCGCGCAGCCGCTCCAACCGCTCTTCGTCCATGCGCGAAACGATCACCGTGATGTGGGTGGAGCGCTTGAAGATCTTGCCAGCGCGACCGCGGGCCCGAGGCGAGAATCGCTTCATCGTGATGCCCTCGTCGGCGTAGGCCGCCGAGACGTAGAGCTCGTCGACGTTCTGTCCGTCGTTGGCGACGGCGTTGGCGACCGCCGAGGCGAGGATCTTGGCGATCACGTCGGCCGCCTCGCGCGTGGTGCCGGCCAAGATCTCCCGGGCGGTGTTGACGTCTTCGCCGCGTACCAGGTTCAACACGACGCGCGCTTTGCTCGCCGACATCGGAAAGCCGCGCAACTTCGCGCGCGTGCCCGGACGTTCGTTGGTCTTGGCTCCGGTCATCAGCGCCGCCCCGTCTTTTCCTGGCCCGCGTGGAACCGAAAGGTGCGAGTGGGCGCGAACTCGCCGAGCTTGTGCCCGACCATCGACTCGTTCACGAACACCGGCACGTGACGCCGTCCGTCGTGCACCGCGAAGGTGTGTCCGACCATGTCGGGGATGACCGTCGAGCGACGGCTCCAGGTCTTAATGACCTTCTTCTCGTTGGCCGCGTTCATCGCGTCCACCTTCTTGAGGAGGTGGGTGTCGATGAAGGGACCCTTTTTCAGACTGCGTGACATGTTCTACCTACCTCCGCGCGCCGCGTCCGCGGCGACGACGAATAATGAGCGCGTCGGACGTTTTGGGCAGACGCGTACGGCCCTCGGGTTGACCCCACGGCGAGACCGGGTGACGGCCCCCGGAGGTCTTGCCTTCGCCCCCACCAAGGGGGTGGTCGACCGGGTTCATTGCCACGCCGCGGGTCTGGGGACGGATCCCCTTCCAGCGGCTGCGCCCGGCCTTGCCGACCTTGATCAGTTCGTGTTCGGAGTTGCCCACGATGCCCAGCGTCGCGCGACAGTCGATCGGCACCCGGCGCATCTCGGTCGAGGGCAGGCGCAACGTGGCGTAGCCGCCATCCTTGGCCACGAGCTGCACGCCCATCCCGGCGCTGCGCGCCATCTTGCCCCCGCCGCCGGGGCGCAGCTCGACGTTGTGCACGGTCGAACCGGTCGGGATGAAGCGCATGGGCAACGAATTGCCCGTACGAATGTCGGCCTTGGGTCCGGACTCAACGTAGTCCCCCACGGCCAGGCCGTTGGGCGCCAGGATGTAACGCTTCTCGCCGTCGGCGTAGTGCAACAGCGCGATGCGACACGTGCGATTGGGGTCGTATTCGATGGTCGCGACCTTGGCCGGCACTTGATCCTTGTCCCGTTTGAAGTCGATGACGCGGTACTGCTGCTTGTGGCCCCCGCCGCGGTGGCGCGAGGTCTTTCGTCCGTAGCTGTTGCGTCCGCCACTCTTGGGCTTGGGCTCGAGGAGCGACTTTTCGGGCGTGGACGTCGTCAACTCCGCGAAGTCCGCCACGCTCTGGAAGCGCCGCCCGGGGCTGGTGGGTTTACGGTGACGTAGGGCCATGGTGTCCTTAGTTCTCGAAGAGGTTGATCTTGTCGCCTGGTTTCAAGGTGACGATGGCTCGCTTGGTGTTGGGCTTGGCGCCGGTGACGCCGTTTTGCCGGTTGCGCGTGTGCTTACCCTTGCGATTGAGGGTGTTGACGTTGGTGACCTTGACGTTGAAGGCCTGCTCGACGGCGTTGCGCACGTCGATCTTGGTGGCTCGGGGGTCGACGACGAACACGTAGACACCCGCTTCCATCGAGGCGTAGGTCTTCTCCGAGACGACCGGGCGGATCAGGATGCTCATGGCGTCGCGCATCAGCGGTCCTCCTTGGTGGGCAACGTGGCGTCGGTGAAGAGCACCCAGTCGCAGTCGAGCACGTCGTAGGCGTTGAGTTCTCCCGCGTCCAGGGTCTTCACGTTCATGAGATTGCGAAAGGAGCGAAGGGCCGTGTCGTCCCCACGCCCGAGTACGACGAGGATCTTGCCTTCGAGCCCGAGCGCCTCGAGCGCAAGAATCGCGTCCTTAGTCCTAGGTTCGCTCCACGCGTTAAAGCTGTCCACGAGCGCCACGCGCTCTAAGGCCGCGCGATCCGACAGCGCCGAGTAGAGCGCGAGGCGAATCATCTTCTTCGGGGTCTTTTGCTCGTAGCTGCGCGGCTTGGGTCCCAGGGCGATGCCCCCACCCGGGAACTGCGGTGCACGGATCGTGCCCTGACGGGCACCGCCGGTGCCCTTTTGATTGAACGGCTTACGTCCGCCACCACGGACCTCTTTGCGGGTCTTGGTGGACTGAGTGCCCGAGCGTTTGGCGGCGAGTTGGGCCTTGACGACTTGGTGCATCACGGCCATATGGGGCGTGACACCAAAGAACGTCGGCTCGAGCGCGACCGAGCCGAGCTCTTGGCCACTGAGCGTTCGACGGGTGATCGATCGCTCCACCAACGCCGGTCGGTCCTTCTTCACCGGACCGCGAAGGGTGAAGACCTCACTCATCGCTTCCCTCCGGCCTTCATCGGATTCTTCACTGACGTGCGCAACACCACGACGCCACCGCGCGGACCGGGCACCGCGCCCTTGACTAGGACGAGGTGGCGCTCGACGTCGACCGAGATGATCTCCAGATTCGTAGTGGTGACCTGGGAGCCACCCATGCGTCCGGCCATCTTGGTGCCTCGAAAGACCCGCCCGGGTGTGGCGCACGCGCCGATGGACCCCGGCGCGCGGTGGTGCTTGTGGTTGCCGTGCGCGTGGCCCTGACCCGAGAAGTTGTGGCGCTTCATGCTCCCCGCGAAGCCCTTGCCCTTGGAGACGGCGGTGGCGTCAATCATTTCGCCCTTTTCGAACGCGTCGGCCAAGATCTCTTGACCGACGCTGTAGCCGCTCACGTCATCGAGTCGAAGCTCGACGAGTTTCTTGCCCGGCGCGACGCCGGCCTTTTCGAAGTGGCCGAGTTCGGGCTTGGTTAACTTTGAGGCGTGCCGGGTGCCCCAGGTGACCTGCACCGCGGAGTAGCCCTCCTTTTCGGGGGTCTTCACCTGGACGATACGGGCCGGGTTGACGCGCACGACCGTGACCGGGATCGCCCGGTTATGGCTGTCCCAGACCTGGGTCATGCCCACTTTCTCGCCGACGATCGCCTTGGTCGTCACGTCTTTCCTCTTCCTCTGGTGTCTGTACGTCGGACGCGCCGACATACAGACGCTCCGCCGGGCCATGAAAACCCGAACGGAGCGCTCGAATGGTTGGTTCAGCGTTCCAAAAATGGCAACTGAACACTTCTGTTGTCCGCCCTTTTCTAAAAGAACAGGGCCATTAACCGTACACCATCGGCTCCCCCGGGCGCAAAGCCGTGGGGCGCCGGGGCCTAGTTCTGGCGGATCTTGATCTCGATGTC
>PKXH01000028.1 GCA_003133405.1 Acidimicrobiaceae bacterium | reverse complement strand
ATCGGGACGCAGTTCCACGAGTTGGTCGCTCTGGCGCGTTCCAACAGCATCGTGATGGACCGCTTCACCGGAACCGGGGTGCTGTCGATCGACCAGGCCCGCGACCTGGGCGTGCTCGGGGTCGTCGCGCGGGCCTCCGGCCTCAATGACGACGCCCGGGTGGCGCATCCCTTCGTCGGGTTGCCCGCCAGCTTTCGCTCCGTGTCACGGGAAGGCGGGGACGTGCTCGCCCGATTCGAGGTGCGCTGTGACGAGGTCGACGCCTCGCTTCGCCTGCTCGCCGATTTGGTGGCGCGCGAGGGACCGCTCGACGTCCACGGGGATGAGGTCGAGNNGAAGGGTGGCGGGGAGCGGTCGTGCACCGCGTCGACTTCGGCCCCGACGGGGCGCTGCGCCGGGTCAAGATCGTCGATCCCTCGTTCTTCGCGTGGCCCGCCTTGCCCCTTGCGCTGACCGACACCATCGTGCCGGACTTTCCGCTCGTCAACAAGAGCTTCAACCTCTCCTATGCGGGCAACGACCTGTAGGGACGGGCGGATTGCGGCGGGGCCGGCGGCCTGGCGGCCAAGCGGCCTTTGGGTCCTAGGGCTCACGTAGCCCTCACCGCGGTGAAACTAATCGCCAGTACAAGGTTCCAGAAATGTGAGGCCCGAAATGAGGCCTGTTCGGGTAATTGGCGTATCTCATGACCAACTTGCTCATAGGGCACCAATCACTGAAATCTCTTCTAAAAATCGTCAGTGATGCGACCGTTGGGATCCGCGAGCACGATTAGAAATCTTGGTGCATCTTGGTGCGCCGGCCGGGACTTGAACCCGGAACCTGTTGATTAAGAGGAANNCCAATTGAGCTACCGGCGCGTGGAGAGTCTATATCGCCGCCGCGTCGGCGTCCGGGCGATTAGTTGTGTTGAATCGCTTTCACTTCGAGAAACTCTTCGAAGCCGTACTCACCGAGTTCACGTCCGATGCCCGACTGCTTGTAGCCACCAAAGGGCGCGACAATATTAAAGGCGCCGCCGTTGATTTCGACCTGACCGGTGCGAATCTTGCGCGCGACCTCGAAGGCCTTCTCGTCGCTGCCGGCCCACACGCCCCCNNGACAGCACGGGGCCAAAGATCTCCTCTTGAGCGATGGTCATGTCGTTACGCACGTCAGAAAAGACCGTGGGCGTGACGTAGAAGCCCATTTCCAAGCCCTCGGGCGGCGTGACGCCGCCGGCGATAAGTCGCGCGCCTTCGTCGACGCCCTTGCTGATGTAGTCGCGCACGCGCTGCTGCTGCACGGCGCTGACCAGTGGACCAAGGAGGCTCGATCCAGTGATGGGATCGGCGGGCATGAAGCCCGCGGCCGCGGCGACGGCGATGTCTTCGACCTCGCTGAGGCGCGAACGCGGCACCACCATCCTCGTCAGCGCCGAACAGGTCTGACCTGAGTTCAAGTAGCACTTGAAGACACCGTCACTGACCGCCTTGGCGAGATCGGCGTCCTCGAGGATGACGTTGGCGGACTTGCCGCCCAGTTCGAGCGAGACGCGCTTTACCATTTCGGCGGCCAGTTGCATCACTCGCTTGCCGGCGCGAGTCGAGCCAGTGAAGGAGATCATGTCGGTCTTGGGGTGCACGACGAGCGCTTCACCCACGACCGGTCCCGTTCCGGTGACCATATTGAACGCGCCCTTGGGCAGACCGATTTCGTGAATGATGTCGGCCAAGATGAAGGCGTTGATGGGAGCCACTTCGCTAGGTTTTAAAACCACCGTGCACCCGGCGGCCAGTGACGCGGCCACTTTGTTCGCGATCTGGTGCAGGGGGTAGTTCCAGGGCGTAATGGCAGCGACCACGCCGACGGGCTCACGCACGAGCGTGGAGTTCCCGACCTCTTCTTCCCAGACAAACTCCATGGCGCGCTTGGCGTTGTCGCCAAAGGTCATCGTGGGCAGTCCGGCTTGAATGCCCTTGGAGAGCATGAGCGGCATGCCGACTTCGTGGGCGATTGTTAGAGCGATCTCGTCGCTGCGCTCGGCCAGTTTCTCTGATATGCGTAACAGGAACTCACCGCGTTCCTTGGGGCTGGTGTTCGCCCACGCGTTAAAGGCGCTGGCCGCAGCCTCGACGGCGCGGTAGGCCTCTTCCACCGTGCCCGCGGGGATGGTGGCGTAGAGCTCGCCCGTGCCCGAGGTGGTGACCTCGAGGGTCTCCTTGGAGGTTGCCTTCACCCACTCACCATTGATGTAGAAAGAGTCGCGAACGATAGTCATGAGAGCCCCCAGTAGCGAGCGTTAGTTGGATCGATAAAGCGAAATCTACTCGCGATTGCATGGCTCGTGACCACGATCAATGGTGCCAAACGGCCGTTCGGGGTCGTCAACGTACTTGGGGTGAGCGACGGGGGTCGAACCCGCGGCCTCCAGGACCACAACCTGGCGCTCTAACCAACTGAGCTACGCCCACCAAGACCTATCAGTATGGCACAGTGGTTCTTGCCGTTGCCTTGTTTGAACGAACACGTTCACTACGCTTGAAACCGCGCCCCTGTAGCTCAACTGGATAGAGCAGACGGTTTCTACCCGTCAGGTTGCGGGTTCGACTCCTGCCGGGGGCACGAGGTCTCCCCGTGCCCGGTAACGCCGACTCGCCGCGGGCGTTACTTGGTCCCTACGCGCCGCAGCGGCGGCGTACTCGTCGGGGGCTGACGGCGTGGCGGCAACTCCCGTAACAGTTGGGCTGTCGTTGCCGCAATGCGTTGCACCGCGACCTCGAAGGGGTCATCGGTCGATTTCGACCGAGACTGGACCCCACTGACCTTGCGGACGTACTGACGGGCCGCCGCTTCAATCTCCTCGGCGCTCGCTACCGGTTCAAGTCCGCGCAGAATCGTTATGTTTCGACACATGGGCCAGAGTAGACGGCGCGGCTGACCGTCCTGATGCGTCGCAGAAGCGGTGGTCACACCAATGGGCCGAGCCACTGCAACGACGTGGCCCGGCGCCCGCGAAGGAAGCGACATACAACCGGTCGATATCGAGGAGTGGCACCATGACACCGGATGCTCCGAGCGCTGTAATACATACAACGGCACACTGAGTATCAAGGCGATGACGACCAGGACCTTGGCCGGTTTGATCACCATCCAGGTGGTCGGAAGGGTGCGGGCGTCTGGAGCGGCGTAAGTGTTGCCTAATAAATTCTCATCGCCGAAGAATCCTTCGAACGGCTGCGTTGGGGTCAAAAGAAGGAGATAGGCCTGTACGCGGATGGTGAAACGAAGCAACAGTGCGAGGGCTTGGTGGAGCGCGCGCGGCTCTCGGCCGGTGATAATCCCCCAAACCCACATCACCAGTCCCAAGGGGTACATGCCCAAACTCACTGCTTCTTGAACGATGAGCGCGGGGATCGCAAGAATTGCACGAAAGAACACCGCCGTTCGACGCAACTCGGTGTGATCAACTTCAATCCGAACTTGGTCGTTGGCCTTTTCATTGAGAGTAATGCCCGGCCACCGAGGTATCAGAAGGAACTCGTAGGCCATGAAGTTGGCATTGAATCGAAGCGCCTTGGTAAGAAATTGCTGCATACCGTCAGGAACGCGCCCGGTGAAGAGCGCATTGAACCACGCAGCGACGGAGACACATAACGCGGCGATCCAGATCGCCACTAAGACAAAAATGAGGGGTAGCAGCAGAAGGAAACGGAAAAGGACCGACCATCGAGATTGACGGGACGGATCGAGATTGATGCCCAGGAGCACGCGGGCTTCGCGGCCAGAGAAACCTCGGGGGGCCGAAGCGATAGCCGACGCGGCACCACATACCGGACAGAACTTCTGGCCGACACCTTCCTGTGTCCCGCACTTAATGCAGTACGACATGACGTGTCCTCTCGTGGNNTGGTCGGGAAGGCGGGATTCGAACCCGCGACCTCCTGGTCCCAAACCAGGCACGCTAACCAAGCTGCGCTACTTCCCGAGGTCTCCATCGTGACACACTGGCCCCGTCGAACCGAATCGTGTCGCCCTGCGTAGGCTTTGGGCGAACGGGAGAGAGCGATGGCCTACGAGTGGATAATTGACGCGCTCGATCAGACCTGGGAATCGATCGATCGCACGCTTCGTCCTCACTCCCTTGAGGCCTACGACGCGCCGACGCCCTGTCCGGGATGGAGCGTGCGTGACGTCCTGAGTCACCTCGTCGGTTTTGAGTTGATGAGCCGCGGCGAGCCGGTGCCCTTACACGAGGGTCTCTGGCCCGACTACGTGAAGAATCCCCTCGGCGAAATCAACGAAGCCTTCGTCGAGAGGTACCGATCGAAATCGGGCATCGAAGTGCTGGACCTTTTCCGAGAAACCGCTCACCAATCGCTCGAAGCGCTTCGAGGCCGGAGCGATAACGACTGGGAAAAGGTCGGTTGGAGCCCTGAGGGGGAGCGACCCTACCATCGCTTTCAAGAGACCCGCGTGCTCGACAGTTGGATCCATCTCCAGGACATCCGCGACGCGCTCTTAGAGCCCGCGGACGATCACGGCCCCGGCGAAGAGATCGTGGTGAACCGCGTGGAAGGGGCGCTGCCCTTCGTGCTGGGCAAGAAGGTCCGAGCGCCCGAGGGCGTACTCGTACAGATAAATCTGAGTGGCCGTCTGGCGCGGACCATCCTCTTGGGTGTGCACGGTGGGCGAGCGATCGCCGTCGAACGCATCTCGAGCACGCCGAATTTTGAATTGACGACGCCCGTCTCGCTGTTTTGGCGTCGAGCCGCTGGGCGGATCACCGCGAACGCGTTGTTAAACGCGTCGGCGACCGACGTTCGCGGCGACGCAGTACTGGCGACGTCGTTCGCGGAGGCCCTCGCCATCATTAGTTAGGGCGTGAAGGGAACCGGTAGGCTGGCGTCTCTTATGCGCGCGACGTCGACCATCCTTGACAACAACCGGGTCAAATTGACCGTCGAAGTTGACGAACCCGAGATGGATGAGGCCATCGACACCGCGGCGACGAGACTGTCCAAACAGGTGAGCATCAAGGGATTTCGCAAGGGCAAGGTGCCCAAGAACGTGTTGATGGCCCACCTAGGGGGACCGGCCGCGCTGCGCACTGAAGCCATCCGTGACGCCATCCCTGACTTTTACGCGCACGCCGTCGCCGACACCTTGATCGATCCCATTGCTTCGCCCGACATCAATATCACCGCCGGCGAAGAGGACGGCAGCCTGATCTTTGAGGCCGACGTCGAGGTTCGTCCGGAGGTCTTCATCCGAGGACAACACGAGCTGCGCGTAACCATTCCTTCGCCGGTCGTCACCGACGACGAGGTCAACGCCCAGATCGACCACTTCCGTGAGACCGACGCCACCTTAAAGGACGTGGATCGTGCCATCGTGAGCGGGGACTTGGTGACGATGGACGTGCACGTCCAGCAGATTGCCACTGACATTGAGCCCCTCGATATGGGTGACTTCATGTACACCGTGGGTTCGGGCACCATCACCGAAGGTGTGGACGAGTTGATTCTTGGATTGCGGGCCGGCGAAGAGCTGAAACTCAATGGCGCGGTGGGCGCGGGCGTGGTGGCGACTTATGAGTTGAAATTGAAGAAGGTCCAAGAGCGCGAGCTGCCCGAGTTAAGCGACGAGTGGGTGAAAGCCAACACCGAATGGCAGGGCGAAGAAGAGATGCGCGACGCCATTCTCGACCAGATGCGCCGGATGCGCATCGTCGAGGCGCAGATGTCCCAGCGCGACGCGGTCCTTCGGGCCCTGAGTGAGCTCGTGAGCGAAGACGTCGTGCCCGAGACCCTCGTGCAGGCTGAGACGAACGAGCGTCTTCATGACCTCGGCCATCGCCTCGAGCAGCAAAAGCTCAACCTGGAGACTTTCTTACAAGTCACCAATCAAAACTCCGACCAGTTACTCGAGACGCTGCGCGCTGACGCCATACGAGCCGTCCGCGTCGATCTCGCGCTGCGCGCCCTCGTGCGGGCCGAGGATCTCGAGCCCACCGATGAAGAGATCGACGAAGAGCTCGAAACGACGGCGGCGGCGATGAAAGTCACGGCCGATCTATTGCGGACCAACTTGCGCGACACCGGACGCGTGATTACCTTCCGTTCGGAGGTTGCCAAAATGAAGGCGTCACGATGGCTGACCGACAACGTCACGTACGTCGATCCCGAGGGCGTCGAGATTGACCGGACGCTCCTAAAGACGGATCAGTCCGAGGACCTTGACGCCTAAGGTAGGGACGTGAACGAATACTCAAGAACTCAGAACTACCTCGTGCCGACGGTCGTGGAGTCCTCGAACCGCGGCGAGCGGGCCTACGACCTTTACAGCCGGCTGTTGCGCGAGCGCATCATCTTTCTCGGCACTCCGATTGACGACACCATCGCCAACTTGGTCTGTGCGCAGATGCTCTTTCTCGAGTCCGAGGACCCCGACAAGGACATCAGCCTCTACATCAACTCGCCCGGCGGCGACATGACCGGACTCCTGGCGATCTACGACACGATGAAGTACATCAAGCCCGACGTGTCGACGTTCTGTTTCGGCCAGGCCGCCTCGGCCGCGGCGGTACTGCTCAGCGCGGGCTCCAAGGGCAAGCGCTACGCCTTGCCCCACGCACGGGTCTTGTTGCACCAGCCCTGGGGCGGCGTCGGCGGTCAGGCCTCGGACATTGAGATTCAGGCGCGCGAGATTCTTCGCATGAAGGACATGCTCAACGCCATGCTCGCCAACGACACCGGTCAATCGGTCGAGCGCATCACCAAAGACACGGACCGCGACTTCATCATCAGCGCCGAAGAGGCCGTGGAATACGGCCTGATTGACGAAGTTATTACCGCTCGTCCCTAGGTACCTCGTTTTCGCGTAGGGGGACCGTAGGATAGTCGCGGCGGTATAGGTGTCGGAGGGTGACCGTGGCTAAGTTCGATGAAGGTAAGGACCTCATTAGGTGCAGTTTCTGCTCGAAGGGTCCGAAGCAGGTCAAGAAGCTCGTCGCGGGACCCAGCGTGTACATCTGCGATGAGTGCATTGAACTGTGTAACGAGATCATGGTGATGGAGGGTGCCCGTGGCTAAGTTCGGCGAAGGTAACGACCTCATTAAGTGCAGTTTCTGCGCGAAGGGTCAAAAACAGGTCAAGAAGCTGATTGCGGGACCCAGCGTGTACATCTGCGACGAATGCATCGACCTATGTAATGACATCATCGCCGACGAGTTCGGTGATCGCCCCGAGTTCATCCTGGACGAACTGCCGACCCCTCGCGAGATTTCGGCCTTTCTCGACGAGTTCGTGATCGGCCAGGTTGACGCCAAGAAGATTCTGGCGGTGGCGGTATACAACCACTACAAGCGCATCCAAACTGGTCCGCTCCACGACGAAGATGTCGAAGTCGCGAAGTCGAACGTGCTCTTGCTCGGACCCACCGGTTGTGGCAAGACCTTCCTCGCCCAGACGTTGGCGCGAATGCTGAACGTGCCCTTTGCCATCGCTGACGCGACCGCCTTGACCGAAGCGGGCTACGTCGGCGAGGACGTGGAAAACAT
>PKXH01000038.1 GCA_003133405.1 Acidimicrobiaceae bacterium | reverse complement strand
TCGACGGTGATGATTCGTTCGTGGGTGAGCGCGTCGTCGATCATTCGCGGGTCCGGGGGCAAGACACGCACGTCGTAGAGGGTCACGCGCTCAGCGTCCTCGCCGAGCAACGTGAGCGCCGAAAACGCGGACGGTGCCATCTTGCCCACGGCCAGCACGCACAGCGAGCCATCCCCGCGTGCGACGATTCGCGCGTCAAGTCCCGAACCGACACGCCCGTCAAAGGGTTTGGGCAACGTCTTGGGGTAGCGCAGCGCGGTGGGCGTGGACATTGACAGCGCGCACTCGAGCATGACTGGCATCTCTTCGGCCGACGAGGGCGCGAAGACGGTCATGTTGGGAATGGCCAGGCAAAGCGCGATATCCAACAGACCGTGATGACTGGGACCGTCGTCACCCGTTATGCCCGCGCTCTTGAAGACGAACACGACCGGCAGATTCAATAAGCCGACGTCCAAATTGGCCTGGTCAAACGCGCGGGAAAAGAACGTGGAGTACATCGCCACGACGGGTTTTAGCCCGCCCATGGCCATCCCCGCGGCCGCGGTGACGGCGTGCTGTTCGGCAATGCCGACGTCAAAGAAGCGTTCTGGGAACCGCGACTGAAAGTCCAAGAGCCCCGTCGGTCCGGCCATGGCGGCGGTGATCGCCACGATCCGTTCGTCCGCGCTCGCGAGTTTGACCAGCGAGTCAGAAAAGGCCCCCAAGAACGACCGCGTGTTTGCGGCCCCAGCGTTGTGGGGCGCCGGGATCTTGTAGTCGTGCATTTTCAGATCGTCACCGACCGCGGGCGCGTAACCGCGACCCTTTTGGGTCAACGTGTGCACCACAATTGGCCCATCCCACTCTGCCGCGCTCTTCAAGGCGTTCTCGAGCGCCTCAATGTCGTGTCCGTCAATGGGGCCCACGTAACGAACGCCAAGATTTTCAAAGAACGTGTGCGGGGTAACCATCTCACGAACCACTGAGGTGAAGCCATCAATACCCATGTAGGCGGCCTTGCCCAGACGCGGCAGTCGAGGCACCCAGTGGCGAACACGCCCACGAAGGGTCAGATAAGTGCGGTTGAGGCGCAGCGCCGTCAACGACGCCGAGAGCTTTGAGATGGTCGGGGCATAACTGCGCCCGTTGTCATTGAGCACGATGACGACACGTTGATTGGAGTGACCCAAGTTGTTCAGCGCCTCGTAGGCCATGCCGCCGGTCAGTGATCCGTCGCCGACGATTGCCACGACGTGTCGCTTGCCGCCGTGGCCAACGAGCTCTTTTCGTAGTTCGAGAGCGACCGAGAGTCCGTGCGCGTACGACAGTGCCGTGGAGGCGTGGCTCGATTCAATCCAGTCGTGTTGACTCTCGGAACGGTTCGGATAGCCCGAGAGTCCGCCGCGCTGGCGGAGATTCTTGAACCCGTAGCGTCGTCCGGTCAGCAGTTTGTGGACGTACGCCTGATGCCCGGTGTCCCAAAGCAGGATGTCCTTGGGCGACTCAAAGACTCGGTGCAGGGCAAGTGTGAGTTCCACTACGCCGAGATTTGATCCCAGATGCCCGCCGGTCTTCGTGACGCTCGAGATGATGAAGTCGCGGATCTCTTGGCTGAGTTGGTTTAGTTGATCGTATGAGAGTGCCTGAAGGTCGGCGGGTGTTTCGATCGACGGCAGAATCACAACGACCAGCCTACCGGGGTCGATGTGACCCGAAGGAGTCATTGTGGGTGACCAGTAACCTACGCTTCATGAGTCTTGAACTGGTAGAAGGCGACGTCCTACAGCGCACCATTGACGAAGCGCTACGTCGTGGCGGAGTATTCGCCGAGGTCTTTGTCGAAGATCGCACGACGTCCTCCGTGTTGCTCGATCAACGTCGGGTGGAAGAGTTGACTTCGGGGCGCGACCGAGGTGCTGGGATACGGGTCGTCGTGGGCGACACGACCGGTTTCGCGCACACGGCGGACCTCAGCGAGGCGGGCTTGCGTGACGCCGCGCAAGCGGCGGCTGCGGTGGCGCGAGAGGGTGGCGGAGGCGTGCGCGAAGTCGCCCTGGGGACCCTCCGACGTTATCCGTCCGCGGCGGAAATTGAGCCCGGTGACGTCGACAAGGCGAAGAAGATCGAACTCTTGCGCCACGCCGACGACGCGGCGCGCTCCGAGGGATCGTCGATCACTCAAGTGCAGGTCGCCCTAGGCGACTCCACGCGTCGGTTCATCGTCGCCAACTCCGAGGGCCTCTTCGCCTCGGACCATCAAGTACGCACTCGATTCAACGTGGCCTGTGTCGCCACGGGCGATACCGGGATGCAGACGGGCTACCGGCCGGTGGCGGCGACGAGAGGATTCGAGCTGCTCAGTCCGATGGTCGTCGAGGCGGCCGCCCGGGGCGCCGCGCGTCAGGCCATCACGAAGCTCGAGGCCCGTCCCGCTCCGTCTGGTGACTTGCCCGTGGTCCTCGCGAGCGGCTCGGGAGGCATCTTGTTCCACGAAGCCTGCGGTCACGGCTTGGAAGCCGACGCCATAATGAAGCAGGCCTCGGTGTACGCCGGCAGAGTGGGCCAGCAGGTCGCTAGCCCACTAGTGACACTCGTGGATGACGGCACGGTGGCAGGAGAGTGGGGATACCTCGCCATCGACGACGAAGGTCATGAGAGTTCGCGCAACGTCTTGATCGAGAACGGCGTCTTGACCGACTACATGTGGGATTATCTGCGTTCGCGCAAGGATGGCCGTCACGTGTCGGCGAACGGGCGTCGTCAGAGTTACCAGCACCTGCCCATGGTTCGAATGACCAACACCTATCTGTTAGAGGGTGATTCGGACGCAGACGAGATCGTCGCGCAGACACCCTACGGCGTCTACGTCGCGCAACTAGGTGGTGGCCAGGTGAACACGGCGACCGGTGATTTTGTCTTTGGCATGACGGCGGCGTTCTTGATCGAGAACGGCAGAATCACCGCACCGCTGCGCGACTGCAACCTCATTGGCAATGGCCCGGAGATACTCCAGCGTGTCGACGCAGTAGCAAACGATTTTTCAATGATGCCCGGAACGTGCGGCAAAGATGGCCAGCAAGTCCCTGTCGGTTGCGGCCAAGCGACGATGCGCCTCAGTGGCATCACGATTGGCGGGGCCGCGGCGTGAGTCAACTTCTAGAACGGGCCGATCGACTCCTCGAGTCGGTGAAGGGCGCCGAGGAGATAGAGATCTATCTCTCGAGCGGCGTCGAGACGGAAATCCGCGCCTACCAAGGCGAAGTTGAGAATCTATCCAGTGCCAGTTCATCGGGTATCGGAGTTCGAGTGCTGCACGATGGGCCCGGCGGAGCCCAAGTCGGCACTGCCTGGGCCGGCGCGTTGGACGAAGAGTCCGTTCACGAGACCTTGCGCCAGGCGCGCGAGAATGTCCGCTTCGCCTCGAAAGACGAATTCGTCGCCTTCGCGCGGCCCGACGGCGTCCCGGCCGCGGCCTTGTCGTTGCGCGACGAATCAGTTTTGACGACGCCAATGGATGAAAAGATCGCCCTGGCCCTCAAGTTAGAACGTCGAGTTCGTGAGGGTGACATCCGCATTCGTCAAGTCGACTCGGCAAATTATTCGGACTACGTCGCCGACGCGGCCATCGTGTCTTCGACAGGCATCCGCGCCTCGTACGCCAGGTCGGGCGCCTTCCTTTCGGTTGAAGCCATCGCGAGCGACGGCCACGACGACCAGACCGGCTGGGGCTTGAGCGCCGCACGGGCCCCGAGCGGTCTCGACCTCGAGGTCGCGGCGAACGACGCCATTACGCGCGCGACGAGGATGCTCGGCGCGGTAAAGCCCGTGTCGATGAGGTGCGTCGCGGTGTTCGAACCGCGAACGGCGGCCACGCTGCTCGCCATTATCGGCGGCGCCTTGAGCGGGGACGCGGTCGTGCGAGGTCGATCCTTCTTCGCCAAGCGGATCGGAGAATTGGTGGCTTCGCCGCTCTTTAATCTGCTGGACGATCCCACGGATCCCCGTCATTTTTCGGCCAGTTCGCACGATGGTGAAGGTTTGGCCTGTCGGCGCAACGTGTTGATCAAGGAAGGTCGGCTGGAGGCATTCGTGTACGACACGTACTCCGCGCGTCGAGCCGGTACGTCGTCTACGGGGAGCGCACTTCGCGGGGGTATCGCGGGTTCGCCGTCGGCCGGGTGCCGCGCACTGCAACTGGCTCCGGGCGATGAGGATCAGGCGACCATTCTGAAGAACGTTGGATTCGGCGTGTTCGTTCAGTCGTTGATGGGCGTGCACTCGGGGGTGAACCCCATATCGGGCGACTTCTCGGTGGGCGTGACCGGACTCATGATTCGAGACGGTGAGTTGGCCGAGCCTGTTCGCGAGCTCACCGTCGCCTCTACTTTGCAGCGCATGCTGCTCGATCTTTGTCACGTTGGCAACGACGTGGAGTGGCTCCCCGGCAGCGCGGCCGGACAGACCCTGGCGATTGAGGGGATCGCGGTTTCGGGCTCTTAGTCGGCGGTTGCGGTTGACTTCGCGGGCGAGCTGGGACTAGGGCTCGGACTTGGTGCAGGACCGGTCGCGGTTGTCGCAGCGGGGCTTGAGGACGCGCCGGCGTCGACGCTGGGGCTTGGTGTCGACTTGGTGATCGAGGACGACTTTCGACTGTCATTCTTGTAAAAGCCACTGCCCTTAAAGACGATGCCGACCGAGGAGAAGACCTTTCGAAGTTCGCCGCCGCACTGGGGGCAGACCGTCAGCGCCGAGTCCGCAAACCTTTGGACGGCCTCGACACGTTCGTGGCACTGCTGGCACTCGTATTCGTAGGTCGGCATGAAGGGGCTCCGGGTGAACAACGTAACTAGTGCAGTGTACCGGGCAAGGAGGATTCCTTGTCGGTGACGTAACATGGCGCGGTGGACGACTTCCACCAACTTCGACTCAGCCCCGTGGGCGCCGCATTTCCTCGTGACCTCGGACCTTCTGAGGTCAGCGCTCGTCGCGCGCTGGCACGTTGTCGAGTCACGATGCTCGCCTCCACCACGGCCGCCGTGGCCGCCAATACTATGAATAAGGGCGACGTCTTGGCTACGGCTCGTGTCGCGGGGATACAGGCCGCGAAACGTGCGTCGTCCCTCTTACCGATGGCGCACCCGGTGCTCGTGGGCAACGTATACGTCAATTTCAATATCGCCGACACGTACATTGAGCTCGAGGCCGGCGTGGACACTATTGACCGCACCGGCGTCGAGATGGAGGCACTCACCGCGGTGACGGTCGCGGCGCTGACGATTTACGACATGTGTAAGTCCAGCGATCGGACGATGGTGATTGAGGATGTGGCCCTGTGGGAGAAGTCGGGAGGGCGGTCCGGTACGTGGCGCCGAGCGGTCAGCGACGGCGCACCTGGCTCGTTTGAGATCTGACGACGCGCCAGCGAAGGGCGGTGCCGACCCCGCGACCCGCTACCGTCGTGTCAAGTGAGAACGGGAGTGGAATGAGCGCCATCCGAGGCGGGATCGAACAGAGCCGCGAGCGACTCGTGGCGCTCGTCTTGCTGCTCCAGCGTGCGTGGCAGTACGGGCCCCTCACTCAGGAAGAGATACTGCGCGATCTCAAGATTGACGAGTACCCGGTGTCGGCCAAGGGTCCGCGGAAGATTCGCGCCTATGAAGGTTCCGACGGCACCGTGCGCCAGAAGTTTGAGCGCGACAAGGCCCGAATTCGAGACCTCGGCTTTGAGATCGAGACCGTGAACCATGACGACGGTTCCGTCGGCTACAAGATTGATCCCGCCAGCGGTTACGCACCTCCCCTTTACTTCACCGCGGAAGAAGAACGAGTCGTCAAGTTAGCGCTGGCGTTTTGTGGCTTTGGAAAGTCGGGCGCGTTCAGCGTCTTTAACGAAGTTCCCGCCACCGACGGAGGTCTCGAGTCCTCGAACTACTACACCCCGGTCCTTCGGGCGCTCAAACTTGGCCGCTCCCTCGCCTTTGACTACTTCTCCGCAACGAATCGCCCGAGACTCGTTGATCCGCTCGTCGTCGACGTCTTTTACGGTACCGCCTACCTCGTAGCGCGCGTGAAAGACACGAACGAGATTAAGGGATACCGTTTCACTCGAATGACGACGATGCCCACGGTTTTATCGGACAGTTTTGCCGTCGACGACGCGACGATGGCTATTGCGCGCGCGTGGCGTCCGGAGTATGCGAAGTCGCCGCGCCCGGTCGACGTGGTCGTGTCCACGAACGAGAACTACGCCGATCTATTGGTACGTCAGTTTCCCGAGGCGCTCGCCGCGCGAAAGAGCGGCGGCAAGTTCGAAGTTGGCATTACCTTCGAGAGCCCCCGAACCGCGATGCGGTTCGTTCTCGACGGGGCGGATCGAGTGCGGCTCCAATCGCCTAAATCGTTGAAGAACGAACTCGCCGCCTGGCTTAAGGAAGTGAATCGGGGCCAGGTGCCCGACGAGGGCACTCTTACGTTTGAAACGTCGTTCCCGAGCGATGTGCTGGGTCAGACCCTCCGGTTGTTGCACGCGGTGTACCAGAGTGAAGATGGTTTACGGGTCAGCGAACTGGCCCAGCGATTTGCGCTCTCGCTCGAACACGTTCGACTCATCATGGACCGCCTGGTCTCTCTCGAGCCCATGGCCGAAGCCACCGACGGAACCAACACGTTCCCCGCGCACGTCATCAAGGAGTGCGACGACTGGGACAACGAGGCCACCGACGATTCCACTTATCGGGCGGACTTCTCTGATCTGCCCGAGGGCGCCGACGATCCCTCGCCATTCATGTGGCGTGACCTCTTCGAACTCAACATCGCCTTGCGCGAGGCGTCGCGAATTTACACCGACCCGGCCATCTATTCCGCCATTGAGAAAATTGAGGGGGCGACGAGTACGTCAGTGCAGGTCGAGATGGTCTCCAACGAGGTACTACTCGCCCAAGTCGAGAGCGCCGTCGAGGGTCACTCCCAGATCAAGATTGAGTACACCTCGGGCGTTAGCGGGGAGTCGCACGTTCGAACCATTGAACCTCGAGAGGTCAAGGTGCTCAATGGCCACACCTACGTTCGCGCGTACTGCACCACCCGTGAGTCGTGGCGGACCTTTCGGGTCGATCGAATCAACGCGGTGCTGGCAATCTCGCCGGCCAGTGAACGTCGCCCCGTGGACACGGTGTCGAACTGGCTCACACAGGTCGGTGAGGAGGGCGAGGAGATCGTCGTGATCGTGGAGCCTTGGAATCGTTGGCTTTTCGAGCCTCTGCCGGGAGCGCAGTGGCTCTCGCTGAGCGACGGACGCCATGCCGTGAAATTCCGGGTCTCCGAGAGGACATTCGTCGATCACTTGATGTTGCGCGCCGGACCGGGCGCGGTGGTCGTTACGGCCAACTACGCCAAGGCGGGCCACGATCTCGCCAGGCGGATCGCCGCCCAGCTTTAGGCGACCGTTGGGCACTTCGAAAGAGGTGTCCGTGCTTCGTCTACTTCCTCGGCGGTCGAACGACGTCTCGTATTTCACTGCAGATCTCGCTCGTGAACTCGACGGCCTGCGCGAGGGGTCGCCCGGCTGGTGGCTCCGCGGGGAAGGCGACACGCGGGTCGCCTCGGACGTGGCGCGCGTGCTCGTGACCAGTGAACGCTCGGCGATCCACGGTTACGACTTAATCATCGCCGCGCCACGACCAATCTCGGTCTTGCTCGCGATCGACCCCGAACACGCGTCAGGCGTCGTTGCCGCCCATCGCGCTTCGGTACGTTCCACCATGGCGTACTTGGAAGATCGCGCGCTGGTAGTGCGCGAAAGTCGCGGGGGAGTCGTGCGTCACGACGCCGCATCGTGGCAGCGGGTGGTGAGTTTCACTCACGGACTCAATCGTCACGGTGAGCCCCACCTGCACGACCACGTGCTCGTGGGCGCTCGTCCAGCGGGTGAGCGGAACGTGCTCGACTCGCGCGCGCTCTACGCGCACGCGCCTAGCGCCGACGCCCTCTATCGCGCGTCGCTTCGCCACGAGTTGGCCCAGCGTACGCCCTGGACCGTGTGGCGCTCGTTCGAGGGCGTGGAGCACGTGGTCGGTCTCGACGAGGGGTATCGGGTGCTCTGGAGCGGCCACCACTCGGACCGCGGCGAGAAGCTGGCGTGGAGTCGAGACGAGACGACAGCGTCGTGGGCTCGCGACCGCGAACGGTTCCAGCCGTTCGGACAGCTTCAGGTACCCACGCAGGATCGAACGGTCCTGGATGAACATCGATTCTCCGGCGGCCTCGAAGGCCGTCGTGACGTCGCGCGACGCCACGTGCTCGCCGCTTGGGCTAACGCGGCACCCTTCGGCCAAGATCCGAGCGAGCTCACGCGAGCGCTCGACGCTCTCTATCCGAGGCTCGTGGGCGGGGGCGGTGTCCACGAGCCCACCATTGGCGTGGCGGAGGCACGCATGATTGGTGTCGTGCGCGAACTCGGCCCCCGCCCGCTTGATCGAAGCGAGTTCGATCGCTGGTGTCAACGTTCTCGCGAGAGGTCCCGATCTCGCGAGGAGCGCTCGAGGTAGGGGCGAAAACGCTCGTCGCGGTACGCGGGCGTGAGGCGTACCCACTTGAGTTGGTTCTGCGCGTCCAGGCCCAATGCGTGGCCTGAGCGTCCCCGCGCGAGTTCGCTCATGGTCACGCGATCGCGTTCGACCCAACTCGTCGAGTGACCCCGGGCGTGGCCCTTGGCGTCTCGCTGCACGCTCGGCGAAGCTGTCATCTCTCGCCCCGCGAGGTGGCGTAGTAGTTCGAGCGTGGCTCGATCCGCGATGCCTGGTAGGACCAACGTCGTTGGGAAGAGTGAGAGGAAACCCTCCGCCGGCGCACCCCATCGGCCCCGAGCTTGACTGAGATCTTGCAAGCAGGCCAGGGTCAAGACGCCCTGGCTTCCGCCCTCGGAAACGATGCTGGCCAGCCGAGGGAGCGGGGCGACATTGGCGAGCTCGTCCAGGGCGAGCAAGAGCCGAGCCCCCTCGTGGTGTCGGTCGTAAGTGGCGTGCACGAGTTCCTCGACCAGACCGACGACGAGCGGGATGGACACGGCTTGGTGGCGGCTCGGCGCCACGACGTGAAGTTGGTGCGGACCGCTCAAGAACTCGCCAACGTCGAGCGGTGCCTCGCGGGCCGAGGCGCGCGCGGCCTCGGTACGAACACCGGCGAACAGGCCGGCGGTTGTCGACCAGATGCTCGAACGCTCGCGCTCTTCGGTCGCCATCACTCCGCGCAGCAAGGTGACCGAGGGGTGATGATCGCCGTGACGCTCGTTCAGCTCGTGGAGGAGGTCATCGCACCTTCGCTCGTCCACGCGCGAAGCGAGTTGGCCGAGCGACTCGCCGCGAAGTGCGCTCGCGTGCATCAATGGAGCGACTAAAGCACCCGCTCTCTCACTCCAGTGGTCGTCACTTCGCTCGACTCGGCCACGACGCGCGACGTCCAAAAGGCTTCGAGAAGCCAAAACGGCGCCGTCCCAGGTTAAAGATTGTCTTAGAGGCGAATAGCCGATTCGATGCACTCCGGGTGGCGTCACGACGGTGCCCGAAGGATCGAAGAGCAACGTCGCGCCGTCGTGACGCGATCGCGCCATAAGGGACACGACGTCGTTCTTCGTTGACGTGACTACGCATGAAGCAGTTGTCATCAGGAGATTCGGAACAATTACGGACGTTGTCTTTCCGCTTCGCGTCGGACCTAAGACGAGCGTTGAGCGTTCGTGTCCACTCATCGCGTCACCGTGAACGCCGCGTCCCAAGTAGATGCCGGCGTCAAAAAGCACGTCTCACCATCGGTCGGAAAAGTTCTCGAAATACTTGACATTGGTGTGAATAACGACTGAACTTTTAGATGTCCTTCTGCGGAGGAGGCCAACGTTGTTCCCTACGTTGCTATGCAACGTTAAGAAGGGCGCTCTTTCGCGTAAGGACCGTGCACTGCGATCAGTCGCCGCACAGCCGTGAGGCTGGGCGGTACATGGCCGAGTTCATGAGATATCAATGCGGTGCCTGAAGTGAGAACACCTACGTGGTGCCTCGGGGTCCCAAATTGATTCAACGTTGAGTCCCAAGGAGGGAAAGTGGCACCAGCCGCGAAGAAGGCAGCTAAGAAGCGTCCAGCTGCGAAGAAGGCAGCTAAGAAGCGTCCTGCTGCGANNGGCCGCGAAGAAGCGTCCTGCTAAGAAGGCCGCGAAGAAGCGTCCTGCTAAGAAGGCCGCCAAGAGGCGTCCTGCCAAGAAGGCTGCAAAGAAGTAGTCAAGACCTTCACGAGTCTTGATCTCGAGGGGGCCGAAAGGCCCCCTCGAGTGCCGTCTAGCGGTCGTTGAGATCACTCAGTTCATCAACGTCGAAGCGCCAGGGACTGTCAGTCACGACCCGATACTCAACCCCGAGATTCCTAGCCTGGTCGACGTGTCGAGATCGAGACTGGGGTCCGTAGGCGAAGTGGAACTCCAGTCCCGTCGGTACGACCAGGACGTTCGTTCCTTCGCCGCGGTGGTCGGTCACGACGGTGACTCCCGGCTCTAGCGTGAAGTCCCCTAGGCCCTCGGGGTAGCGAAGGTCGCCGTGCACGACGATCAGGCGTTCGAAACGCTCCGCCAGACCCTTGTACGCGTCTTGGACGGCCTCGTTGAGATTCGTGGCCCGAGAGTTCCATACCTCGGCGCCGACGGAGTTGGCGAAGCGCGCGACGTCGGGGTGCTCGCTGAGCACGATGACCTGGCGGGGCCGACTCTTGAAGATGACGCCCCGGGCCAGCTCCTCGGCCAGCGCGGTGACGTCGAAGTCGGCGTCTTGACGGAGCCGGTCTTTGGCAAGATCAAACTGTTTGAGGGGGACGATGATGGCCTCGCTGGTCATAGTGGTGAATGCTACGTGGCGAGAATCTCGGTACCCTCGTAGTGGTGAGCGTGCTGCCCGCCGATCTACTCGTATTTGAACGAGCGTTACTGGCTCGAGGAGAGGTCGTGGTCGGCATTGACGAGGTTGGTAGGGGAGCGCTCGCGGGTCCGATGACCGTCGGCGCGGTCGTCGTGCGAAGCGACGAGCGGCCGCCCGATGGACTCAACGACTCCAAACTCCTCTCGCCGACTCGCCGGGCGTCGCTCGTCGAACCACTTCATCGGTGGGCGGCCGAGTGGTCGCTCGGATCAGTCAGCGCCGCCGAGATTGACGATTGGGGGCTGCGCCTCGCTTTGGCGGTGGCGGCGACGCGCGCGCTCAATGGGCTGAGATCGGCGCCCACGCACGCGCTAATCGACGGATCGTTCAATCTTCTGCGCAGTCCGACCGACGTCGGTTTTTCGGTGGCGACACCGCCGCTTCTTCGCTTTGCCCATCTGCCCGTCACGACCCTCATCAAGGGTGACCAAAGATGTGCCACAATTGCCGCGGCCGCCGTCTTGGCCAAGGTCCACCGAGACGCGGTGATGGTCGCATTACACGAGGAGTTCCGTGAATATCACTGGGCCAGCAACAAGGGATACGGGGCTCCGGCGCACCTCGAGGCCATTCGACGCCGGGGGCCCAACGTCCACCACCGGCGGACCTGGCATCTGCCGTCGTGCTCGCCTTGAGGGACGCGTAGGTCTTAGAGGATCGAAGCTGATGACCCTGGGATTTGCACCCTGATGACTAGGATTGTGCAGTTATGTCCCCGCTGCTCTCGGTCAACAATCTGAAGGTTCAATTCGCGACACAAAAGACCTTCGCCACCGCAGTTGATGACTTTTCTATAACCATAAATCCCGGCGAGAGCGTGGGGCTCGTGGGTGAGTCGGGCTGTGGCAAGACCACGACAGGCCTCGCGATCATGCGACTCTTGCCGGGCAACGGCAAGATAACGGGAGGCAATGTCGTGCTCGACGGTGTCGATCTCGCGACGTTGGATGAAAAGGAGATGCGCCGCTATCGCGGACAGGCCGTGGCCCTGATCCCCCAAGACCCCATGAGTTCGTTGAACCCCTCGATGAAGATTGGCCGTCAGATTGGCGAGGGTCTTCGGATTCATTCGGGCGCTAGCGACGCCGAGGCGCGCCAGCGTGCCCTCGAGGTGCTGGAGATGGTCGAAATGCCCCGACCGGCCGAGCGATTGGGCCAGTACCCCTTTGAGCTCTCGGGCGGCCTTCGCCAACGCGTCATCATCGCGATGGGCCTAGTCTGTCAGCCTAAGTTGCTCATTGCCGACGAACCCACGACGGCGCTGGACGTCACGATCCAGGCCCAGATCCTCGACATCATTGACCGCCTGCGTTCGGAACTGAATATGGGCCTCTTGCTCATTACCCACGACATGGGCGTGATCGCGGGACGAACGGATCGTGTGGTGGTGATGTACGCGGCCAAAAAGGCCGAGGAAGCGCCCACACTCGAACTCTTTGACTCAATGCACCACCCCTACACCCAGGCGCTACTGGCTTCGATGCCGAACTTGGACAACGCCACCAAGCACGAACTGGCCTCGATCTCGGGGCTTCCACCCGACCTCACCAAAGAGATTGTGGGCTGTCGCTTCGCGCCGCGCTGTTCGTACGCCACTCAGCAGTGTCACGACGAAGATCCACCTTTGACTGCCAAGGATGACCGGTTATACGCGTGTTTTCACCCTACAGAGGGCCCGCTGCCCCTGGTCATCCGCTCGGCGCAGGTCACGGGCTTGAGTGCCACCGCTGGCAACGCCAATCTGGTCGAGGTCCAGGGGCTCGTCAAGGAGTTTCCCATCAAGGCCGGACTTATCCGCCACAAGGTCGGCGCGATTCACGCGGTCTCAGAGGTCAACTTCACCATTAGAGAAGGTGAGACCTTCGGTCTGGTCGGCGAGTCAGGCTGTGGCAAGACCACGATCGGCCGGATGGTGGTCGGACTCGAACATCCGACCAATGGGCAGATTACTTTCGACGGCCAGCTCGTGTCCGCGAGGCGCTACAAGCCCAAGCGCTCGGAACTTCGCCAACGCCAAATGATGTTCCAAGACCCATACTCCTCGCTCGATCCACGAATGAAGGTTGAGGAGATTCTGGCCGAGCCACTCGTCATTCAAGGGGATGGGAAAAAGGCCGATCGGGCCCGACGGGTGAGCGAGTTATTGCTTGCCGTTGGCCTGGAACCCTCAGCAGCGGACCGCTTTCCCCACGAATTCTCCGGTGGTCAGCGTCAGCGCATTGGTTTCGCTCGAGCGTTGGCGTTGAATCCGCGTCTCATTGTGGCGGACGAGCCAGTGTCGGCTCTAGATGTCTCCATTCAGGCTCAGATTTTGAATTTAATGAAAGACCTACAAAAAGAGCACAACCTGACGTACATTTTCGTCAGCCACGACCTCGCGGTGGTCTACTACATGGCCGACACTATTGGCGTGATGTATCTCGGCAAAATCGTCGAAGTGGGTGACGCGGAGTCAGTGTTCCGTCAGCCCGCGCACCCTTACACCCAGGGCCTCTTGGACGCAGTGCCGGTACCCAACCCGGTGGAAGCNNCCATCGGGCTGTCGATTTCGTACCCGCTGTCCTCGGGCGCAGGAACGCTGTGCCAACGAGGAGCCCCTGTATCAGGACTTTGGGCCGAACCACAAGGCAGCCTGTCATTTCCCGTTGCAGACGCCGGTCACTATCAGTTCACCCACCGCGTTAACGTTCCACTAATCGTGCGGCGACGCGAATCCGTGCACGGCGCGGCGCCGGTTATCGTTCGAGCAGACGCACCTCAAAGGCGTCGCGTAACGCGTCGCCGATGTAGTTGATCGAAACGACGACCAAAATGAAGATTGCGCCGAGGGGATAGACCTCCCACCAGAAACCGTTCTGCAGTTGGTCGGCGCCAAATTGGAGCATCGTTCCCCAGTCGGTCTGGGGCGCGCGAATGCCCAGTCCCAAAAAGCCCAGCGCCGAGAGGGCCAAGATGGCGTCGGCCACTGAGAACGTGGCGACAGTAACAATATTACTGATGGAGTTGGGAAAGACGTGTTGGCGGATGATGTGCCACTTGCTCGCGCCCATTGAGGTGGCGGCTTGAGAGTATTCGAGTTTCCGGATCAAGAGCGCGTCGCCTCTGATGATACGGGCGTTACCAAACCAGCCGGTAACGCCAATGATGATGATGAGAAACGTCGTGCTCCGTCCAAAGATGGTGATCAGCGTGATGAGAAGGAAGTAGAAGGGGATTGAGAGCATGGCGTCGATGATTCGCATCATCACGGTGTCGACGACACCGCCGAAGAATCCCGAGATCATGCCGTACACGGTGCCGACGACGATTGTGATAAAGCCCGCAAGAAAACCGAGCGTCATGGAGTATTCGCCGCCATACCAGATTCGACCTAGCTCGTCGAACCCGGAACTGTCCGTGCCCAGCCAGTGGTGTGCCGAAGGCGGCGCATTCCACGGCAAACCGAACGTGGCGGCTTGGTTCGTCTGATTACCCGGGTCGAAGTGAGGGATGAGGAAGCACGCGGCAGTAACGACCACGAGGTAACCAACCGAGATCACGGCCAGCTTGTTGTGACGAAAGATCCGCAGGCGCTGTCGCCACACCGGCGTCGGGCGCCTGCCGCTTGCCGCGTTTTCCTCCGTACTCGGCGTGACAGGAACGGGTTCGCTGGTGAGGGTCATCGTCCAGACCCTTCGACTCGAATCCGTGGGTTGACAATGCCCAGCACAATGTCGGCGATGAGGTTGCCGGTGAGGGTGAGGATTGAAATCAGCAACGTGATGCCGAGAATGACCGGAATGTCAAGATTCTGCGCGGCGGAGACCGTCTGAATACCGAGCCCACCGTAGTTGAAGACCGCCTCGATGATGAGTGCGCCGCCTAAGAGACCGGGGATGGAGAGCCCGAGGATGATGACGATGGGCCCAAGAGCGTTGCGAAAGGCGTGGCGCATCAGGGCGCGACGAGTTGAGCATCCCTTGGCCTTGGCGGTTCTCATGTAGTCCTGTACGAGGACTTCCAGGACCGCACCACGCATGAAACGGCTGAGAAAGGCCAGTGACAGCAGGGTCAAACAGGCGACCGGCAGGATGAAGCCCACGGGACTGGTAAATATCGCCCAGGGCGCAACACCTGTGGGCGGCGAACTGGGTAGGTGGGGCCAGTGAAAACTGAAGAAGTCGAGGGATAACTGGCATAGAAGAAACGCAGGCACCCCGTAGAGGATAAAGGCGACGCCCGTGCCGGTGTAGTCGAAGCGCGTGTTGCGCTTGGAGGCCTGCGCGATGCCTAGGGGAATGGCGATGATCGTCGTCAGCAGCAGTGAAGTGGCGGCGAGCCAGATGGTCCGCGGGACGTAGAGTGAGATGATCTGCATGACAGACATGTTCTGCTTGTAGGAGTGTCCCAAGTTGAAGTGGAAGAACACCTGGCTGACGTAGGTCAGAAATCTCACGATGTAGGGGTGATTCATGCCGTGTTGGACGGCCCAGATCTTGATGTTCACGGGGGTAGAGTGCACGCCAAGTGCCTCGTAGGCCGGGCCGAGAATCCCGTGGGCCTGAAAGTACGGCAGCGTAAAAGTCACCAGCATCACGATTAGTAACACGAGGATCGACTGCACCACTCGCCGAACTATGTACGCAAACACTCAGAAAGTCTATCAGTGGCTTTTATAGGATTCGCGTGCAGTGAGGCCGATTCCAAAGGAGAAACAACGAGACCCCCCTTACGGGGGGTCTCGTTGTTTTAGACGAAGACGTGGTCTCGACTATTTGAAGCTGAGGTACTCCGGGTTGAAGTTAAGGCACGGGTTCGGCACCCAACCGATCTTGCTGTTCAAGGTGTTGATGTGCTCCGCGACAGGGCTGGTCTCGGGCTCCCACAGTACCGGCACCTGCTTGGCCGCGTAGTTGAGGTAGGCCGTCAGGTTCGCGTTGCCGTACGTGGTCGCTTCGATCAACGTCGTCATCTGCGGATCGCTGTAGCCACCAGGGTTCCATCCACTTGTCGGGGTGAAGAACTCCTCGCCCGATGGGTAGTAATCCGGTGCGTAAGTCCACCCACCGCCCCATGAGCAGATTTGGAATTCAGCGCCGTTGCAGTCCGCGACCACGTTGTTGAACGCGGCCTCGGATGAGGTGAATTTGATGCCGATCTGCGCCCAGTCGGCGATCTCAGCGTTGAATTCCTGGTCCAAGGACGGTGAGCCACTCGCCCAGAAGATCTTGAAGTTCAGCGTGTAGCCCGCAGTAATCCCTGTACCACAGTCGCCCGTGGCCGTGCCAGGTGACGTACAGGTCATCAGGCCGCTCTCCTCGGTCCATCCGTTCGATGTCAGGAGCGCTTTCGCGTTGGCCAGACTGAAGGGGTACGGATTAGGTACGGGACCAGAGAGTGACTTGGGCGCGTTCTGAGGTAGTGGGCTGTACATCGGGGACGCGTAGCCCTTGAACACGTTGGTGATGATGCCCTGCTCGTCAATCGATTCCTGGAGCGCCTGACGGATGTAGAGCTGGTTGAGTGCCGCCTGCTTCGGATCGTTAGAACCAAAGTTGAGCGGAGCGTAGTTGAACGCCCATTCTGGTCCGGTCTCGAGGGTGTAACGCGAGGCGATTGGCCCCCAGTTCGGGCCGGCTTTGCCATTCTTCGCCGGTGAGGTGAGGATCGACGGGTCGACGAAACCGAGAGAAAGCTTGCCGGCCTGGAGGTCGTTCTCTTCGGCCTGGGCTGACGTGTAGGCGACTTCCTTCACGAACTTAACTTGCGACTTCTGAGGTCCGCTGTAGTGGGAGTTCGGCTGGAACGTTGCGTTGCCCAAGCTGTCAAAGGCGGTCAACTTGTACGGACCGTCGTCGCCGCTCTGCCACATTTTGTCGGTAAAAGTGCTGGTTTTCGACGACTGAGCAATTAGGTAGGCTTCGACGTTCTTACACGCGACGTCAGTTGAGGCCGCACCGAAGGTGCCCGAAGCGCAGTTCGCCGACTGGGTCGCCGAAGTCTTGTCCCATGAGTTGGGGAAGGGGGTGATCTCCGAGAGGTAGTTGTAGAGAATCCAGTTGGGGTTCACCTTGACGTTGAAGGTGATCTTCACCGTATTGCCGCTTCCAGAAGCGCTCGCCACCTGGTCAGGGATGCCGAAGCCTCCGTTATAACCAGCGTATCCGGTCGGATCGGCCTTGTACATGTTCAAAAAGAACATGACCGACTCGGCGTTAACGGTCTGACCGTCGGCGAACTTCCAGCCCTTCATGGTTATGGTGACGGTTTTACTAGCGTTACTCCAAACGGGAGCCTTGGCTGGTGAAATCGGAAAGGACACGGCTGAAGAATTCCCGAGACCGAACCAGTACAGAGGACGGAACATCAAGAATTGGAAGTCGTTGAGGTTGTTAACCGAAATATAATTACCATTTACGTAGGGGAAAATATAGTTCGGGTTAGCGCCCGGACCTTCCGCCACCGTTAAAGTTCCCTTCGGCGCGGCAGCGCCGCTCAATGTCGGGGTGATCAGACCCAGCGATAAACTAGCGGCGGCTGCGCTAATTGTTATCGCAAGTCGAAGTTTGCGTCCAAATTGCATATTGATATTGCCTCCCAGTGCCCCCGAAGTAGACACACTTGTTTTGCTTACCCATCACAGATGGACTTGTCGCAACTGTACTGGAGGGTAAAGGGGTTGACCAGTTCACCCCCCTTCGAAATATTGCGGAATTTACGAGGAGTTTGGTTCCAAACGACCTCGGGGCGGCCAAGCCCTTGATTTACTGGCTTTTTATCTCGTTTTCCAGTGCTAGCGCCCAGTTCAGCGCCGACGAAGCGTCGGGGTGGCGAAAAAGGAAGCCCGATTCGCCAAGGACCCGGGGCACTACTCGCTGACTCGCGAGGACGAGTTCGTCGGCCATCTCAGAGCCCAGCACGCCCCTCAGCGCCACCTTGGGCACTCGAAAGAACGCGGGTCGGCGAAGTTGGCGCGCGAAGAGTTGCGTGAACTGAGCATTGGTCAGTGGTTCGGGCGCGCAGAGGTTGACCGGACCTGTGATGTGGTGATCGATGACCCAAAGAAGGGCGCGCACTTCATCGAGTAGTGAGATCGGGCTCATCCACTGCTGGCCCGTGGCGAGATAACCCCCGAGGCCGAGGCGAAAGAGTGGCAGCTGTTTTTTCACCGCGCCCCCGCGTGAGCTCACCACGATGCCGGTTCGAAGAAGTGCGACTGACGTACCTTCGCCGTGAAGTGGCAACGTGGCGTCTTCCCAGCGTCGACAGACGTCGGACAAGAAACCGTCGCCGGGCGGTGACGCCTCATCTAAAATCTCGTCGCCGCGCGAGCCGTACCATCCAACCGCCGAGCCGCTGGCGAGAAGGGCCACCCCTTGGTTGAGCTCACGAAGCGCCTGAACCAAGAGCGAGGTGGAGTCGACGCGTGAGGTGAGAATCTCTCGCTTACGTGAAGGAGTCCAGCGACGATCGCCAATGCCCACGCCCGCAAGATGTACGACCACGTCAAAGCCTCCGGCGCGTTGAAGATCGCCTTCATCGATGTTCCCGTGATCGGGGTCCCACCGAACGACGTTGCCGGTCACGGCCCTCGTCGAAGGTCGTACGAATGCGGTGGTGGTGTCGCCTCGATCGTGGAGTGCCGCGACGAGGGAGCTGCCGATGAGACCGGACGCGCCGGTTACACCGACGTGCACACTAAGTCCCATCGATGGCGAATCAGTTCGGCCAATTGACTGGGGCTCCCTAAGTGCGCCGAGTGATCGGCGCGCTCAAGTTCGACGGTAGAGATCGCGGGGTCTAACTTCGCCAGTTCAACGCCAAGCGCGCGGTAGTAATCGGCCGACCCGCAGTCGCCGTACACGTAGGTCGCCGGTACCTTCAACTGCGTGAGATCGAAGGGGGCAGTGTCACGTTGAATGGTCGAGAGGTCGCTCAAGAGCGCTGGTCCGTCCAAACGACGTGATTCACGTTGGTGTTCGCTCAGTCGATCCCACGCTCGGTCGGAGACGACGCGTCTGAAAAATCGCTCGGCCTCATACCTCGCGTCGTCGGAGAGGGACGGATGAGAATGCGGACGAGGCAGGATCCACGGGAAGGGAGATTCGTAGTTCACCACGAGCTGAACGAGAGAGGCGTCACGTAACGCCGCGCCAAAGGTGACCACGCCACCAAAACTGTGTCCAAAGAGAATGACCGGAAGATGTCGCGCCTCGCGCGTTACTAACGAACAGAGATCGTCGACGTGGTAGTCCAGACCGAGCGGCTTGAGGTCGCGTGATCCTTGGTAGCCCCGACGGTCGTAGGCGATGAGATCGAAGGTATCGAGTCGTCGAGCGAGGCGGGAAAACGCGCCGGCTCGATCCAACGCGCCGTGAACACAGATAACGGACGCTTGGGGGTGGACGACACGTCGCTCGGCGACGGCGAGTCCTTTGACCGGGGAGTTGGCGGTGAAGCGAAGTCGCGGTGGCACTGTCGACGGGGAGGTCACGATGAGAACCTATCGGGAATCGGTTCGTTGCGACCTATCGAATATTTCGCGACGGGGCCTAGGCTGGAAGGGTGACTACGCCCCCTGAGTCCTCGCTATCTCGCTCCTCGCGAGGTTCGTTTGGACCCAACGCATGGCTGGTCGACGACCTCTACGACCGCTACTTGGCCGACCCGTCGTCGGTTGCTGAGAGTTGGCGAGAGTTCTTCGTCGACTTTCAGCGTTCCACGTTGCCTTCGGTCAATACCAGCGCTGGCGCGGTCTACACCGCGCCGTCGAAGCCCGAAGTAACCATCGACGCTGACGCGACGCCGCTTCGAGGAGCGGCCGCTCGCATCGTCGCCAACATGAACGCGAGTCTCACGGTACCTACCGCCACCAGCGTTCGAACGGTGTCGGCTCGTCTTTTGGAGATCAATCGCGCGGCGTTGAACGATTCACTCGCTCGCTCGAGCGGTGCCAAAGTCTCCTTCACGCACGTCATCGCCTTTGCGATCGTGAAGGGTCTCGGTGAGATTCCAGCAATGAATGCAACGTTCGTCGACGCCGTGGACGATAAGGGTACGCCCGGGGTTCGTCATCACGATCACGTGGGTCTGGGCCTGGCCGTGGACGTGCAAAAGAAAGACGGTACGCGCACTCTTCTCGTACCGGTAGTTCAAAACGCCGACGTGATGGATTTTCGGACCTTTCTCTTGGCGTACGAGGATCTCGTGCGCAAGATTCACGGCGGCGCCTACGGCGCGGACGACCTCGTAGGGGCAACGGTGACGCTGACCAATCCCGGCACCCTCGGTACGGTGCAGTCGGTCCCAAGACTCATGCCGGGACAGGGAGCGATCTTTGGCGTGGGGGCACTGGGTTGGCCCGCGGGCTTCGAAGCGGCTGATCCGAGGGCTCTGGCCGAGCTGGGTGTGGGCAAGGTGCTGACGCTCACCTCGACCTATGACCATCGCATCATCCAAGGCGCCGAGTCGGGACTCTTCTTGAAGTTCGTAGCCGAGTGCTTGACTGGTGGACACGCCTTTTACGACGAGATCTTCGCCTCGTTAGGTATTGCTTACGAACCTGCTCGCTGGGCGAATGACTCGAATCCTTCAACGAGCGAAGGCGAAGCCGAGCGCGTCTTGAAGCAGATTCGCGTGCAGGCATTAATAAACATGTATCGCGTGCGCGGTCATTTGAACGCGCACCTTGATCCCCTGAGCAGTGAACCGCCGCCGTTGCACGCCGATTTGGATCTCGCCACTTACGGACTCACGATTTGGGATTTGCAGCGTTCATTCGTAGTGGACGGCCTCGCGGGTCTGCACGAGGCCACCCTGGAGAGGATCTTGGCGATCCTTCGAGATGCCTACTGTCGCACCACGGGTATCGAGTACGGCCACATCTTGGATCCGGCGCAGAAGCAGTGGATTCAAGAGCGCGTGGAGGGCGTTGATTCATCCACCAGCTTGGACGAGCAGCGTCGTATTTTGAGCGCGTTGAGTGACGCCGAGGTCTTTGAGCGGTTCTTGCACACGCGTTACGTGGGCCAAAAGCGTTTCGGCTTGGAGGGGGCCGAATCCACTATCGTCGCGTTACAGACCGTGCTCGACGAAGCGGCGGACCGGGGAGTCAAAGAGGCCGTGATCGGCATGGCCCACCGAGGACGATTGAATGTGCTCGCGAACATTGTCGGTAAGTCCTACAGCGACATCTTTTCTGAGTTCGAAGGCAATCTTGACCCCGAGAGCGTTCAAGGCAGCGGTGACGTGAAGTACCACAAGGGGGCCCGAGGCGTGTTTAAGAATCCCCGCGGCGCCACGATCGACGTATCAATGGCGTCCAATCCTTCGCACCTCGAAGCGGTGAGCCCCGTGGTCGAGGGCATCGTTCGCGCCAAACAAGATCTTGTGATCCGACCCAGTGATGGCACGAACATTGATCAGCCCTTTGTCGAGCATCCGTACCTCGCGCTCCTCATTCACGGCGACGCGGCCTTCGCCGGTCAAGGCGTCGTCGCCGAGACGCTGAACCTTTCGCAGCTCTCGGGTTATCACGTGGGTGGTGCTGTTCATATCGTGATCAATAACCAGGTGGGCTTCACTACGGCGCCCGAATCGGCGCGATCGAGTTTCTATCCCACCGACGTCGCCAAGATGATCCAAGCGCCGATCTTTCACGTGAACGGCGACGATCCGGAGGCTTGTGCGCGTGCGGCCCGTTTGGCCCTGGACTACCGTGAGGCCTTCCAGCGTGACGTGGTGTTGGACATCGTGTGTTATCGCCGCCACGGACACAACGAAGGTGACGACCCGAGCTACACCCAACCCCAGATGTACAAGATCATCGATCAGATGCGCTCAGTACGAAAGATCTATACCGAGACCCTGATTCGGCGGGGCGACATCTCCCTTGACGAAGCCGAAACCGTGCTCAGTGAGTTCAACGCGCGCTTGCAGGGCGTGCTCGATGAGGTTCGCACCGTGCCGGTGCCCACACTTAGCGGCGTCCCCGTTTCAGAGGTCCCGGAGGATTTGCCCGCTCCCGAGACCGGCGTGGACCGCGACACCCTGATGGCGATAGCCAGGGTCACGGTGACCGCACCAGCGGGTTTCACCATCCACCCCAAGTTGGAGCGACAGTTCGCTCAGCGTCTGGCGTTGATCGAAGCCGGCGAAGTCGATTGGGCCTTCGGCGAGGCGCTGGCGATCGGCTCACTCCTTCAGGCCGGCGCCAACGTTCGTCTCACTGGTCAAGATACCCGCCGAGGCACCTTCTCTCATCGCCACGCGGCGTTGATCGACTACGAGAACGGCGCGCAGTACGTGCCGCTGGGCAGCATGGGCGCGCCCGGGTTCTTCACCGTGCGCGACTCCTTTCTCTCTGAGTACGCGGCGCTCGGTTTCGAGTACGGCTACTCGGTCGAGGCGTCCCACACGTTGGTGGCCTGGGAGGCGCAGTTCGGCGACTTCGTCAATGGGGCCGAGATCATCATTGACAATTTCTTGGTGGCCGCCGAAGACAAATGGGGCCAAGAGGCCAGCCTGGTGATGCTGTTGCCCCACGGCTACGAAGGGCAGGGCCCGGAGCACTCTAGCGGCCGTCTCGAACGATTCTTGACGCTCAGTGCCCGCAACAACATTCGAATCGCCCAGCCGACGACGTCCGCGCAGTACTTCCACCTCTTGCGCAGCCAAGTGCTCCGCGATCGTTCGACGCCGCTGATCGTCTTCACACCCAAATCGATGCTCCGCGCTGTTCAAACGCGCTCACCGCTGAGTGCCTTCGAGCACGGTTCGTTCCAGACCGTGCTCGACGATCACGTGGCGGACCACTCGACGGTTACCCGAGCCGTGCTGGCGTCAGGCAAGATCGCCCACGAAGCCCTCGCCCGCCGTGACGCGTTGAACGCGAGCGACGTCGCAATCGTGCGGGTCGAACAGCTCTATCCGTGGCCGGCGAAGGAGATCGAGCGGGTGTTGGAGGATTACGCCAACCTCGAAACGGTGCTCTGGCTTCAAGAAGAGCCAGAGAACATGGGGGCCTGGCCCTTCGCTCACCTGCAGATGCACGATCACCTGCGCAACGCGCGCGTGACGCACGTGGCGCGCGCCGAGTCCGCGAGTCCGGCGACCGGCAGCGGACTGGTGCACGCCGCGGAACAGGCGGACCTCTTGGTGCGGTCGATCGGATGAGTCCCACGAAGAGCCCTCGGCTGCGCGTGGTGGTCGACGGATCCAATCTCGCCACCGAGGGACGAGTCACGCCGAGCCTGACCCAACTCGATGAGGCCGTCGGCGCCTTTCGAGAAGAGAATCCAACCGCCGAGATCATTGTGGTGGCCGACGCCACCTTTGAACATCGCACCGCGACTAATGAGCGGAGCCGTTTCAACGAAGCGGTGCTGGAAGGTGAGATCGTGACGCCCCCCGCGGGCGCGGTCGGGCGTGGTGATGGGTTCATCTTGAAGATCGCCGATCGGATTGACGCTGTTGTGTTGAGTAACGACTCGTTCCAGGAGTTTCAAGACGAGTATCCCTGGCTCTTTGAGGTGGGTCGCCTGATCGGCGGCAAGCCCGTGCGTGGTGTGGGCTGGGTCTTCACTCCTCGGGTGCCGGTGCGAAACGTGAAGGTGACTCGCGTCGCGAAGAAGTTGGCGGTGACGTTGCCCAACGGCGCTAAGCCAACCATCGGGACGACTCTGATGCCCGTAAAGTCAGCCAAGAAGTCAGTGCCGGCGAAGAAGTCGGCCACCAAACCTGAGAAGGTGACCGAAAAGACTCACGCCAAGACGCCGACCAAGGCGCCCCCGAAGGCCCCAAAGAAGTTGACCAAAACGGTGGACGCCGCCAAAAAGGCGCCGATGAAAAAAACCGCGGCCAAGGTGCCGGTCAAGACCAATAAGAAGGTCTCGAAAACGCCGGCGGCCGTGGCCGCGCCCGTGGTGGCGCTTCGACGCGGACGCCAACCCGTCAACCCCGCGGTCGACTTCACCCTCTTTAAGAGAACGTTTCGAATTGGTTCCCGCGTCCCGGGCGAAGTCACGGCCTTTACGTCGCACGGCGCCGTCATCAGAGTGCAGCTAAAGGGTGGCAAGCAGGTGGAGTGTTACGCGCCAACGACGTTACTGGGCTCGCCCGCGCCCGCGCGTGCGAGGGACGTACTCGCGCGCGGTGACCAGCGAACATTTCGACTCGTCACCGTGGATAGCGAACGACGAATCGCGGAGTTGGCGCTCTTGTGAGTGCGCTGTCGTTAGAACCAACGCACTGGCTGCCGCACCGGCCACCGTTTCTATTTTTGGACTCCCTGATCAGTATCGAACCGGGCGTTCGCGCGAGCGCGCACTGGACGCTGCGCGGTGATGAGTGGTTCTTTCCGGGCCACTTTCCCGGACGTCCCACCACGCCCGGCGTCTTGCTGCTCGAGTCGATTGCCCAGTGCGGTGCCGTCGCGGTACTCGCCGATCCGCGTTACGCGGGGCGCCTGCCGCTCTTTGGCGGCGTCGAACACGCCCGCTTTCGTCGCCAGGTGGTGCCCGGTGACACGGTAGAAGTGGTGTGCGAGATGACCCAACTCTCGGCCCGCGGTGGCAAGGGATTCGGTCGCGCGACCGTGGAGGGAAAGATCGCGGCAGAAACTGAGTTGTTCTTTATTCTCACTGACGCGTCGTGATCGTCGCGACGTGGAACGTTAATTCTCTCACCGCGCGCTGGCCCCGTGTCGAGACGTGGCTAGTGGAGAAGCGTCCGGACGTCGTGTTGATCCAAGAGACCAAACAGAACGACACGAAGTTTCCGGCTCAAGCGCTCGAGTCGCTCGGCTACGAGTCCGCGCACCACGGCCAGGGTCAGTGGAACGGGGTGGCGATACTCTCCAGGGTCGGGATCGGGGACATCACACGGGGTTTCGGCGACGACGACCCCGAGGCTCGCCTGGTGGGCGCGATCTGTGGGGGCGTGCAGTTCTACTCGTGTTACGTGCCCAATGGGCGCTCGCTCGACAATCCGCACTACCAGTACAAGCTGCAGTGGTTGGCCAAATTAGCGGACCTGCTCGAGCGTCGTGATCGGGCGCGTCACGTCGTCGTCGGCGGCGACTTCAACGTCGCGCCGAGCGATCTCGACGTGTACGACCCGAGCGTCTTCGTTGGCCTGACCCACGTCAGTGAACCCGAGCGGGCGGCGCTTCGGGCCCTCGAAGCGACGGGACTGGTTGATCTAACGCGCATGCTCCACCCCGACGACCCCTGCTACTCCTGGTGGGACTATCGAAACGGAGCATTTCACCGAGGATGGGGGCTGCGCATCGACCTGCTCTACGTCGACGAGGCCCTGGCTCGCGAGGCGACGGCCAGTTACGTGGATCGCGAGTCCCGCAAAGGGGAGAAGCCCTCGGACCACGCCTCGGTCATTGGTGAATTCTCCCTCTAACGCAGGCCCTTGGGCAGCAACGCCTCGATGAACATCGGTCCGGGCGTGTCGTAAGAGCGCTCGAGGGCCGACACTAGATCGTCCGCGTTGTCCACGCGCGTACTCGGCACGCCCTGGGCTTGCGCGAGCGCGGCGAGGTCGAGCGTGGGTTCGCCGATCTCGAGCATGCGCGAACTGGCCGAGCCCTCGCGCACCGCGCCCACGCGGGATAACTCCCAGTTGAGCACGGCGTAACTTCGATTCGAAAGTCCGACGACCGTGACGTCCAGACCTTCGCGCGCCATCGTCCACAGTGCCTGGAGCGTGTACATGATCGAGCCGTCGGATTCGAGGGCCAGCACCCGGCGCCCGGAGGCGACGGCGGCGCCCAGCGCCACGGGAAGCCCGTAGCCAATCGCGCCCCCCGTCAAGGTCAGCCACAGGTGCTCGGGTGCGAAGCGGGTGGCCTCAAAGAGATGCACGCCGCTGGTGTTGGATTCATCAGCGACGATGACGCCCTCTCTCAATGTGGCCCCGACGGCCGCCGCGAAGGACTTCGTCGAGAGTTCCCCACTCGGCGCGGCGACTCGTTCACCGCGTTCGAGCGCGACGGAAGGCGCGTGGAGGGCTTCGACCATCGCGCGAAGGGCGCCGAGCGTGTCGCTGCCCGGCGGCGCGACGTCGATGATTTCACTGTCGGCAGGCGCGAGGCGGCTCGCCACGTCGGGGCGGGCGAAGAATCCGACCGGTTCTCGCGCGCCAATGAGAATGACGGCTTCAGACTCTTTTAACTGATCGATAGCGAACTCGCTGAGATAAATCAGTCGCTCGGGACTGGCCACGCCCGCGCCGCGTTCGATCTTCGTGGCAAAGGTTTCCATGAGGAATCGAGACGACGTCGCGGACGCCAAACGTCGCGCGAGGTCCAACTGTTCTTTGTCCAGGGCGCTGCCACCGACCAACAGCGAGCATTTCTTTGAGCGAAGTGCCTGAAGGGCGGAGCTAAGCGCGGCCTCGTCAATTGCGTGGAGCCCTGGTCGTGTAGACGTTGGCCACGTCGACGGAAGGGCACGTACGTCGCCCCACATCACGTCAGCAGGCAGTATCAGCGTGGCGACGCGACCGGGAGGTCCGTAGGCGGCGTTGACGGCGTCGGCGACGTCGCTGGCCACGTCGTCACTCGAGGTGGTACGACGACACCAGCCCTCGAGAGAGTTGGCCAGTTGTCCAATGTTGCTTTGCAACGGCGCGTCGAAGGTGGCGTGAAAGGTCGCGTGATCGCCCACGAGGTTTACTACTGGTACGTGTGCGCGACGCGCGTTGTGCAAGTTGGCCCAGCCGTTGGCGAGTCCGGGACCCAAGTGGAGCAGCGTGGCGGCCGGTCGCTTCGTCACGCGGGCGTAGCCGTCGGCAGCTCCGGTGGCGACACCCTCAAAGAGACAGAGAATGCCGCGCATCTCGGGGAAGTCGTCGAGACCCGCGACGAAGTGCATTTCGGACGTACCGGGATTGGCGAAGCACGTCGTGACCCCGTTGGCCCCCAACGTGGCGAGCAGGGCGTGGGCGCCGTTCACGATCGATCCATTCCCTTCACGTTCACTTTGAAACGACGTCGATACTTAGTCAAAGAGTTCGGGGTCGGTCTTTACAATGTCGTCCCACAGCGGCTGGAATGAGAACCAACCGGCCAGCGGGTACCCGCTCTGGTCGCGGGTATAGCGCGCGTCGTCGGCGTTCACGAGCAATGGCGTACCGGCCGCCTCCGCGAGTAGTTGGGCCTGACAGGTCCGCTCCATGGTGATGAACCACCAGGCCGCCTCGTCAACGGATTGGCCAACGGTGAAGAGGCCGTGGTTTTGATGGATGGCCGCCTTCTTGTCACCGAGACCTTTGGCCAGAATTCGACCACTCTCTTCGTCGAGCACGATGCGTCCGCCGCCTTCACTCACGAGCACGTGGTCCTCGAAAAATATGCAGGCGTCCTGGGTGATCGGATCAAGCGTGCGGCCGAGTGAAGAGAACGCCTTGCCGTAGATCGAGTGCGCATGGGCGGCGGCAATGACGTCGGGTCGGGCCGCGTGCACGGCGGCGTGGATGACAAAGGCCGCTCGATTGACCGGACGACGGCCCTCGACGACCTGACCCTCGTGATTCACGAGTAGCAGGTCCGAGGCCTTGACGTGACGAAAGTTCATACCGAAGGGATTGACCCAAAAGTGATCGAGCAGTTCGGGGTCGCGCGCCGTGATGTGCCCGGCGACGCCTTCGGAGAACCCCAGTTTTCCAAAGATCCGAAGTGCGCCCGCGAGGCGCTCCTTGCGGTGGCGTCGTTCGGCGTTGATTGAATCAAAGGTCGGCGGGACGTTGAACACCAACTTCGTCTGGTCCTGCGTGGTTCGTTCGGTGACGTCGGTCATGGGTCTCCTCCGTGTCGTGTTCCTCGAGCGAACTATAACGCTGACCCTTTGCGTAACGATTGGGGTGGCTCGGACGGCGCCAGAGCGTCAGAGGCTGCAAGTTCCGCCCGGATTGCCGCGAGGCGTGCCTTGCGCGCGTCGCCCGTCAGTGGCGCATTGCGCTGTTCGATGGCGGCGATGACCTGTTCTATTGGCGCGAGGAATCGCGACGGTGCACGGTCGGGGTACCTCGGATCATTGCGCCCACGACTCCACGTAATAAGAAGGGCGTCTTCGGCGCGACTCAGCGCCACGTAGGCGAGACGCTGCTCTTCGGCGATCTCGCCAGCGGTCGTCGCGTTGTAGTTCGGCAGTTGCCCCTCGGCCCAACCCACGGCGGCGACATTCTGGAACTCCAAACCCTTTGCCCGGTGAATCGTCGACAGCGCCACCGCGTCACGTTGGTCGTCCTCAATCCGACGTTGCGATGCGTCGGACGCAATAAAGAGGTCAGACGCGGGGGAGTGTTCCGGTCCCCGTCGCTCGTTGGGGATATTGGCGACGTCGAGGTGGCCCGCTATCACCTCGAGTTGGGCGTTGGTACGCGCGAGCACGGCCATCGAGCGCCATGGTGTTCCCGGCTGGTGCTTCGCGGCCAGCCAGGTGGCGACGTGTTCGGCCTCTTGCGCGTCCGTGTCATAACTGCGCACCATCGGGACATCACCATCGTCCTTTGCCGGCACGATGCCCTGCGCACCCGCTTCGAGCAGCGTGTTCGCCACTTCGATGATGTTCGCGGTCGAACGATGATTCCTCGTGAGGTCAAGGACGACGGTGTCGGGCCAGGTGCGAATGATCTCTTGGAGCAGTTGTGGGTTCGCGCCGTTGAATCCGTAGATGGACTGGTTCGGGTCACCGACGCAAAAGAGATCGGGGTCGTCACCGGCCATCTGTCGCAACATCGAGAACTGCAACGGGTTCATGTCCTGGGCTTCGTCGACGTAGATCGACTTGTTGTGGTGGCGAAAGGACGCGAGCACGTTTGGCTCGTCGCGCAACAACGCAATGGCTTCGCTCAAAAGCAGGTCGAAGTCGAGTACGCCGCGACTACGACAGAGTCCGACGTAGCGGTCAAGGACTTCAGCGAACTGACTGAGTGGCAGAGGAGCCTCCCGGCGAAGTCGGCGCGCGCTCTTCACGTAGAGTGCGCCGCTGAAACCTTGGGAGAGTGCCCAGCCAATCTCCTGTTCCACCCGAGGGAGTTGCCACTCTTCGAGTTTGAGGTCGCCGCTCTCACGAAGTTGCACGGCGAGTGCCGCGACGAGTCGTCGTCGACTCGGCTCGAGGGTGAGGGGCTTGAGATGTTGGTCCTCGCGGTACTGGGTGACGATGCCCAGCGCGGTGCGGTGAAAGGTTCCCGCGTGCACGTCGCGGATGCCCGCGCGAAAAAGTCGCTTCCGAAGTTCGTCGCCCGCTTTGCGCGTAAAGGTCATGGCCAACACCTGGTCGGCACTGACCTCCTGGTCCGCGACGCGCCGCTGAATCCGCAACGTCAATACGTGGGTCTTACCGGAACCGGCCGTCGCGCGAACGAGCAGACGTCGACACGGCGACATCACTGCTTCGCGCTGTTCAGGGGTGAGCCCCATGAGCAGGTCGTTCGTGAACGTCGTTTCATCCATAGTCACCATGACGCTACCGGTCGGTGGTGACGTGACCGAAGCCAGCACGGGGTGTCGGTAACCTTTAAGACGTGCTGCAGGCCTACGGCGACGGAACGATTTTCGGGACGCCGTACGGCGAGGGACCCGTGCGTGTGGTGTGGCTGCACGGATGGGCTCGCCAGGGCCAGGACTTCGCCGTCGCGGCCGCCCTGCTCGCCGATCACGGTGTCGCGTCGGTCGCACTGGACCTTCCGGGCTTTGGCGCATCACCCGCGCCGGCGACTGCAGGTGGTGCGCGCGAGTACGCCGAACTGATCGCACCGGTCTTGGTCGGACTTGCTAGCGCGCCCTTCGTTCTGGTCGGCCACTCCTTCGGTGGCCGAATTGCGTGCGTCGTCGCGTCGAAACACCCCGAACTCGTGGATCAACTTGTCTTGACCGGAGTTCCACTCCTTCGACGCGGTCACTCGCGCGCCCCACGAACGTTCCGTCTTCTTCGTTGGCTCAATCGGCGAGGCCTCTTGAGCGAGGCTCGCATGGAGTCCGCACGGCAGAAATACGGCTCGACTGACTACCGCAACGCCCACGGCATTATGCGCGACGTTCTTGTCGCCAATGTCAATGAGAGTTACGAAGATGAGCTCGCGACGATTGTCGCCCCGGTGACACTCCTGTGGGGTGAGCGCGACGCAGTGACCCCCGAAGACGTGGCGATGCGAGCGAGCGCAGTCCTGAATGCGACGCACACGTTGGTGTCGTTGCCCGGCGTTGGTCACCTTCTGCCGATCGAAGCGCCGGCGGACCTCGCCACTACCGTGTTCGGGGTAGTGCGCTAGTGGTCGTGCTCGACGTCGTGATGATCGTCGCGTTGGTTGGCGCGTACGTCGCACAGATGCTCAGGTGGCTTCGCGTGTTGCAGCGCGAGCACTACGAGGCCCGTTCGATGAGTCGATTCCTAGGACGATGGTCGTCGCCACAAGTCGGCGCCATCACGAAGTCCAAGTTGCGCCTCGAACTCGCTGATCACTCGCCACGTCGTGCGACGCCCGACGACTTCGAGGGCGCGCAGCAGTACGACCGCGAGAGGTTGGCGCCCACGCGCGACAAGCGCCAGTACCGGCCAGTTACGTTGAGCCAAGTGCTGGTCGTCGTGTTCGTCGGCGCGGTCATTCTGAAAGAGCCGGTGTTCTTCGTCGCGGTGTGTGTGCTCTATGGTTTCGCCTGCCCCGTGGGTCTATCGATCAAGGGTTCGACAAGCCCGTTGGCATGGACCCGACGCCTCGTCACCATCACCATTGTTGCCACACTCGTGGCAGTCGCGATTTCGTTGCTGGGCATTCCAGTTCGCCAGCATTGGCTGCCCGCGGCCGTCGCCCTGTGGGCGGTGCCGGCGATCCTCGACGTGACGGCGCGAGCGCTCAAGCCCTACGAGGGCCGGCGCGCGCAAGCCTTCGTGGATCAGGCGGTGACCCGCCTGACGCGAGTGCATCCGCGCGTCGTGGCCATCACTGGCTCCTACGGCAAGACCTCGACGAAGAATCACATCGTTGACCTCCTCGCCGTTGACGGAGGCGTCGTGGCGACGCCGCGTAGTTTCAATAACCGCGCCGGACTCTCCAGGGCGATTAACGAGAATCTCGCCGACGGCACGCGCGTCTTCATTGCCGAGATGGGCACCTACGGACCCGGTGAGATTCGCGCCCTGTGTGAATGGTGCGTCCCGGAGATCGCGGTCGTAACAGCGATCGGCCCGGTGCACCTCGAGCGGATGAAGACGCTCGCCGTCATCGAGGGCGCCAAATTCGAGATCACGGAGAGGGCCAAGGTGGTCATCGTCAACATCGACGATCCGGTCCTCGCGCGATGGCCCACGCAACGAGCGAGTGATAAGAAGCGCTACCGGACCGCTGGATCGGTGAACTCGGACGCGTCGGTGCGAGTTCGTGTGGACGGTGAGGAGTGGACCGTCATCGTTGACAACGAGGCACTGGGCAGCTTTCGCGCCATTGCGAGTGTGCAACCAACCAACCTCGCGTGCGCCGTGGCCGTCGCTCTCGAACTGGGCACGCCGAGCGATCAACTCGTGGCGAGAGCATCGTCGGTACGCCCCATTGACAATCGCTCCAACGTTGTCACCGCGGCATCGGGTGTAATCGTCATTGACGACACGTTCAATGCCAACCCCCAAAGTGCCGTCTCGGCTCTAAATACGCTGTCGCGGGTCGCGGCCACGGGTCGCCGCGTTGTCGTGACGCCGGGCCTGGTTGAGCTCGGGCGCGCGCAGTATCGCGAGAATTTTGCACTCGCCCAGAAGGTGGCCGCCGCGCAGGACGAATTGGTGATCGTCAAGCGCACGAACGCCCTTCCCCTCAAAGCCGGCTTCAAGGGGCCGGTACGCCGACTTAATTCGCGCGACGAGGCCGTGGCCTGGGTGCGGGCCGCGCTCGTGGCGGGCGATGGCGTGTTGTACCTCAACGNNGACCTGCCCGACCACTACCCTTAATGCTCTAATGACGGCACTGGAAGCATCGTGACACTGGGTGTGCTCTTCGGGGGGCCGACACCCGAACACGACATATCAATCCTGACGGGACTGCAGGCCCTGCGCGAGCTGGAACGCGCGGGGCGCGAGGTGACCGGGATTTATTGGACGAAGACCGGCGCGTTCTATTCAGTGCCCAATGATGTCGAGGCCGAATCATTCCTTGATGGTCTACCCAAAGGCTCGAATGAACTGACACTGAGACTCGGTGACCAGGGTGGGTTTCATGGCGCCGGTCGACTGGGCAAAGACCGCGCGCTGGCCCTTGAGGCCCTCGTGCTCGCCACGCACGGCGGCCCCGGTGAGGACGGAACGCTCCAAGGTGCACTGGACCTCGCCGGACTCGCNNGGGACCGACGGTTGCGGGCGCGGCACTGGGCATGGACAAGTGGGCCTTCGGCGCCGTGATGGGTTCGGCGGGCATACCGACGCTGTCGCGGGCGTTGCTCGAGAGTGCCACGACGACGCTCGACTTCGACGGTCCCTACATCTTGAAGCCGCGTTTTGGCGGCTCGTCGATCGGCATCGAAGTCGTCACCGACGTCGCGACGGCTAAAGCACGCCTCAGCACGAACCTGCACTTCGCCAGGGGATGCGTCGTCGAGCCGTTTCGTCGCGACCTCACGGACTTGCAGATTGCGGTGCGCACCTACCCGACAGTGTCGCTGTCGGCGATCGAACGGCCG
>PKXH01000016.1 GCA_003133405.1 Acidimicrobiaceae bacterium | reverse complement strand
GGCCTGGCTACCAAGTGGGCCTTCAGCAAGGGGAATACGACCCTCACGTTGACCTTGCGTCAAAACGTGAAGTTTGATGACGGCACTACCATGACGTCAGCTGACGTCGTTGCCTCCTTGCAGCGTGCCCAGCTCNNATAATGCCGGCCGCGGCGATTACCGCCGGAACCATTGCTACCAAGCCTGACGGTACTGGCCCGTTCGAGTTTTCGAACTGGACGCCCACGACGTCGTTTACCGTGACCGCCAACCCCTCCTATTGGGGCGGAACCGTTTCGCTGGCGTCGGTAGAGATTGAGACGATTCCTACTGAGACCTCGATCTCGGCGGCCCTTCAGGCGGGAACGATTCAGATGGGTCTGTTCGCACAGCCCACCGTGGTCGCTACAGTTCCTACGACCTACCCGATTCAAAAGGTGATGAATCTGTCGTACCGAGCACTGCAGCTTCAAGACACCTCCGGAGTCTTTAAGAACGTCAATGCGCGTCGAGCGCTCGCGTGTGCCGTCGACCGTAAGCAGGTTCTCAATGACNNATGACTCGACGAGTCTGGCCCAAGCAATTGCGGTGCAGTCGGAGCTCGCGCAGGTGGGCATCAAGATGAATATTCAGAATCTTGCGTCGGCCGCGTACATTCAAGACTGGCTGCACGGGACCTTCCAGGCGGCCTTCGCGGACAACGGCGCCAACCTCAATCCCTACGTCATGTACGGTCGCTACTTTGGCGCGGGTGGGACACTGAGCGTGCCCGCGGGCTACGTCTCAACGAAGACCCAGGGACTTTTGCTGGCCGGNNAGGCTGAAACCAAGGCGTGGGCCGCGTTCTCGGACAACCTGACGGGGAACGCCGTATGGGTCTGGCTCTTTGACTCATACCAGTTCTGCGCACTGGCACCCAACGTTCATGGGTTCACGCTGTCGCCCGTTAACACCACGCAACTCCTAAGTTTGAGTAAGACAACACTCTCCTAAAGAACGTAGGAACCGCCGCACGATGACAACACTCTTGTTCATCGTGCGGCGGTTCTTTAGTATGCTCGTGACGCTTTTTGGCGTCTCGGTCATCATTTTCGTCGTCCTTCGCCTGCTACCGGGTAATGCCGTGACGGCGGCGATGGGCGTGAGTGTGGCCCTGCTCACCAAGGCCCAAGTAACCGCGCTCGATCACTACTACGGCGTGGGCCAGCCGGCCTTACAGCAGTACTTTGACTGGCTCCACTCCACCCTCACCGGCAACCTGGGGGTGTCGCTGGCCTTTCGTGAGTCGGTGAGCACGCTGATTGGCTCGGCGTTACCCGTCACGCTCGAGCTCGCTTTTTTCGCCATGTTGTTTGGCGTGGTCCTGGGCGTGGGCTTTGGCATGATCGGTGCCCTTCACCCAGGTCGCTGGCAAGACGATCTCGGTCAGGGCGTCTCGGTGCTGGGCCTGGCGATCCCGAGCTTCATTATTGGCACGGTGATCGTCACCTTTCTCGCCACCGTCTTTCACTACTTCCCCTCGTCGTTGGGTTTCGTGAGTTTCTTCTCCAACCCGTGGCTTAATTTTCAACAGATTCTCTTTCCGGCGCTGACGCTGAGCCTCGGCGTCGGCGCCGCCATCATGCGCACGACTCGCGGGGCTGTTTTGGAGATCAGCAATTTGAACTTTGCTCGAACGGCGCTGGGTAAGGGCGTCTCGCGCCGAGCGTTCGTGTGGCGCCACCTCTTCTTGAACTCACTGACGGCCGTGGTCACGATGTCGGGAATCCAACTGGGTTACCTCCTTGGGGGCACCGTGATCGTTGAGCAGGTCTTCATTTTGCCCGGCATGGGCCGACTTCTGATCTCGTCGATCAATAATCGCGATTTTCCGGTAGTGCAGAGCGTGACGTTGATCTTCGCCGCCGGCTTTGTGATCGTCAACATTTTGGTTGACCTCTTCTACACGTTGATTGACCCTCGCATGAGAGAACGATGACCCAAGGCCCCGAGTTAATCTCCGTCGCTGAGGCCGTTAATACCGACCCCGCCGAAGTGGGGACCAAGCACGTGGGCTGGATCGGCGCCATTTGGAGCAGCCGCAATGGGCGAATCGGCCTGGTGATCGTCGCGTTGACCTTGATTGGGGCACTTTGCGGTGCGCTGGGTATTACGCCGTACGGCCCCGACGTACAAAATCCCCAGGCGGTCTTGAAGGGAGTGTCGTTCTTACACATCTTTGGCACGGATCAATTCGGACGAGACGTCTTTTCGGGGACGCTGCAAGGTCTTGGCGTCTCCCTGGAGATTGCCGGACTCTCGGTACTCATTGCCGGAGCGATCGGATCGCTCGGGGGAATCGTGGCGGGCTATCTCGGCCGGTGGCCCGCAGCTTTGATCATGCGCTTCACCGACATGATGTTTGCCATCCCCGCCATACTCTTTGCCTTGGCCATCGTGACGGCTCTGGGGACCGGCATCGTGGACAGTTCGATCGCCATTGGCGTGGGCTGGATTCCGATCTACGTGCGCGTGGTGAGAAACCCCGTGCTGGCCCTGCGAGAAGCGGACTTTGTGAGGGCGGGTCGCGTCCTTGGCTTTTCTCGCTCGAGACTGCTCTTTCACCACATACTGCCAAACGTGGCCGGCGTGATCGCCGTGCAGACGAGCCTGGCCCTCGCCTGGGCCATTGTGGCCGAAGCCGGGTTGAGTTACCTCGGGCTCGGTCCGCCGCCGCCGCTCGAGTCACTCGGTGAAATGGTGAGTCAATCGAGCAGTCTGGCCGGAACGTACTGGTGGACGTTGGTGGGACCATCACTCATCATCGTCGTGACGGTCATTGGATTCAATTTCTTGGGTGACGGATTGCGCGACGCGGCCGATCCCCGGTCGAGGACAAGGACGTGAGAACAAGATGCGAGTGATCGGGATGATTTCTGGAACGTCGTTCGATGCCATTGAGGCCGTGGCGATGAATCTGTCGTTACAGGATCGCTTAATAATGGCCGAACTTCTCGGGCACGTGTCCGTGGCCTACGCACCCGCGTTGCGTCACGACATTGAGGCCGTGTTGCCCCCTGGATCGACGACCGTCGAACAGTTGTGTCAACTCGACACTTCTATCGGTCAGAGTTTTGCCGACGTGGCGGCGCAGCTGGGTGAGCAGTATTTTGCCGGCACGCCCGACGTCGTGTGCTCGCACGGTCAGACCGTCTTTCACTGGGTCAACGGGGGACAGGCCCTGGGAACGCTGCAGCTCGGTCAAGGCGCGTGGATCGCTGAGCGCACCGGCGCCACGGTCGTCTTTGACGTACGTAGCCGTGACGTCGCCGCCGGGGGGCACGGCGCACCCTTGGCCAGTCTGCTCGACGTGCTGCTGCTGGGTCGCACTCCCTCGATCGTTCGAGGTGCCCTCAACCTGGGTGGTATCGCCAACATCACCGTCGTGAGTCCGACGAACGATCCGATTGCGTTCGACATCGGTCCCTCGAACGCCTTGATCGACGCCGCGGTGTCCTGGCTGAGCGAAGGTAAGGAGACCTTCGACGTGGACGGACGTCGCGCCGCCCAAGGCAGAGCCGATGGTGAGTTGCTGGCCGTACTGCTCGCGGACCCGTACTACCGCTTGCCGACGCCAAAGTCCACCGGGAAGGAACACTTTCACCTGGACTACTTAAAGGAGCGTCTGGGATCGCGTCAGATCGCGCCCGACGATCTCGTGGCGACCCTCACCGCGCTCACGGCCGAAACGGTCGCCAACGCGGTCTCCCAACTCGGGGTCGTCGAGCTCTTCGCGTCGGGAGGGGGCACTCGTAATCCGGTGCTGATGCGAGAGATTGGTCGTCGGATTAGCCCGGTGAAACTCTCACTCATCGATGAGTTTG
>PKXH01000046.1 GCA_003133405.1 Acidimicrobiaceae bacterium | reverse complement strand
CCCGAAGGGTCGTCTTCGAGCAGCGACTCCGACACCGGCGCGGCACCTTTGGTGGCACGACGGGCTCGTGACTTCGGCGCGTCGGGATCGGGCGACGCGTCGGGCCGCGCATCGGGCGCGCTCTCGGGAATTTCGCGCAGGGGCGTGCCGGCGAGCAACTCCTCCTCGCTTGGTTCGGGCGCGTTGGAGTGTTGTCGCAGCGCCTCGAGGGCGGCGGCGCGCGCCGCTTCGTCGGATCCGTCAATGCCCACCACGACGTCGTCCACCTGTTGGCGCACCGATGAGACAAACGAGCCCAACGTGTCGCGCGCCGCGCGCAGCTGTTCGATCTGAAGTTGCAGCGCCTTGCGCTTGACGGCGAGGTCGTTCAGCACCGTGCGACGTGCCTCGTTTGACTGATCCACAATGGCGCGACCCTGCTCTCTCGCGCGATCGATCAGCGCCTCGCCATTGACCTTGGCCGAGTCGATCAACCGCTCGGCGGCTAAGCGCGCCTCGTGATCGATCTGCAAGGCCGTGTTCTCGGCCTCGGTGATCAACGCCGTCGCGCGCTCCTGGGCTTCAATGAGGTGTCCGGCGCTGCGCTGTTGACTCTCGGTGAAGACTTGCGCACTGCGTTCTTGCGCTTCGGCGGTAACGCGACCGGCCTCTTCGTGCGCCGAGCGCAAGATGGCGGCACTCTGGGAGCCCAGCGCGCTCGCCAAGGTCGCCTCGTCCAAGGTGGGGTTCGCGGCACGACGCTGGGCTTCNNCGAGCGATCTCGGACGACGACTGGCGCGTCGAAGAGAGAGATCGCCGGTCGTCCATTCCTTACAGACTACGGCGTAACGCGCCAAGAACTGGACTTACGAGGGCGCGGTGAGGGGCTGGGGCGCTACCCCGCCGAGGCTTCGAAGGTCGCGCAGCGCTTGAGCCAGTGTCGTCATGCCAAGGATCTTGAGTCCCGGTGAGGCCGCGGCCCGCGCCGTGGACACCTCCACTTGGGGCACGATGAAATATGACGCGCCCGCGTGTTGCACCGCGACCGTCTTTTCCGCCACACCGCCCACGTCGCCCACGTCACCCTTCACGTCAATGGTGCCGGTGGCCGCGACGACGTAATGCCCGGTCAGCGATCCGCCACTGAGAACGTTGATCAGCGACAACGTCATCGCCAGTCCCGCCGAAGGTCCGCCGATATCGGCGGTATCGATGCTTACGCTTCCGGGCAGACGATAAGTGAACCCGTCTTCACCCGACACGCCCAGCCACGATCGAGCGCGAGCCTTTATTCCCGCGCAACCCGACGCGCCGACGCCACCGGGCACGTTGGCGGTGCGCAGGCTCAGGGCCACCGGCGCACGCCACGACAATGTCCCAGAGTTGGAGATCTTCACGCGCCTAATTTCCAGTCGAACTCTCGTCCCCGGCGCGAGATCGTGGACATCGCCAATGAGTTGGCACGTCGAATGCACCGACGTGCCGTTGACTGCCACAATCTCGTCTCCGACGTGCACACCCCCCGAGCGGGCCGGCGAGGGCGACACCACCCCGTTCACGATCGCGCCCGTGGGCGTGGCGGGCACGCTCCAACCCAACGCGCGATAGGCCGTCACCTCCGCGGACTGCTTGGCGTCACGCATTTCGAGGAAACCCTGCGCGCCGAGTTCGTCACTGGGAATGCCCGGATCCACGAGGTCGCTGGCGGGAACGAACTGCACGTGTGATTGGAAGTGCATGGTCAGCCACTGCCAGGCCGTCAGCGACTGAAGGTAGACGTCGGCCAGCATGATCTTGTCCGGATGGGGATTCGTGGCGACACCATTGATCTTCACCAGTGGCGCCACCGGCGTCGCGTCGCCCGGGGTGAGTGCGTATTCCGAGATGTTCCACGATTGAAGGGCGAGTACGACAGCGCTGATGATGGCGACCGTCGCGAGAACGGCCCAGAATCGTCGCCCGTTCGATTTTGGTGGTGGAATAGGTTCGTGCCAGGTGATGACGCAACGCTAGTAGAACCCTTGGAGAATGAACTCCTGCGCGCGAGTTACGGCTTGGGCGAAAACGGACCGGCGCTCTTGGCGGCGCACTTCGATTCTCCGAATGTTCGTCATCGCGTGCTGGCCCTGCGCGGTCTCGTACGTCAATCGCTCGTGGACGCGGATCTGTGGCTGCGCGCGCTCAGCGACGAGCACGTCGAGATCCGACGCGAAGCCCTTCAACAGTTCGCGCACGCGCCGCTCGAGGACGACGCCGTGCTCGATGAGGTCGTACGACGGTTGCGAGATAGCGACGACCTCGTGGTTGAGGGGGCGGCCTTTGCCCTGGGAGAACATCTCTGGGCCAACGCGGTCGACGAACTCTGCGACGTCGCCACGAACCACGACGACGCTCGCTGTCGAGAGTCCGCGGTGGCGGCCCTGGGCGCGATTGGTGACGATCGCGCCCGGGCGACGATCATCAACGCGTTGAAGGACAAGCCGGCGGTACGTCGACGCGCCATCGTGGCCCTGTCAAACTTTGAGGGTCCCGACGTCGAGACCGCACTCGATCAAGCGGGCGACGATCGGGACTGGCAGGTGCGCTCCGCCGTGACCCAACTTCGCAACACCGAGCGTTAGCGGTCGGCGCTTCGAAAGAGGGCGTGCAGAGAGGCCATCTCCTCGAGACAGGCCGTCAGGCCGTGAATGACAACCAGGTCGGCCTGACTCGCGACGTTGACCTCGACCCCGGAACTGTTCGCCACTAGCTCGTCGACATCGCGCAAATTGGCGTGACCGCCGACCAGGGTCATGCCCCTCGCGCTGACATCTTGAGAGAGGTCCGGCGCCGTGTCCCCAAGACACTCTTGAATCATGCGAATCGTCGAGTTGAGCACGTCGCGAACGGCGGCGTTCACCAACTCGGCGCTCACTTCGACTTGCACCAACTCACCTCGATCAACACTTCGAGCCAAGACGACTTCTGCCAGGCCCGCGGTTCGACCCATGGCCGACGCCAAGGTGCACTTGAGCATCTCGACGGTCGCCGGCGCGACCACCACGCCCAAATTGATTCGTAGCAACGTCGCGATGGCCGCGTCGACGTCGTTGCCACCGAGGCGACGCGCGCCGCCGGTGACGATGCCGCCCAAGGAAATAATGGCCGCTTCCGACGCGCCCGCCCCGAGGAGCGTCACGGCCGAACCGACAGGATCTTGCACGGGCAGGCCCAGTCCAATCGCCGCGGCGAGGGGCGCCTCAACCAAGCTCACCTCGCGCGCGCCGGCTTGAATGGCGGCTTGACGAAGTGCGCGCCGTTCAATCGCGGTCGCCAGTGACGGCACGCTCATCACCACGCGGGCCCGACTGAGTTTTGATACCCCCGCGCGCTCGAAGAGCACGGCGATCAGGCGCGCGGTCACGTCGAAGTCGACGGTGGCGCCTTGCGCGAAGGGTCGGAACACGACCACGTGTCTCGACGTACGCCCGACCAGTTCGAGCGCGCCGTGTCCGACTTCCACGACGGTCCCGGTGTTGGTATCAATGGCCACCATGGTCGGTTCGTCGAACAACACGCCACGCTGCGCCGTCGCCAGGCGCGTGTGCGAGGTACCAATGTCGAGCGCGACGTCCAGAGCCATGACTAGCGATGTTAGGGCGACGGCAATGAGAACCCTTTCGTTACTAGCCTTTACTTCGTGACTGAACGGGAATTTCGGAGATGGCGGCGACCTCGTCGTCGCGCGAGACCGCCGGTCGAGAGCCGTCCCTGGGTGCATCCGAGCGAGCTGCCGAGCTTCGAAGCACTGGCGACCACGACCAGCGTTCGGACGCGGTCCCTGAGCCCGCGAGTCATCGCGAGCCTGATGGCTGTCCTCTTGGTCATTGGGGGGGTCGTGCTGATAGTGAATCGCGGTGCCAGCACGCCCAACGGCGATTTGCCCGCGCACTTGGCCACGACTCTAAGCGCGTTGCCGGCGTCGAGTCGAGTCGCCGCCGCCCATACCGTCGAACTCTCGATCACGGTGCCCGGTGACGTCATTCACGTGGCCGCGCTCGTACTGCCGAACAACCTGGCGGTGACCACCGCCGCCATCCCGGTCAACGCGCTCATCGCCGGATCGACCGCAAGCAAAGTCGACTTTCCCGTCACGCTCGTCGGGCGAGACAGCGTGATGGGCTTTTCCATCGTGCACCTAAGCGTGCCCGTGCCCGCGTTGAAACTCGACCCCATGCCCTCGAGCACCTCGGTGATTGCCGTGGCGCCCATACTGGCGCCCAACTCCTTGACGCCCGAATACGGCTGGTCGATGACGACCCTGGGCGATCCCTCGAACAACGCGCAGGGCGTCGTGCGTTACCTCGCCACCAAGTCCGACACCAGTCTCAGTAGCTACCTCGACGCCATCGCCGTCGACGCGAAGGGCAACGTCGTCGCCGTACTTTCCTCGCGCCACCAGTGGTACGCCGCGCGCTTCGTCGCCCAGGTCGCCGAGGTGGTCGCGACCGGACGGGGGTGCCACGCGGAGCTGGGCATCACGGGCAAGGACGAACAAGGAGGCGGCGTGCTGGTCACCCACGTGGTGCCCTACAGCGCCGCCGCGCACGCCAACGTCGTCGTCGGCGACGTCATCACCGGCTGGGACGGCGCGCAACTCGATACCTGGGACCAGTTGGTCTCGACGTTGTACCTCACGCCGGCCTACACCTCGGCGAGTCTGACCTTTGCCTGGAAGACCACCGTGCACCACGCGAGCGTGACGCTCGGATGTCCCTCTAAGTTGGTGTCGTGAGCACCAATCCCTTGGGCGACATGTTCGGCGACATCTTTTCGATGTTGAGCCAGCAAGGTCCCGACGCCTGGTACACCACCGCCTCGCAGCTCGCGCTCAACATCGCTCGAGGTGACGACGGTGATCCCAACCCCCAGCCCGTCGAGCGCCAACGGCTCGAAGAGCTGGCTCCCTTGGTCGCTCGACACGTCGACGCCCTCTTTGGCGTCGCGCGCGAGCCCACCATCGTGGCCGCCAATCGCTCGACGTTGACCACCGCGGCGCTCGAACAGTGGCGTCCCTTGATGGCGCCACTGGTCGCCACGTCACCGCCCCCCAACGACGACCTCGACCTGGCCAGCGCTCAACTCATGGCCCAGATCGCCTCGACGATCGGTCCACTCTTCACGGGCTTTCAGATGGGCTCGGTGGCGGGACACTTCTCGGCGCGCGCCTGGAGCCTCGCGGTGCTGCCGCTGCCGCGAGTCGACGAACAGCGACTGCTCGTGGTCAATAACTTGGCCACGTTCGCCAGCGAGTGGTCGCTCGAGCGCGACGAGGTCTACGTCTTCGCGCTCGCACAAGAGTTCGTGGCCTCACTGGTCTTAACCCAGCCGGGCACCGGCGACGCGCTGCGCGCGCTGCTCATCGACACGGTCAACGAAGCCAAGGCCGTCCAGGGCGACCTGATGGGCCATCTGCAGACGCTGATGGAGAGCGGCGACATCAACGAGATGATGAACGACCCCGCGTCGCTGCTCGACGGCATTCCCGTGCCCGAAGAGAGCGACGCCACCCGGGCCATCAACGCCGCCACCAGCGTGCTACTCGCCTTCTTCGGCGCCGCCGCCAAGGAGATCACCGAGACGCTGCTCGGGCCCCGCCCGGCGCTCGTCGAGGCCTACGCGCGCCACCGTCGAAGTGACGCGCGCGGCGAGGACGCGGCCGCGGCGCTCTTTGGCATTGCGACCCAGGGGCCGCACCACGACGCGGCGACGGTTTTCGTCGCGACGCTCGTCGCCGAGCACTCACTCAGTGTCTTTGGCGCCCTGCTGCGCGTGGACGGCCTGCCGAGTGCGAGCGAACTCCTCGATCCCGCCGCCTGGTACGAACGGGTGACGAACTCGCCGCTGGCTTAAGACTCTTCGTCGTAGCCGAGGTTCCACTCCACGAGCAGGTTCTCGCGCTCGGCGTCGCGGTTGACGCGCTCGCGGTTGCGGCGAAACTGCGGGTCGTGGGGCGGCAAAAACCGCAGTCGCGCGTCCACCCGGTCCACGAAGGCCTGAATCTGCTCCTCGTCGCCAAAGACCATCCGGCACTCCCAGTGCGGGGCCACCGGACCGAGGTAGATGACCTGGACGTGGCCGACCGGATCGACGACCTCGGTGACTTCAATGGTCGGGACCTGGCTCACAAGACTCCTTAGAAAAGCGTGTACTTTGGTCATTCTACTGGTCCGCGGGCGAGCATCTCTAAGGCGGTTCTAAGTGGGAACCGGTTGCAGCGGACATTAATTAAACGTAACGAGGAGTGACCGACAGAGTCGCTACTGTGAGAGTAGAAGTGGAGGGGGAGGTGGTTATGGGTACAGAGTGGATGGCCGATGGACTGTGTCGCGAGTACTCACCCGAGACCTTCTTTCCCCGTGACGGGATGGGCGTCATCGTCGCCCAGCGCATCTGCGCCGAGTGCCCGGTCGCGGGCAAGTGCCTCGTGTACGCGCTCGATAATCACATCGACCACGGCGTGTGGGGCGGCAAGAGCGAGCGCGAACGGCGCCGCTTGCTGCGCGAGCGCCGTCGCCTGCGCCTGATCTACCGCGACGTCAACTAAGCAACACCTTGTTTGAGTGTGTCGTCAACATCTCGGAGGGTTGGCGCCTCGACGTTCTCGATGAACTCAGCCAGGCCGCCGGCCCGTCGCTGAGGGACCGCCACGCCGACGCCGCCCACGCGCGTAGCGTCTTCACGCTGATCAACCGTCGCGACGAGCTGCGTGACGACGTGCACGCCCTCATCGAAGCGGCGTTGACGCGAATCGACCTTCGGGGCCAATGGGGCGTGCACCCGCGCCTGGGCGTGGTGGACGTGGTGCCCTACGTGGCGCTCGACGACTGGCGAGCGAACGAAGCCCTTGGGCTACGCAACGAGACCGCGGCGTGGATGGGCCAAGAAATGGAGATTCCGGTCTTCCTCTACGGCGCACTGCGAAACGGCTCGATTCGCACGCTGCCCGAGGTGCGCAAATACGCCTTCAAGGAGCTGGCGCCGGACTTTGGCCCGCCCAGCGCGAGCCCCGAGCTCGGCGCGAGCGCGGTGGGCGCCAGAGGCGTGCTGGTGGCCTGGAATATATGGGTGCGCGACATCTCCCTCGAGGAGGGCAAGCGCGTAGCCAAGGCCGTACGTTCCCGGGAGGTGCGCGCGCTGGCCTTTCCGATCAAAGAGTTCGTCCAGATCAGCTGCAACCTGGTTGAGCCCTACAACGTGGGCCCGGCGACGGTCTACGACCAGGTGAAGAATTTACTCACGGGCGGTGAGATCGAGCGTTGTGAACTGGTGGGACTTGTCCCCGAAGCGGTGGTGACCGAAACCGACCACGCTCGCTGGGAACAGCTGGGACTTAGCCTCGACAACACCATCGAAGCTCGCCTGGCCTAGCTCGTTAGCCAACCTGGGAGCGACGTTCGATGGCGCGGGCCCGGCGTAGGCGGCGCCGCTCGCGCTCACTCATCCCGCCCCAGATGCCGAACTTCTCGCCGTTGTCGAGGGCGTACTCGAGGCAGTCCTCGCGCACCACGCAGCCCCGGCAGACCTCCTTGGCCTCGCGCGTCGACGCTCCCCGCTCGGGAAAGAAGAGGTCGGGGTCCACGCCCATGCAGTTCGCTCGCGTCTGCCAGCCCCGATCTTCCATGCCGCTTAAGAGTTCGACGATTTCCACGTGGTGATCCTCCCCCTCAACGGCGACTGCCACCGTTGTAATTACAACTGTGTCATTGTTGCGGGGTTTTGGATAAATTGCAAATGTAATTTTCGAACTACCTGATCAACGGTTGTTTGACCTAACTCGCGCGACGGTGTTTCACGAAATCGTCGAGGGCGTACACCCCAAGGTCGGACACGTCGGTGTAGAACAGCCGTCCCCCGTTGACCCGGGCGATCTGTTCGACAAAGGGGAACTGGCTGCGTTCGATGTCGAGGGCAAAGGTGTTGATGGTCACGCCCGCGTTGGTGCAGCGCAGCACCTCGGCCATGGTCCGATCGAGCGTTTCACGCACCGGCGGCCAGGCGAAGAAGGGCTCGCCCGACGCCGTGAGGTGCGCCGTCGGTTCGCCGTCGGTCACCACGATCACCTGGCGCTCGCCGCGTTCGTTGCGCAACAGGTGGCGACTGAGCGCCAGGGCGTGTTGGAGGTTCGTGCCGTAGTTGTAGTCGATCGTGATCGCCGGCACGTCGTCGATCTTCAACTCCTGGGCCCGCTCACCGAATCCCACCACCGCCACGAAGTCGCGCGGGTACTGCGAGCGGATCAGGTGGGTGAGCGCGAGCACCATCTTCTTGGCCGGCACGAGATTGCCGCGCATGGCCATTGAGAGTGAGAGGTCGATGGCGATGACCGTCGCGGAGCGGCGCGTGGCTTCGTACTCTTCGACTTCGAAGTCGTCGGGGTGCAGACGGATCGGCGTACCCGGTCCCTGGCGTAACAGTGCGTTGCGGAGCGTCTTGGGCAGATGCAATGAGAAGGCCTCGCCCGGCTCCCAGGGCTTGGCCGTCTCTTCGCGGTCACCCCCACGCGCCAACGCCGCCACCCGGTGTCCGCCCATCGGGGGCGAGTCACGGAGCTTCTGGAAGATGTCCTTCAGGGCCAGTTGACCGATCTTTCGAATCCCCTTGGCGCTCAGTTGGAGCCGACTGCCCTGGCGATCGATGAAGCCTTGATCCTTCAAGCCTTGGAGGGCCTTTTGGAGACGTTGGACGTGGCGCGCGGCGTCGTCACCGAGGTTGCGTCGGATGGCCTCCACGTCCACTTCCGGCAGGCCCTGGGCCGCGTGGCTCTGACCGAGAAACTCCTCGAGTCCCTTGAGCTGACCCAACTGCTCGGCGACCGAGGCGGCCTGGGCGAAGGGCGAGCCGTCTTGGCCGCGCATCCGGTGCGCCCGGTTCCAATCGAGGTCGGGCGTGGCCTGGCGCAGATTGGAGACCAATCGATTTAACGAGAAATTCAGCTCCATGTTCTGCATCATCTGATCGAACAGCGCGCGCAGTTCGCCCTGTTGTGCTGACGAGAGTGAGTTGAACATCGCCTCGGCCGCGGCCGCGCGTTCGGCCATGGCGCGAATCACGTCTTCGAGCTTCTCCGCGCCGGGAAAGTAGTCGCCGAACTTCTCCATGAACGAGTCGAAGGTGGGATCGAGCTCCTCGCCCCGGCGATCCTGTTCGATCATCGTCGAGAGCGCGTCCATCATGTCGCGCATGCGCTCGAGCTCCTCGGGGTCCGGACGGCCCATGAACTCCTTGCTGGTCTCAAAGTAGGTGTCGAGCACGTCGCGCTCGAGTTCACTCAACAGTTCTTCGAACTCTTCGCGGGCCTTCGAGGAGACGAACTCGTAGTCACGGTACTCACCGAGCCGATCCCCGAGCCGGTCGCTCATGAGATCGCGTTGCATCTTCTTCTGATCCACCAGATCGCGCGTCACTTCTTGACGGCGCTGGTCGTTTGAGGCCTCGGCCTCGCTCAACAACTCCTCGAGTTCGTTCGATTCGATCGCTTCAATGTCCTCGAGCCACTCGCGGTAGCGCTGCATCTCACCGTCGGGGTCGGCCTGCTGTTCGAGCTCGCGGCGCTTTTGGCGCGTACGTTCCAAGATCTCTCGAAGCCCTTCGACACGTTCACCACTGTCCGTCGTGAACCCTTCTCGCAACAGTCGGTCCATCGCTTCTTCTAGGTCGCCGTTCTCCATGAAGTCATCGGCCAACAATGCCAGCATCTCTTCGACGTCGAGATCGTCGAAGTCGTCACCCTCGCCAAAGCGACGGAACCCGTAGCGAACGGGCACTAACGATTCCTCGAGCGATAGAGCGCCCGGGCCCCCGAGGCGTCCTTCGCCAGACGCTTGGTGAGGTAGAGACCTTCGAGGATGAACTCCACGGCCGCGGCCTTCTCACCGTCACTGGCGCCCGGTCCAGCGACGCGCTCGACCGGTATTTCGAGCGCCGGCATGGCGGCCAGCACCACCAGGTAGTCCCCGTCGGGCAAGTCGTCCCCGGTGTGCACGATGACCTCGGCGTTGAAGGCCTCGACGATCTCGGGCGCCTCCTCTAAGAGGACGTGTTCGCTAAAACACTGGCGAATGGCGAGCGAGACCAACGCCGCGATGACCTGATCGGTGTCGGTGTCGTCCATGGTGTCGAACTCGATCTTGCCCTGGGTGGACTGGACCATCGCGCTCAGGTCGCTCACGCGCGGCACGACCATGTCGTCGTGCGTGCGCAACGTGCGCCGCAGCGCGTTGGCCACCACCGTCTCGTAGTTCGCGATCGAGAGGCGCACCGACACTCCCGAGCTCTGGCTGATGACGTGGCTACGCCTCGCGACGTGACTCACGCGTGCGACGATGTCGTCAATGAACCACGGCACCGCAATCGGCACCGGCGAGGTTGGCAGTTTCGCCTCTTGGTGCATGATGGCGATCTCAGTCGTCACCTCGAAGGGGTAGTGGGTGCGGATCTGCGAGCCGAAACGATCCTTGAGCGGCGTGATCAGACGTCCTCGATTGGTGTAGTCCTCGGGGTTGGCCGTGGCGACCACCATCACGTCGAGTTCGAGACGTACTAGGTGACCTCGGATCTGCACGTCGCGCTCTTCGAGCACGTTGAGCAGCCCCACTTGGATTCGCTCCGACAGGTCCGGCAACTCGTTGATGGCAAAGATCCCCCGGTTGGACTTGGGCACCAGGCCGTAGCTGAGCGCCTTGGGATCGTCGAGGTAGAGCCCGCCGGCCACTTTGATGGGATCCACCTCGCCGATGAGGTCGGCCATGGACGTGTCGGGCGAGGCCAACTTCTCGGCGAAGCGCCGACTGCGGTGGACCCAGCTCACTGGCGTCTTGTCGCCTCGGGCCCGCACGAGGTCGATCGCGAAGGCCGAGATGGGGCTGAAGGGATCGTCGCGCACGTCCGAGCCGGCCACGATTGGCAGCCACTCGTCGAGCAGCTCCACGAGCGATCGGATAATGCGCGACTTGGCCTGGCCTCGCTCGCCCAGCAAGATGATGTCGTGTCCGGCCAACAGGGCCGTCTCGAGTTGGGGCAGGACCGTGTCCTCGAAGCCCAGGACCGACGACGTGAGGGGGATCCCCTCGGCCAGGCGGCTCTCTAAGTTGCGGCGGATCTCTTCTCGGACCGAACGTGACTCATAGCCCGACGCGCGCAGGCTGCCCAAGGTTGTCGGGAGGGTTGAGGGGGGAATTGGGGTGCTCATAGAAGCACATTAGAGGCTTGGGTGTCTCGTTTCGTCTCACCCGTGCCGACACCGAGTGCAGTGGACGAGGTGAGATCTTGCCTAAGGACAAACCTCAGCCTCTACGCTACGGAGGTGACCCTGGTTGCCAAGATTCTGACCGTCTCGGACTCGGTCGCCGCGGGAGAGCAGGCGGATGAATCCGGTCCAAGGCTCGCCGCGCGGCTCGAAAAGGCCGGCTACCAGGTGAGCGAACGGCGAGTCGTACCCGACGGGATCGATTCGGTCGCCTCGGCGCTGCGCGAGCTTTCCCAGGGCTTCGCGGGTCTGGTTATCACGACCGGCGGTACGGGGTTCTCCGCCCGTGACTTGACACCGGAGGCGACCTTGCAAGTGCTCGATCGAGAGGCCCCGGGCTTTGGTGAAGTCATGCGCGCCACCCACCCACTCGGACCGCTCTCGAGGGGACGCTCGGGCACCTTGGGCCAAACGTTGATCGTGAACACGCCCGGTTCGCCGACTGGCGCCCTCGAGTGCCTTGAGTCAATCCTGGAGTTGTTGGACCACGCCCTTGCCACTTTGCACGGAGAGGTCGGCCATCATCATCCCCCAGAGATTGGTGGCAGCACCGCGATCTCGTCGTAGGGTCCGACCAGGTCGGTGAGTTCTGCTGGGTTACCGTTCACCCAAATCTGGCTGACGGCCAGCACCCGTTCAAAGTCCGCGCCGTAACGGTCGACCGCACTGTGCAGTATCTCCCCCACCGTGTCGCCGTCAAACTCATCCTGGGCGACGCCGGCCGCTTCGCGGGCCGGACCTAAGAGAAGAACGCGAGTCACGTCGTGCTGGCGCTCAATTGGTCAGCGTCGAGGATCATGGCGCGCACCACGTCGCCCGCCGCGAGACCGTCGCCCTCGGGCACGATTGCCAGGGCGTTCGCTTCGGCGACGGCACTCAAGAGGTGCGAGCCGTGTCGTATGGCCCGTTCGGCGTGCACGACGCCGTCGTCGTGAACCCGCGCGACGACGTGCACGAGATGGATCTTGCCATCCTTCTTTCTCGGGAGCGCCGAGTCGAGCACCATGTTCATTATCGGGCGTTCGAGGACGCGATGACCAGCGAGCAGGCGAAGCGAGGGGCGCACAAATAACTCGAAACTGACCCGCGTCGACACCGGATTGCCCGGCAGGCCGAACACCGGCACGCGCCGTACGCCCGCCACCCCGAAAGCGAAGGGCTTGCCGGGCTTGATGGCCACCTGCATCGATCGAGCGCTCGTACCGCCGAGTTCGCCAATGACCGTCTTCACGTGATCGAGGTCCCCCACGCTCACCCCGCCCGTCGAGACGACGGCGTCGCAGTCGTCCACGCCGTCACTCAATCGCTGTTTGATCGACGCGTAGTCGTCGTGCACGATTCCTAGGTCCACGGGCACCCAACCCGACTCCTTCACGAGAGCCAGCAACAGGGGCCGATTCACGTCACGAATCTCACCCGCGCCGAGTGGACCGAGGGAGCGAGCGAGTTCGTTGCCCGTTGACAGCACGCCAACACGGGGTCGCCGGTACGCCCGCAGTGACGCAATGCCCTGACCGGCCAACACGCCGAGCGTGGCCGGGCTCAATTCGTCGCCCGCCACCACGAGCACCTGTCCGACTTTTACGTCGTCACCAGGTACGCGAACAAACTCACCCGCAGAAAAACTCCGTCCGATCCGCACCGACTCACCCGACGGGTCCAATATCGCCTCTTCTTTCATGCAGACACAGTCCGCGCCCTCGGGCAGCGGCGCGCCGGTCATGATGCGCGTGGCTTCGCCGGGACCTACGTGCGGCGAACTCCCGTCGCCGGCGAACACCGCGCCAATTATCCGTAAGGTGGCCGACCCCGAGAGGGTATCGAGGGATCTCAGCGCGAAGCCGTCCATCGACGAGTTCGAAAAGCCCGGTACCGATTCTTTGGCGAACACCTCCTCTCCGGCCACGCATCCGAGCAGGTCATCGAGCGCCAACATCTCGGGTGACGGAGTCGCGAGGGACTCGAGGACGAAACGCTTCGCCTCATCAAGAGCGATCACGGAAGTCCCTTAAGGTCGACCATCGGTACTTCGACGATCATCGTTTCCGCACACTTACGATGTCGTGCGCTTCCTCGCTCCACGCCGACCCGCCTTCCCACACCTCTCGCTTCCACATGGGCACGCAGTTCTTCACCGTGTCGATGAGGTACTTGGCCGCCTCGAAGGCGTCTTGACGATGCGGCGAGGAGACCGCCACGACCACGGTGATCTCGCCCAGTTCCACCGTGCCAATTCGGTGATGCACGGCGACCGCTCCAATTTCGCCCCAGCGCGACCTCGCTTCGCCCACGACCTCGGCGAGGCGAGCCTCGGCGAGCGCGACGTCGGTCTCGTACTCCAACGAGGTGATGTCGTGTCCGGTGGTGGAGGTATTCCGCACGGTTCCACAGAACGTCACGACCGCTCCACAGTTTGGACGCGTGGCCCATTTGCACAGTTCGTCCGCTGAGAGTGGGGACGAGGAGACGAACACCCAATCGAGATTCGGCGCCAAATTCACGCTCCCCACCCTAGTTTGGGAGCACTTTTTCGCCCCGGGCCGGACCTCGCGCCCGACGAAGAGTTTCACTCCCGCGTAACTACAGCATAAATCGGCGTAGAATGCCGCAAATATCAGATACTTATCTCATTACTACCGCAATGTTGGAACAGGAGTCGCCATGACCCCATCATTGACGGCCCCTGAAACGCACGACGGCACCGTCGCGGCGTCGGGGGCACGCCGCTCAATCATCGTCACGGCGTCGGCCCTACTCGTGATGGCGACGTTGGGCACGTTCGTTGGCACTGCGCGTTCGAACGCGGCGACCTCGAAGAAGCATTCCGGCACCGTCAACGTGCTCTACGCCGGATCGTTTCTCGATCTCCTGCAACAACAACTCGCTCCCGCCTTCCTCAAAGCGACGGGCTACACCGTGAGCGGCATCTCCGCTGGATCGTCGGCACTGGCGAGCGAGATCTCCGGCGGCACCGTGGTGGGCGACGTCTTCATCAGCGCCTCGCCCACCGCCGACACCTCGCTCCAAGGAGCGGCCAACGGAAATTGGGTCGCGACGTACGACGAATTCGCTACCTCGCCGCTCGTACTCGGATACAACCCCACCTCGAGGTTTGCCAAGGCGCTGAGGACCCAGCCGTGGTACCGCGTGGTGGATCGAACGGGCTTCTTGCTCGGTCGAACGGATCCCGCGACCGATCCCAAGGGCGTCCTCGCGGTCGATGCCTTGACCGGCGTGGCGCTGAGTTACGACGTGCCGGCCCTCGCGGCGCGGGCTTCGTCATCGTCGAACATCTTTGAAGAGACGGCCCTGGTCGGTGAGTTACAGGCGGGCCAACTCGACGGAGGATTCTTCTACGCCGTCGAGGCCGCCGCGTCGCACATAAAGACCGTGCCACTCATCGGTACCGACCTGGCGGCCGAGTACACGGTCGCGATCCTTAAGAATGCGCCCCACGTGGCGGCGGCCCAGGCCTTCGTCAAATTCCTCTTGGGCACGGGCGGGTCGGCGATCCTTAAGGCCAACGGCGTCACGCCGCTCCATCGAGTGAAGGTCTTTTCGATTTCAACCGCCTCCAGAACCACAACGACGACCACTACGTTGCCGTAATGTCGCGAAATGTGACCCGAAGTCCGCTGGCCATCTTAGGCGGGCTGATCGTCCTTTACTTGGCCGTGCCGTTGGTGGCGTTCTTCGTTCGCTTTCTCTCAACCTCCGATCGCGGCTTTCACGTGCCGGGGCTCTTTCCGGCCCTCTGGGTGTCAGTAAGTTGCGCCTCCATTTCCTTAGCGCTGATCACGGTGCTGGGCGTCCCGTTGGCCTACCTGTTGGCCCGTTCGAAGAGCCGACTGGCCTCGATTATTGGACTCATCGTCCAGATCCCCCTTGCGCTTCCGCCACTGATGAGCGGCGTCGTGCTCATCTACATCATCGGTCCGTATACGTTCTTGGGCCGACTCTTTGGTGAACGACTCACCGAATCGAAGATCGGCATCGTGATCGCGATGACCTTCGTCGCCTCGCCCTTTTTGATTGTGGCCGCTCGCGCCGCGTTCACGGCCGTGGACCAAGGCCTCTTGGACGTGGCCTCGACGCTCGGACATTCAGACGTCTCGCGCTTTCTTCGCGTCGCGGTGCCGGTCGCGGGGCCGGGTATCCGCGCAGGCATGCTGCTGTCTTGGTTGCGCGCCTTTGGCGAATACGGCGCCGTCGTCATCCTCGCGTACAACCCGACGTCGCTACCGATCTACACCTACAACCAATTCAGTGGCGTCGGGCTTCGCACGACCTTGGCCCCCACCGCGCTCGCCATTGGGGTCGCCGTCGCGGTGGTCTTGATCAGTCGCGTTCGCTGGACGCGTCGACCAATTGGCGCCCCGGCGCCACCAACGACTCACGCACCGGTGAACGCAGCCCCGACGCCGGTGCGATTTGATATTGATTACCGTCTGGGCGCGTTCCATCTGGCGCTCGCCCACGCGTCACAGGTGAATAACGTCGCCGTGCTCGGGCCCTCGGGCTCGGGAAAGTCGGCGCTCTTGCGCAGCCTCGCCGGCCTGTACGGCAAATCTCCCGGGGAGTTTTGGTGCGGCGAGACGTCGCTTCGTAATGTTCCGGCCGAGCAGCGTCACGTCGGCTACGTCGCCCAAGGTTTCTCCCTCTTTCCGCACTTGACGGTCTGGCAGCAACTTCTCTTCGCCAAAGCGGCGACGCCCGAGTTGGCGAGTTACTGGCTCTCTCGCCTTCACCTCGAAGGGCTCGAGACCCGCTACCCCTCGGAGCTCTCCGGCGGTCAACGTCAGCGCGTCGCCTTGGCGCAAGTGCTGTGCAGTTC
>PKXH01000090.1:430-24317 GCA_003133405.1 Acidimicrobiaceae bacterium | reverse complement strand
TCAGCACGGGGGCGAATGTATTGACTATGGACTTCCTCGGAAGTACGTCAATTTCATTGCGGGTCCCCATGAAACGAGCAAGTGGTCCAGTTGTGGCACCACACGTGGGCCGATAAGCATGTTCGCGACGTCGATGTCTATAGAGTGCGCGATGAAAGGATCTCGGAAAACTGCTCGTACGTCAAGGGATGAGGAGCCAACTCAAGTATTGACGCATGAGTATGAGGGTTCGCTCCGTTAGTTGTAATGATTGAAACATGGAACCGACTTACGTAAGTGGCAAGCCTCGGCGTTGGCTGCGACTAGATGGTGGTGTTATCTTCGTCGCCTCCATCTTTCTCTTTGCAGCCACGCATCAACCCTGGTGGATCTACCCCGTCTTGTTGTTCGTGCCCGACATCTTCATGATTGGCTACCTTCGCGACACTAAGATTGGCGCCTTTAGCTACAACGTCGGTCACAGTTATTTCTTGCCCTCACTGGTTGTCCTCATTGGCTGGGAGTGGCACCATATATTGCCAATCGCCGTCGGCGTCATCTGGATTGGCCACATTGGAATGGACCGCTTACTCGGATATGGTCTGAAATACGACGACAACTTCAAGAACACCCACTTGGGCAACTTCGCCAAGAAGAAGTCGTAGTCAACTCGCCTTCGCCATCCAAGACCTCGCACCGGAACTCGCGACGCAACTGGTGTATTGACACTCTGCCGCACGAAGAATGCGCAAGTTAAGTTTGTCCCATGCCAATCGTGCCCGATACCAGGGACTGGACCTGGGTTCTGGAACGATCCTGTGGGGAGTGTGGCTTTGATCCCGAGCAATTCCATAGGTCGCTGACCGCCAGCGCCATCAGAGAAAACGCCGTCGCGTGGGCGCTAATTCTCAAACGTGACGACGTGAGGGTACGCGCAAGCGACGATCGCTGGTCCGACCTCGAATACGCCTGTCACGTGCGCGACGTGTACCGAATCTTTGACCAACGACTTGCCGCAATGCTCGCCGAAGACAACCCCATGTTTGAGAACCGGGACCAAGACGCCTCGGCGGTTCTTGATCGCTACGACCTCCAAGACCCCGGCGTCGTGAGCCGAGAACTTCTCCTCGCCGCCAAGAACTACGCCGACCGGTTTGACTCGGTCCGGAAATTCGAATGGAGTCGACCGGGCACCCGTTCCAAAGGGAGTCACTTCACGGTAGAGACCCTGGCTATCTACGGATTGCACGATTGCTCGCATTATGTGTGGGACGTCACGTCAACGCGGTAGTCCGCCACTACCTCCCTGGAACGGCCCCAGTGGCAAAACACACGGTCTGAAAGCGGCGACGCTCCGGCATCCAAAAGCGACGTCGATGCGCGACTATTCTCATCGGCGACCTTAGAGGTCGGGCAGGCCGAAGTCGAGGCTCGGAACGTCGGTGCCGCCGTCGATTTCGAGCACCTTGCCAGTCAGAAATGCCCCGGCCGGCGAGGCGAGATACACGACCCCGGCGGCGATCTCCTCGGGCCTGGCGATTCGATGCAGCGGCGTGAGCTCTTCCATCATCGACTTGAGTTCGGGGGTGGTGGTCACGATTTCGAGCGCTGAGGTCGCGGTCGAGCCCGCGGCGATGGCGTTGACGCGAATGCGCGGCGCGAGATCCTTCGCGATCAATCTCGTATAGTGCGAGAGCGCGGCCTTGGTGGCACCGTAGGCCGCGTAACCGCGACCGGCGACTCGACCCATCACCGACGAGATGTTGATAATGGCGCCGCCGCCGTGCTCCAGCATTAGCGGCACGGCCACCAGGTTGAGGGCGTGGGCCGTCGTGACATTGAAATGGAAGGCCTCCTCGAGGTACTCGGGTGAAGTGTCGAAGAAGGGGAGCGGAATGGCGCCACCCACGTTGTTCACCACCACGTCGAGACGACCGAACTCGCGCTGGGCCGTCGCCGCGAGGGAGCGGGTCACTTCGAGGTCACTGAGGTCGCCCACCACAACGATCGCGCGCCGACCCGTCGACGCGACAAGTTCGCTGACCTGGTCGAGGTCACTTTGGGTCCGTGCCGCGATGACGACGTCGGCGCCGCACTCGGCGAGCGCCACGGCGCTCGCGGCGCCGATTCCCCGGCCGGCGCCGGTGATGACGGCGACCTGGCCGTCAAGACGAAAGAGATCGAGAATCATGGTGTACTCCTGGGGATCGTTGTTAGAGCCACGCTATTCAGCGGGTCGAGGGGTCCACGATTGAAAGCTTGGAACTGGCACGGCGTGGCGCGATCGGCCTCGAACTCTTCTTACCGGTTGAGAAACCCTGATCAGGAGCAGATTCGAGAGTCCGAATTCTCTAGAAGTTTCGGCGCACCCCTTTTTATGGGGTGGGTAGTCATACTGGTCATGACCCGGAGAAACCGGAAACAGCGAACTCTTAACCGATCTCATTCGCGTAAATCGTTGCGAATCGAGAACATGGATATTCAAGGCGGCGTAGTGGCATGAATGTCAACGTGGAAGGACGTAAATTCAAAGCTCTGAGCGCGCTACTGCTCGTGTGCCTACTCGTGGGCTTCACTGGAACGCCGGTCACCGCCACCGGCCTCATCCCCCTCAACAACCCCAAGGCCAATTTCACCCCACACCCCGACTTTCTAACCACGGTGGAGTGCACGAGCGCCCCGGGCGGCTGGAGTTGCGCGAATCCGTGCGCGTCCTCGCAAACCGCCTCATTACCCGTTTACACCAACAGTCCGACATGTACGAGCTACCTGCTTCAAATAATCAACGCCGCGCGCCAGAGAGAAAACGTCAAACCGATGGTGCTTCCCACCAACTGGTACACGTTGACCGCCGGAGAACAGCTCTTCGTCCTGGCCGATCTGGAACGCACCGCGCGAGGACTCCCTCCCTATCTCGGGATCAACAGAGTGCTGGACCGTACCGCCCAGAAAGCCGCGCTAAGCGGGACTGACCCTTCGGCCGCGCCCGGATTCCCCATTGGTCTTGACGCGCAGCGGGCCCCCGGCATGGGCGGCACTTGGTCGACCGGATTCATGACCCTGGAGGCGGACTTCCTATCGATGTACTACGACGGGTGGAACGGGAGTCGCGCCACTACCTTTAACGTTCTGTGCACCTCAGCCCGAGCTCCCGCGTGCTGGGGACACCGCGACGAACTTCTCGGGTACGACGGGAAATACGATCCCGGCGTTGGATTGTCGTGTCGGAAGTGCGAGATGGGAACTGGTTTTGCCGTTGATAACGGTCAGAGTTCGTTTACCGACCTCGTCGAGTTGCCCGCGGCTTCGCCGCCACCCATGATCTTTACGTGGGCCAAAGACGTCGCACCGTATCTGGCGCCCTAGCCACCTCGAGATTGAAGTCGGAGAGGATCTCGTCGTGGTTGCCCGGTGACATGCTGGAGGAGTGGAAACCGCCGGCCGAATTCAAATTCGCAGGCTCGAGGATTCCGAAATCGACACCGTCACGCGACACCTTGGTTTAGCCCGTCTCTATCAGGGCGACGGTGCTTACTTGGTGGCCTGGATTGACGAGAGCCCGGTCGGCCACGCGTATCTCACGCGCACCGATCCGCCTCAACTCCAAGACGTCGAAGTTTCAGCGACCTATCGGCGACGAGGCGTCGCCCATAGATTGGTGGCCGCGGCCGAGACGGCGGCGAGTGCGAGTGGCGCGCGGTCGCTCCGCCTTTCGGTGAGCGCGCGAGACCTTGACGTGCAGCGGCTCTACCGTTCCTTGGGCTTCGTCGACGTAGGCATAGCGCCGTTGGAGGTTCACGGCGTCGTGAATATCCGAACGGGGCCCATCGAGGTGAACGACACCTTGTTGACGTGGGAAAAGACCAACATCGCCGTTGTCTAGGCGGCGTCTTGAAGCCTTGGGCCTAGGGCGCCGATGACGTGGCCACGGCTTCAAGCGACGTCGACAGGTTCTGCTAAACATTGGGACTGGCATCGTCATCAAAACTGCGAGCCCTAATTGACCTTCACGATCGGTGGTAATGAATATGCAAAAAGTGACTCTCTTGTTCCCGTGTCAGCCCGATATGGGTGCGGTCCTGCTCGAGGCATTGGCCGCCGCCCTGGTTGAGACCCGGGCCTTCGACGGATGCCTCTCCGTCGAAACGTTCGTTGACGCTGATAAGCCCGACAACGTACTGCTCGTCGAGGAGTGGGCCACGCGGGGCCACCAAGAGCGATACATGAAGTGGCGAACGGAGAACGGCATGATAGAGCTCTTGCAGCCAATTCTCGCTGGGCCGCTCGAGGTCCACTATCTAGACGCGCGCCCCATCTAAGAGCCCCCAAGAGAGTTCGAATTCGTGGACCTGTTTCGTCGTCTCAGGCGTACGCCGAATCGACCAGTCCAGTGGAGTTGCTTACAAGTGAAATGGCCCCACCATCGAAGCCGCGCCGCGCGCCAAACCCAAGAGTGGGACGTGCAAGAGTGACTCGCTCGTGCGCAACAGAGAGTAGTTGGAGTATCGAACACCCACTCGAACGCCGCGCGGTACCGACGGCGCAATCACCCACGTTGGCACGCGATTCGACGACTGCGCGTCATTCTCGTCAAAGGTTATGAACAACGCCAATGATCGCGACTGGTACTGAGAGCTGGCGACAATGAGGGGCACGATCCGACGGAGCCACTGGTCGCCGGTAGCCACGGGACAGCTGTGCATGTCGTTACAGACATTGGGCACGATGAAGGTGAACGCCTTCGTGAGATCGAGGGGTAACGTCAGCGGGACGTCGTTTCGAGCACAGGTCGCCGACAGCCCCTGGTAGTACACCGCCGGATTATGTCGGGCGGCGTACTCACCGCTCGTGACGTGATCGCACTTGGACGGCATCGATTCCACGAGCGAGGTCCAATTACCGCTCAATTCAGAGAAGATGCTCGGCACTGATAGGGGGTGCGCGCTCGGTTCGCCGTCATCGGTAATTCCTTGAGTGGAGCCCGAGGTAAGCGCCACGTAGTTAGGCAAACTAGGGTGCGACACCGCGTAGTCCTGCGTGGCCAACCCGCACGACGAGGCCAGCGAGTGGAGATACGGGGCACTGGTCGAGTCCGTCACCGAATAGCCAACGTTCTCTAGCAAGATCCATACGACGTGGCCGTAGTGGGGCGTCGCCTTCCCACCACACGGCGACGACGCCGGGATCTTCGGGGCACTACCGGCGACGGTCATCGGGCCAACTGCTCCCAACAACACAAGGGCGCTCGCGAGTCCCGCGATCCAAACTCGACGTCTCACGTACCAATCTTCCCAGAACTCGCGAGGTACCCGATGACGTCGCGGAAGTACCACCGAACACGCCCGGGGTCAGTGAAATTTGGTACTGCGCCAATCCCCCTTCAGTGAAGGGGAAAAGGCGAATTTGACGCGGCGAATACGTAAGTCTCCCGCATCGCATCGGCCGTCAGGGCGTCTCTCGGGGGCCGACCGGTAACGCCCGCCATTTCCCGTCATGATGGCAGTGCAATCCTGAAAGGGATTTACCGCATCTATCAGGAGCCCGATGACAACCAAAGGACGACCATCACCAACGCGAGCGCGGGTCCTCACTCGCGAACTTGGGGTAGTAGCCATCGCCCTCGTTCTCACGATGGGCGGCATCGTGGTCAGCGTGGCGGCGTACGCGTCGGGGAACGCGGTCGCTCACCTGGGGGCGAAGGCGTCCGCAGTGTCGTGTACGTCGTTGAGAGTGAGTGAAAGAGCAACGACTGACGAGAAGAGTTACGGCCCAGGAAGCATCGTGAGATTGTCCGCGTCGATCCATAACTCGTCTACGAAGGCGTGCAGCATGGCGATTGGTGCAATCTCGCCTTCTCTCATCGTGGACAACGCCAACGGCGTCGAGGTGTGGAGCAACTGCGGGGGCGCGGGCGAGTTCCACGCGTGTGCCTTGTACCTCATGCTCGAAACGATCCAGCCCGGCGCCACCTATACGAAGACGTACACCTGGGACCAACGTTCGGGCGCGTCGGGTGCGCGCGCGCCGACAGGAGTCTACAAACTGACCGTGCACTTTAGCGGCCTCGCTGGCCAAGCTTCCACCAAGTTCAACCTGACCGCGCTCACTCCACCTCGAACCATTGACGTGACCCAAGCCGACAGTGGACGCAGTTTCTCACTGACCCGAGGAGACCGACTGGTGGTCCAACTCTCCGGCCCGGCCATCTACACCTGGACCGAGCCAGTCTCATCCAACCCGGCGGTTCTAAAGCGCACCGTGGATTCCTCGGCCAACCCGGCCCTCACCACGTTCATCGCCGAAAAGATAGGTAAAGCGCGGGTGACGGCGGTCGGTAACCCGAAGTGTTATCCACAGTGCCTGATGCCGAGTCGCCTGTTCACGATCATCGCCTCCGTCGTCGGATAAGGAGGAGCGAGTATCTTTCGAGTGAGGTCGACGCGTACTCTTCTTTCGTGAAGCGCGTCACGGTCGTCGTGGTACTCGTCATCGCGTACGCGTGGTGGGACACCGGCGTCGCGCCGTTCACGTCACTGTCCTACTCCTTGATCGCCGTTCCGTCAATCGTCGCGGTGGCGCTGTACGCCTCGAGAGGTGCCTTTGCGCGCCATCGAACAGATATAACGAACTACTACCGGTCGAGGACGCGCCACGTGTCGCTCTCGAGCATCGCACCATGGCTGGTTGTACTTCTGGGCGCCGCCACTCTCGAGGTCGTGGGACTCGCGCTGGGCGGGCAGTCGACCAGCGTACCTACCCTCAGTACCACGGTGGATCATCTACTGGAGCGACACTGGGAGCGTTGCGTCCTCTACACCGCGTGGCTGCTGATGGGGGCCGGACCACTTTGGCGTCTATGGCGACGTCAACAGAAGATTCGCGCCTGAGATGTACGCAAACATCGGATGGCTCGCGCTGCTGGGTGCCAGCTTCCTCATTGAAGTACTGGCCCGATTTCGCTCCACGCGAACACCGACACTCGCCCAATTGGGGGCGGCGCTCGCGACGCGAGTGCCCGGTCGCGTTATCCTGCTCCTTCTTTGGCTATTCGTCGGCCTTCACCTCTTCGCGCGTTACACCTTTCCCCGGCATTGAGTAGTGCGTCGTTACGTCGTATTAACGCTCCCGGACGCACCGGACCCTTAGCGACGAGGGCCGCCGTCGGACCTATTGTCGAAGAGATGATCGACCAGAGCGCACGTTTCCCCGACGACTTTCTATGGGGCACCGCCACCTCCGCCTACCAAATTGAAGGCGGCGGCGTCAACACCGACTGGTGGCGCTTCGAGCACGCCGAGGGAACCATCGCCGCCGAGCCCAGCGGGGACGCCTGCGATTCGTGGAATCGTTTCGAGGAGGATCTCGATCTCATCGCGTCGCTCGGTCTCAACTCCTTTCGTCTATCCGTGGAGTGGGCCCGAATCGAGCCCCAACAGGGCGTGACCTCTCACGAGGCCCTAGACCACTACCGCCAAGTGCTCGAAGGATGTCATCAGCGATCGATCCTGCCCGTGGTGACCCTGCACCACTTCACCTTGCCGCTGTGGGTGGCCGACGCCGGGGGATTTGAAAACCCGCTCATCGCGCCGTGGATGGGTGACTACGCGAGCGTCGTCGAAAACGCACTGGGCGACTTGATCGGCGTCGCGTGCACGATCAACGAGCCCAACATCGTGGCTCTCATGGGCTACTTCCTCGCTCACTTCCCACCCCAGGTGACGGATTGGGAGAGATTCTCTGGCGTGAACCGAGCGATGCGCGAGTGTCACGTCGCGATGCGTGAAGCCCTTCGAGCCGGTCCCGGCAGCTTCCCGATCGGACTCTGTCTCTCAATGCAAGAGTACGAAGCCGTTGACGGGGCCCACGATCTTCTCGCCGTGTTCCTCGATGAGATGGAAGATCAGTATTTGCTGGCCACCAGCAAGGCCGACGATTTTCTCGGCGTGCAGTGCTACACCAAGATACTCATGGGTCCCGACGGCATGGTCAAGCCACAGGGTGAAACCACAGAGATGGGATATCTCTTTTGGCCCCAATCTGTCGAATACTGCGTTCGTCGAGCCGCCCGCGCGATCGAGATACCCATCATCGTGACGGAAAACGGAATCGGTACCGACGACGACTCGCAACGAATTCGCTACCTACGTGAAGCCCTCCAAGGACTCCATTCCACAATGAACGATGGGATCGACGTGCGTGGCTACTTTCAGTGGTCCCTGCTCGACAACTTTGAGTGGACGCTGGGCTATCGGCCCAAATTCGGCCTCGTGGCCGTCGATCGCGACACCTTTGCGCGTACACCCAAGCCATCCGCGCGCTGGTACGCCGACGCAACACGGGACTTTCCGCCCCGTTAATATCACCTTCGCGCACGAGCGACAGTTCCGGGGCACGTGCCTTCGACGCCGCACCGTACGCGGCACGTCACGGACCAGGGAGCTCGTCCCTAGGGGCTTCGCTGGCGACACCCCTAGTAGACGTAAGATGCCTCATGGGTTCTGCCGGAGATAAGCCTAGAAAGCGTCGACTTCGAATGCCCAAAGTGCCAAGAGGCGAAGAGACTCAGAACATCCAACTCGCAGGTCTAACCAACAGCGGCGGTGACGTGCACGGACCACGTCTCAGTCACGAAACGGCGCGCGGTCGAAGTGAGAATGTTGGAAGATTCGGCAAGTTCATTCTGAGACGTCTCGGGCGATGGCCCAAGGAGAACGAACCAGCTGAACCAACTGAGCCAACTGAACCAGAGTGACCTGGCCGAACACGGCGGCATTACCTTCCGGTGAGCACCGGTCTTCCCTGCGGCGGCGTTTCGATCAGAGAACCGACCCGGCACATGAGTTCGCGCAATGACATTGGCGGTCGGGATCGAAGGCGGCCAGACGAAGTGGGAGTGACCTGGAGATGAAGGTCGCCATACTCGACGACTACTTCGACACGTTGCGCACGCTGGCGTGCTTCTCCAAACTGGACGGACACGACGTCACGGTGTGGAACGACCACGCTTCTGACCTCGACGAGTTGGCGCGGCGCCTGCACGACACCGAGGCGCTCGTCCTGATCCGCGAACGCACGCCCATCGGGGCACCACTGCTCGAACGCTTGCCCAACTTGGTACTCATCAGTCAGCGCAGCGTCTACCCGCACATCGATGTGGCGACGTGCACCCGACTCGGAATCGTGGTCGCGTCAGATCTCCACCCGGGATCAGCGTCGTACGCCACGGCGGAGCTGACGTGGGGCCTCATCATCAGTGCCATGCGCCGGATCCCCCAGCAGGCGACGTCGCTCCGGGCAGGACATTGGCAAGACAGCGTTGGGCACTCGCTACGGTCCAAGACCCTCGGGATCTACGGCTACGGACGCCTCGGCCAGGTGGTGGCCGACTACGGAGCGGCCTTTGGCATGAACGTGGTGATCTGGGCAAGCGACGCCTCCCGAGCTCGGGCGGCCAACGAGGGCAGAACGGTCGCCTCCACCAGGGAAGGATTCTTCGAAGAGAGCGACGTGATCTCCCTTCATTTGCGCCTCGTCGACGCTACTCGCAACGTCGTGACTAGGGCCGATCTTGGGCGGATGAAGACCTCGGCGCTCTTTGTAAATACCAGCCGGGCCGGTTTAGTCGAGCCTCTCGCACTCGTCGACGCACTTCGCGCTGGACGACCGGGAATGGCCGCCGTCGACGTGTATGAAAGCGAGCCGCTCGTCGATGCCAAGAACCCGCTCCTTCAGATGGACAACGCCGTGTGCACCCCGCACATTGGCTACGTGACCAGCGACGAGTGGGAACTTCACTTCTCCGATGTCTTTGACCAAATCAACGAATTCGCTGCTGGCACACCGACCAACGTCGTCAACCCAGAGGTCTTGACGCACCGTCGTCGCCTCTAACTTCGCTGACAGACGCCAATGAGATATCCACCGTCTCGCCTCGTGCCCATTCTTCAACACATGCGCGTGACCACAAGATTCGAAATACCCAAATAGCTTCGTGACGAAGATAGGCTCGCCTGATGTCGCCGCTGCAGGTCGTGGTTCTCGTGGCGGCGGCCGCCTGTCTCGTGGCCTGGACTGCGTCGCTGATCACCGGCGCGACGTCGTGGGTCGACCAGTTGTGGTCGGTCGTGCCGATTGTCTACGTGTGGGTCTTCGCGGGGTGCGCGGATCTAACCAACGTCCGGCTAGACGTGATGGCGTCGGTCGTCACGCTGTGGGGCGCTCGACTGACGTTCAACCTGGCNNATGGGTCGAGGGCAGTTCCAACTCTTTAACTTCTTTTTCATTGTGCTCTACCAGAACGTCATCCTCGTGCTCATCACTCTGCCCGCCTTTACCGCCTTTCAAGACCGCGCGAGAACGCCCTTCGGCGTTCTGGACGGAGTGCTCGTGGTCCTCTTTCTCGCCTGTACCGCCGGTGAGACCCTCGCGGATCAACAGCAGTGGAACTTCCAAACGGGGAAACGCGCCCAGATCGCGGCCGGTCGTGCGCCGAGCCCGCGGTTTCTCCAGTCGGGACTCTTTCGCTTTTCGCGCCACCCCAGCTACTTCTTTGAGCTCGCCCAGTGGTGGGTCCTTTTTCTGATGGGAGCGGTCGCGGCGGGCTCGCTGCTCCAATGGAGCGTGGTCGGCGCGTTCCTCTTGAGCGCGCTCTTCGCTGGCTCCACTCGCTTTACCGAGAAGATCACGCTCTCGCGCTACCCGGAGTACCAGGAGTACCANNGGGGCTCCGTCGTTGGGCGATCACTCCGTGTCGCTGAAAATCACGAGCTCCGCGCCTTCGGGGGTCCGTCGAGCGTGCCAGAGACCAAGACCGACCAGCACGAGCATGATCGCCGCCAGTACAAACGACGCGATTGCGGCGTACATGGCGATGAGTCCGAACTCGGAGAAGGCGTAGGCCTCTAGCAAAAGCCCGCGCAATGTGGTGCCCTGGAAGGTCGTTTGCACCTCTGCGGTCAGCGCGGTGTTCGAGGGATCGGCCCGGGACGCGGCGCTCACCGTGGCGTACACGCCGCCGTACGGCATCTCCGAGAGGTGCACGGCGATGAAGTGGTCGGCGTACGCCTCGGCCTGGGCGCCGGTCGTCAACTCTTGACCGGCATACTTTGCGAGATACGGCAGCATCGCCGGGGTGATCTCGGTGCCGGCCTTCGCTTGGGCAAACTCCGCCTGGGTTGGAAACACGATGTCTTGTTTCACCAACTGATTGCGCACGCTCGTGCTGGTGAAGCCGTTGCCCCACAACAAGAGACTGCCCGCTACTAAGAGCATCACCACGATGAGCAGTCCCGCGGCGCTGGCGAGGAAGTCGAACATCTTGCGTTGCATGGAAAATCTCCTTTAACGTGACGCGTGCCTTGAGTTTTGACCATCGACTCGACCCTTTGGTAGGGGCCAACGTCACCAGTAGTGGGGACCTTCGTCCCTAACAATTCGTCCGTGGCGAGGCGCATAATGAGTTCGTGACCGTGAAAGTCCTGGAAGTGCCCATCAGTGACCATGAAAACGAGTTCCCATCTGGAGTATTGATGGTCGAGGGCGCAGTTCAAAGAGGCGCGCTGACGCACTTCCGAACGACCTCCGCGCGTCGCAACATTCATTGAGAGATCAAGAAAGAGGTGAACCATGAAAGCACTCGTCTATCACGGACCGGGATCCAAGTCCTGGGATGACGTACCCGACCCGACGTTGCTCGCCGACACCGACGCCATCGTTCGAGTTGACGTCACCACCATCTGCGGGACCGACTTACACATCTTGAAGGGTGACACGCCAGAAGTCACCGCGGGGCGCATCCTCGGCCACGAGGCCGTCGGAACGGTCGAACAGGTCGGATCAGCCGTCAAAACCCTCTCCATTGGCGATCGGGTTCTCATCTCGTGCATCACGGCCTGTGGCGCCTGTCGGTTCTGCCGCGCAGGTCGCTACGGTCAGTGCCTCGGCGGAGGCGGCTGGATTCTCGGCCACCTCATCGACGGAACCCAGGCCGAACTCGTGCGCGTGCCCTTTGCCGATACCTCGACGTACCTCGTACCGAAGGGCGTCGCCGACGCGGACATCCTCATGCTGGCCGACATCCTGCCGACCGGCTACGAGGTTGGCGTACTGAACGGGCACGTACAACCCGGCGACACGGTCGCCGTGGTGGGCGCGGGACCCATCGGGTTGGCCGCCATCACTGGGGCGAAACTGTTCTCGCCGAGCAACATCATCGCGATCGATCTCGCCGACGCGCGGCTCGAAGCGGCCAAACGATTCGGCGCCGACCTCACGTTCAACAACACCCGCGAAGACCCCATCGCCTACGTGCGGAGCCTCACCGAAGGACTCGGCGTCGACGTGGCCATCGAAGCCGTTGGCGTGCCGTCGAGTTTCGAGTTGTGCACCGCGCTCGTTCGGCCCGGCGGCCACGTCGCCAATATTGGCGTGCACGGCAAAGCCGCCACGTTACACCTAGAGTCCCTCTGGACTCGCGATGTCACTATCACGACCGGACTTGTCGACACCTACGCCACACCCACCCTGTTGAAGTTGGTCGCGTCGCACCAATTGGACGCTTCGCACTTTGTCACCCATCACTTCGAACTAGGCGATATCGTGTCGGCGTACGACGTATTCGCACGAGCGGCGGATACCGGTGCTCTCAAGGTGGCGCTCTCTCGCTAATTCGCCACGGCGAAGTACCCAAGAGAGTCCGACGAACGAGGAGTTCTTCATGGATGGCACCCGAGAGAATGGTGGTGACAGCGGGTCAATGTACGTCGCACTACTATTCAGCGCCCTTGAAGACTGGGACGAAGATCTCAGCGACGACGCGCTGGTGGAGTACGTCCTCGCCTGTCGCGTGGAGATGCTAAGCGCACTGCCCCGCCGCGGTGAGAGCACCTACTCGGCCCTCGCCTGCGAGATTGCCTACGACCGTGCGCTCATCAAGCTATGTGAAGCGCACGACCTTGAAGTCGTCGCGGCGAACTTCGCGCACCCGAAAGAGGAGCGCGCCCACCTGGAACACGAACTGGGAGCCGCGGGCTTCGACCTCAAAACGCTCGCTCGCCGGGCGCGAGACTAACCCTCCGTCGAATCAGCGTCTTTCGCGTCGATCATGAGTCTCGTGGCGAAGACGGCCGCCTCGGTGCGATTGCTCATGTTGAGTTTGTTCAAGAGTCCCGTGATGTAGTTCTTGACAGTCTTCTCCGAGAGAAACATCGACTCCGCGATCTGCCGGTTGGTGAGTCCCTCGGCGATGAGGTCGAGTAGCCGTCGTTCCTGCGGCGAGAGAATGCTGAGTGGCGAGAGGGCCTTGGGGGGGTGCGTGATGCGTTCGACGACCCGCGCAACGGCTTTGGGGTCCATGAGCGAGCCGCCTCGGGCCACTTTCTTCACGTCCTCGACAAAATCGTTCGCTTTAATCTGTTTCAATATGTAGCCAGCCGCGCCGGCCATCACGCTCGCGTAGAGCGCTTCGTCATCGGCGAAGAATGTCAACATCAGACAGGCGATCTCTGGCCGAGCGGATCGAATCTCGCGGCAGACTTCAATCCCGCTCCCGTCTTCAAGTCGCACGTCCAAGATGGCCACGTTGGGATTGGTCTCCGGAATCCGGTGGAGAGCCTCGGCGACGGAGGATGCTTCGCCGACGACTTCGATGTCGTCGTCAAACTCAAGCAGACTACGAATGCCCTCACGAACCATCTCGTGGTCGTCGAGCAAGAAGACCCGTATCGTCATAGTCCCCATTGTGCCAGTGTTTCGACTATGTCCGATCAACAATCGCCAGACCGATGTCGCGGTCTGAGCCCGTTGGTACGCTCAAGGCCGTGCCCCATCGGAAAATAAACGACCCGGTAAAGCTGCGGCGCCTGCTGGACGCCGTATTGATGATCGAGGCTGATCTTGAACTCTCGGCCCTACTGCGTCATCTCGTCGAGGAGGCCTGTGCCATGGTCAGTGCCCGCTACGGGGCTCTCGGCGTGCTGAACGAGACTCGCAGTGGCCTCGATCAGTTCATTACCGTCGGGCTTTCCGCGGAGCAAGAGAAACTGATCGGCAGTCCACCCACCGGACGGGGCGTCCTCGGTCTGCTCATCACCGACCCCACGCCGCTACGTCTAGCGGATCTCACGACCCATCCCGACAACTATGGCGTCCCAATCCATCATCCGCTAATGACATCCTTTCTCGGGGTGCCGGTGCGGTCCCGCAACGGCGTCTACGGCAACTTGTACCTCACCAACAAAATGGGAGCGAAGAGGTTCAGCCACGAAGATGAGTTCCTGGTCGAGGCGTTAGCGACGGCCGCGGGGATCGCTATCGAGAGCACGCGACTACACGAACGCATTCGGGCCGTGAGCGTGTTAGAAGATCGCGACCGAATAGCGAAGGATCTTCACGACCGCGTCATCCAGCGGGTGTTCGCCGTCGGCGCGGCACTCCAGGGCGCGACCCGGCTCACTGATCTCGCTCAAGTCGTGGAGAAGGTCAATGCGGCCGTCGACGGTCTTGAGGCCACCATGACCGAGATTCGTTCTGCCGTGTACGAACTCGGCGGCGCGGACATTCCCGGTGGACTCCGTCAGGGAGTGCTCGAGCTCGCCGCCGAACTTTCGCCGATGCTCGGTGCCCGGCCCCTCGTGACGTTTTCCGGACCTATCGACAACGCAGTACCGCAGCGAACAGCTGACAACTTGTTGGCCGTGTTGCGTGAGGCGCTCACCAATGCGGGCAAGTACGCCCAAGCGACCCGCTACGTCGTCGCGTTGACGGTGACGGACCAGGTCAAGCTCGAGGTGGTGGATAATGGCGTGGGCGTCGAGTTGACGTCCGTCGGGGCCGGGGGCATGGGGCTCAAGAACTTGCGCGACCGAGCCGAGAGACTGAATGGCACCTTCGAAGTGGCGGTCGGTGATGGCGGCGGAACTCGCCTCACGTGGTGTGTGCCGCTCTAGTCCAGGGCTAAGAACGGGATCATTGCTAGGTCGCTCCCATGGCCACGACCCGTGCGACGGTTGACAAGGTCCTTGACGAGATGTTGCCCCTCGACGTCAGTGCCAAATCCATGTTTGGCGAATACGGCCTCTATCATCGTGGCAAGAATTTCGCCCTCATATGTAACGACACCCTTTTCGTCAAGGTCACCGGGCCGGGGGAGAAACTCGCCGGTCGCGTCGCCACGGCGCCCCCATACCCCGGAGCGAAGCCGGCGTTCAAGATCTCTTTGGCGAAGCGCCGCGATCACAACTGGCTCATTCCACTGATTGAGGTCACCTGTGCGGCCCTGCCCAAGCCCAAGCCCAAGCCCAAGCCCAAGCCCAAGCCCAAGCCCAAGAAAAGGTAATGGAAAACACCCGCGCGATTTACCATTCAACGGCCCCTGGGGCGCTCTAATTCGGCGCGAGTACGACCGTCCGAGCTCTAACCCCGACGCCGATACTGATCACCGGATGAAGCGAAGGACGAAGCCAACGCATCACGAGGTTCAAATCCTTGGCGGAGATGGCCACGCATCCCTCGGTGGGGGCACCGAAGCTGACGTGGAGAAAGAAGCCCGAGCCCGCCCCTTTCACGACCGGATCGGTGTTGTAGTTGATGACCACGGCGTGCGCGTACGCGGCGCCTGAATAGAACAGATTCTCGGACTCGCCGCCGGGAGAGACCGGACTGTGCACGCGGCGGTTGTACTGCGCGGAGCTGGGGTTCTCATCCCACCAATCGTCGGGACCCGCGCGAAAGTACGCCAACCTGGTGCCGTTGTTGGGCTCGTTGCCAAAGGCCTGGGTCAACGTGAACACGCCCGCGGGTGTTCGCCCGAGCCCCTCGCTCGTCTGGCCGACGCCGTGGACCCCCACGAAGGCGACGAAGGGGCCAAAGACCTGCGCGTACTTTCCGTCACTTTGCAGTCGCCACGTTCTCACGACGGCCACCACGGATCGAGACGAGGCCGCTTGGACCGTGATGACTTGCCCCGCCGGCTGGCCCGCGGACGCGCCCGGCGACGCGACCACCAACGAAACACCGAGCGCGCCCAACCCGGCGAGCGCCAGGGTGTATCTCTTGAGGGTCCCAACTCCCCCTCGCCGCCGTCCATCGAGTCGCGACGCGCGCTTCATCAATCGAGAGTCAGCTCAAGGGGTGAGGACCCCGGGTGACTCACTAGTAGGACGAACTTGACGCGCCACTGAAACTCGTCAGCACGGCCGCTCCCGCGCCGTTCAGCACCCGAATGCCGGTGATCTTTTCTAACGAGACGGCACAGGCCATGGTCACCTCGACCGGTTCACCCGCGACGGAACGGTACGTGCCCGCGGTCCACCACGTGCCCGAAGCGGTCTTCATCGTCACGGTGTAGACGTGGCCCCCGGGCAGACCGTTCTCGTGCAGATCGACCCTGGTTCCCCAGGATTCGTCTATCAACACCGCGCTGGCCCTCACCGTCGGGGCGCCCCGCAGCGTCACCGTGCGCTGGGCCGGCGACGTCACCGGGTGCGCGGTAAAGACGCCAACCAGTATCAACGACGCCGCAACGGCACCCAAGCCGGCCAACGCCGCGACACGTAGCCTTCGCCGACGACGTTGCACGACACCCGCGTCGTGAAGATCGCCCAACACGCGGTCAAAGAGTTCCGGAGGGACCGCGGCGGTCAACTCGACGGCCAATGGATCAACGAAGCCCAAATCCTGGTACGTCCGGGCAATCTCCTCGGCGATGACGTGGCACTCGGCGCATCCTTCGAGGTGCGCGAGAAGACCGGTCTCTTCTTCGATCGAGAGATCACCAAACACGTGCATGGCCATCGCTTCACGCCACTTCTCACAACCCATCTCGTTCATTGATCCCACCCCGCCTCTTCCATCAAGAGCCGCAGCACTCGGAGGGCGTAGAACGCGCGACTGCGCACCGTGCCCTCGGGGAGGGCGAGGAGTTCGGCGACTTCGCGACCCGAGCGCCCTTTGAAGTAGAGCTCGGTGATGACGATTCGGTGCTCGGGATCGAGGCGCTGCAACGCGAACTCCATTTGCCAGCCGAGCATCGCGCGTTCGACGTGGTCATCCGCCACGGGCTCCCGGCCCTCTTCCAGTGGGCGTAGCTGCGATTTTCGCTGTTGGGCACTGACGTCAAGGATCACTCGCCGTTCTATCGTGAAGAGCCAAGTTCGAAGAGTTCCAAGTGTCGAATCGAATCGAGACCGAGAACGCCAAGCTCGAGCGAACGTCTCTTGTACCACGTCCTCCGCACTCTCTTTGGAGCTGAGTGAGCGTCGTGCGAATCCATACATTTCACCCCCGTGGGCTAAGAACGCCTCTCGCAGACCGGCTTCGTCCGCGGCCTCGAGCCGCTTCTCGAGAGACGTCGTCATCGCCGTCAATCGTCCTTCACGCCTCGACGCCATTAGCCGCCTATCCGGCGCTGGTTGACGCGACGATTGAGTCCACGACTCATTCAGCTACCAGATGGGGTCGTGGGGATGTCTCTAATAGCCTGAACCGCTCGTGGTCGTGGTCCCGGCCAAGGTCGTGGTCGTGGTGCCCGTGGATGACTTCTTAAACACCGTGAGGCCCGCCGAGGAGGCGGACGCCTTCACGAGGTACCACGTACCGCCCAAGGCGGCGATGCCTTCGCCGTTGGACTGCAGTGCGCCGCTGTCGCCCGCGAAGGTGTACAACGGATAGGAGTTGAACGTCACCTGCTTCGTGGTCGCACTCCTCTTGACGAAGCCAATCTTTCCCTTCACGTTGGCTCCGAGGACCACCTTGGTCACCGTGCTCTTGACCAGCAGGGGCGGCCACGTGGACAGACACGCGCCGCTGCACTTGATCTTCGCTCCCTTTTCAGAGCTCAGCACGTACAACGTCTTCGACGCATGGTTCACCAGCGCGCCCGGAAAGCCGGCGACGTTGGCTGACTTCACCGTCGGCGAGGTCGCGCCCGACGCGCTCACCATTGGCGCGAGCACGACCGCGCTACCCGCCAGGGCCAAGGTCCAAAGTCGGACCCCCCGGACGGAGAACCCACCTCGTTGAATCTGAAACGTCTTGACCTTTGACATTCGATTTCTCCTTGAGTCCCCGCTCGCTCTGGCGAGGTTCTGTACTTATGAATACCGAGGACGGACCCGAGATGTTCAGGTGAATCTCAAATTATCTGAGATCGCCAAGGTTGTCCAAGAGTAATGGCGTCGTCAATGGGGTCGTGGGCCCCAAAAACCTCAATTCAGGCGTCCGTGGGCGCAACTTCAAAGTGGGGGTTGAAGATGAATCCAACGATCGAGCCCTGGGGAGTCGTCACCGCGGCGGTGATGATACCCTCGCCCACGTCACTAATGGGGCTGTGCTCGGTCGCTCCGGCCACGAGCGCCGACGCCACGGCGCCGGCGACGTCGTCCACTCCCCAATAGGTAAGGGCACCCGCGGCGACGTCGCCGTCAGGGATCAACCCCAGTTCGTAGCCGCCCGGATTGAACCCCACGTAAAAGGGCTCGCTGAAATACGGCGCCATGCCCAGGATCTCTGACCACCACGCGGTGGCCGCGGCCAGATCCGGCGCCGGGTAGATGACGGTTCGAAGACCCAAGAATCGAATGCTCACGCTGGCTGGTCTAGCAGACTCACCACGGACCTTGACTTCGTGTCCTACGGGTCAACTTCGACGAGTCGAACGAGCGCCCGGTGCGCGGCCTGACGAACCCTGAGGACGGGGTCGTTGCTCAGGCCCGCCATGGCCTCGAGCGCGTCATCCACGCGGTGGCGCGCGACGACCTTGGCGCACATCTCACGCACGCGCCACGACCCGTCACTCGCCGAGTCCACCACGACGGTTATGGCGGACTCATCCCAGGCGTAGAGCAGTCCGCGCATCGCCCACACCCTCGGCCAGTAACCGCTGACGCCACCCGCGCCGCCCCGAAGAACCTGAGCCGCGCCCGGACCCGCCAAAACGAGCAGCGTCGCCTCGTGCACTTCTTCGCTTCTCAGTATCGCCACGCACTGCGCCACGACGTCGCGCGCGCCTCTTCGAGCGCACTCGACCTCGATACTCTGGCGCGGCGTCATGCCCCACTCACTCGCCATCAACGCTCCACCTCATCGCGTCGTCACCGTGGACCGGGTGCTCCGCGGCGCGAGAATTGTTAGGGACCTCAACACTCACACGACATTTTTAGAGGGTCTCGACCCAGATGAGCTTCGCCGCCTCGATCGAGAGCGTGAGTGGTTCGCCGGCGATCGTGATGGCCACTTCGCCGGGTTCGAGACTCGTGTCGCTCACTTTGACCTCAGTACCTTCTTTGATGGAGTGTTCGGCGAGCATCAATAACAGCGCCGGTGCCTCATGCTCGGCCACTTCGGAGATTCGTCGAATGAAGCTGGGCGTTCCGGGTTCTAAGTCCGCCAACGCCACCAGTACGCCGTAGGGCGCGACGCGCCCGGGAATGACGTTCCCGTGCGGACAGGTCGACGGCGAGCCCATCGAGACGTCAATCTGGTCGACGACGGCGTCCGAGATGGACGAGGACAACCGATCGGCCTCGACGTCGGCCGCCGCCCAATCGAAACCCAATACGTCGGTGAGCCACCGCTCAAGGATTCGATGGCGTCGAATCAGCGCGGTCGCGGTACGCGCGCCACTTTCGGTGAGCGTCACGCTGCGGTCGGCGCCGAGTTCCACCCAGCCATCTCGCTTCAGGCGCTGCAACGCGTCACTGACCGTGGGCGCACTGACGGCCAGCCAGTACGCCAAGCGACTCGGTCGCACGATTTCGCCTTCGCCGGCGATGCAGTAGATCGCCTCCAAATACTTGTCCACCGTGGTCGAGTGAGAATTCGTCATCTAGACGTCCCCCGAACTCGGCACGGAGTCCACTACCGAGCTCGCGTCCTCGGGTGCTGCGGGGTGACCCAGACGGTGGTGACGGCGCCGGCGGCCACCTCGTACGAAGGCCGTCGTGGCGACGGTCACGTACAGGATCCACATCAGGACTTGGAGCAGCGTGGGGTGATCGGCGTAACCCAGGAGAGAGTGGAGAACGTCGCCGCCGCTGCTCCCCTCCGAGACGACGTGACTCGAGTTCCACAACACTTGCCGGCCAAAGGGCAGCCAACCGAGACCTTGAAGATTTTCCACGGCGTCCGCCAAGAGACCGGCGGCGAAGATCATGAGCACCACGCCGAGGACCTGAAAGAAGCGACGGAGATTCAGCCTCGCCCCGAGCCGGTAAATGGCGAAGGCCACGCACAGCGCGAGCGCCAGTCCCAGGCCGGCCCCCAAGAGTAGGTAGTTGCCGTGCAACGGCGCGCCCGCTTGCTTGGAGCTGGCAAAGATGATGGCCAGCGTGAAGACCATCGTCTCGAGGCCCTCTCGGCCCACGGCCTGGAAGGCCAGGAGACCGAGCCCCGCTCGAGCCCCGCCGCTGAGTGCGACGTCGCTTCGACGCTCGAGTTCTTGAGCGAGGGAGCGGGCGTGGCGTTGCATCCAGAACGTCATGTAGGTGAGTGCCCCGGCCGCCAGGAGGTACGTGGTGGTTTCGAAGTAGGTCTGGACGTTCGAGCCGCTGTACTCATCAATGAACACGTAGGCGGCGATACCGCCCGCGATGACGAGGAGCAACGCCGCGGCCACGCCCCAGTAGACGTCACGAAAGTGCCGTCGCTGACCGATCCGTTTGAGGTACGAGAGCAGGATCGCGACGATCATCGACGCCTCAATACCCTCGCGGAAAAAGATGACGAAGGTCGGGATCACACGATGACCCTTCGAGATCGACAATTCGTCGCGGTGTGAGTTCGAGCGACGTCCCGAGCCACGTCACGCCATCGAGCGCTGCCGACAAGCCTCATTTAGGTTAGGCTAACCGAACAAATTACTCATGTCAACGGTGGCCACGCCGAGGGACTCCAACACTTTCAATCGGCGAGCGAACATTGTCCCTGATCCAAGTGGTTGGCATCCGAGCGCCGTCCCGTATATAGTTGCTTGTTATCAAGCAATCAGATAAGACGCGAATGAGTGAAGCTCGATGACGCAAGTCCAGTCGATGCACCCCGATCGTTACAAGTGGATTGCTCTTACGAACACGACCTTGGGCGTGTTCATGGCGACGATCAACTCGTCGATCATCTTGATCTCGCTGCCCGCCATCTTTCGCGGCATCGGCATCAACCCCCTCTCGCCCGGCAACGTCGGGTACCTGCTCTGGCTCTTGATGGGTTATCTCCTCGTGACGGCGGTCCTGGTGATCAGTCTCGGACGACTCGGTGACATCGTCGGGCGGGTTCGAATATTCAACTTAGGCTTCGCAGTCTTTTCGGTCGCCTCGGTCCTGCTCGCGCTCGACCCCCTGCGCGGTAGTTCCGGCGCTCTCTGGCTGGTGCTGTGGCGCCTCGTCCAGGGCGTCGGTGGCGCGATGCTCTTCGCGAACTCGAGCGCCATTTTGGTCGACGCCTTCCCGGCCGATCAACGGGGTTTCGCGATGGGCGTGAACCAAGTCGCGGCGATCGGCGGCTCGTTCGTCGGGCTCATCGCCGGGGGCCTGCTCTCTATTGTCGACTGGCGCCTGGTCTTTTGGGTCTCGGTGCCCTTTGGCCTGCTCGGCACGGTCTGGGGTTACGTCAGCCTGCGCGACAACGGCATTCGCTCACCCGCCAAAATCGACTGGTGGGGCAACCTCACCTTCGCCGTGGGACTGACCTCACTGCTAGTGGGCATCGTCTACGGCATCGAGCCCTACGGAACGAACTCCATGGGATGGACTTCACCGCGGGTCTTGACGGCGTTCTTGTTGGGCGCGATCTTTCTCAGCGCGTTCTTCGTCATCGAGACCAAAACCCTCGCGCCCATGTTTAACTTACGCCTCTTCAAGATTCGGGCGTTCCTCATGGGCAGCGCCGCCGGGCTCCTCGCCGCGATCGCCCGGGGCGGTCTGCAGTTCATGCTCATCATCTGGCTCCAGGGCATCTGGCTGCCGCTGCACGGCTTCAGCTACTCCGACACACCGCTGTGGGCGGGGATCTTCCTCTTGCCCTTGACAGTGGGATTCTTGTTCGCGGGACCAATCTCGGGGTACCTCTCGGATCGACACGGCGCTCGGATACTCTCCACGACCGGGCTTCTGGTCTTCGGCGCCAGTTTCGTAGGGCTACTCACCGTGCCCACGAACTTCGCCTACTGGATCTTCGCGGTCCTGGTGTTCTTGAACGGGGTCGGCGGGGGGATGTTCTCCGCGCCCAACGCCGCGGCGATCATGAACTCGGTCCCGGCCGACCAGCGCGGCGGGGCGGCCGGCATCCAAGCGGCCTTCATGAACACCGGCATGGTGCTGTCGATCGGCATCTTCTTCTCGCTGATGATCGTGGGCCTCACCAAGACCCTGCCCACCGCGATGTTCACGGGTCTTCGCGCGCACGGCGTCGCGGTGAGCCAAGCGCACCACGTCGCCAACCTGCCCGCGGTGGGCAGCCTCTTCTCTTCCTTCCTGGGCTACAACCCGCTGAAGAGCCTCCTCGGTTCCCAGTCGCTCGCCCACGTGAGCCACCCCCAATGGACCACGCTCACCGGAAAGCACTTCTTCCCCAACCTGTTGGAGAGTCCCTTTCACCACGGACTGATCATCGTCTTCACGGTCGCCATCGTGATGTCGATCGTCGGCGCGCTCTTCTCGGCGCTGCGCGGCGAGCGGATCAGGCTGCCCGGCGGGATCACATTGATCAACGACTGCTACAACGCCAACCCGATGTCCATGCGCGCCGCGATCGACGATCTCGCCGAGATAGCCCCGGCGCGGCGCCTGGCCGTGCTCGGCGACATGCTCGAGCTCGGTCTGGAGGCGGGGCCCGGCCTGCACCGCGAGGTGGCCGAGCATGCGGCGGTGCGCGGCGTCGAGGTGCTCGTGACGGTCGGTCCGCTGGCCGCGGCGATGGCGGGGGAGGCGTTCGGGGGGGAGACCCATGCGGTGCCCGACGCCGGAGCGGCTGCTGAACTGCTTGGCGTGCTGCTGCGCGAGGGGGATACGGTGCTTGTGAAGGGCTCGCGCGGCGTGGGCCTGGAGCGCGTCGCGCAGGCGCTGGTGGCCGAAGGGCAGGCGCACGCGAGTGGGCTGAGCCCCGATCGGAGTACCGCCCGCTCCGATCCATTTGCCAAGCGGCCGGCGGGAAGGCGCTGAATGGGCCGCGTTCTGATCGGCGGCACCGCCTCGCTGCTGATCTGCATCTTCTTGAGTCCGAAGTTCATCGAGTTCTTGCGTAAGCGCGAGTTCGGGCAGCAGATTCGCGAGGACGGTCCGGAGGGGCACCATGTGAAGGCGGGGACGCCGACGATGGGCGGCGTACTTATAACGATCGCCATCATTATTCCTACGCTGTTGTGGGCAGACCTGACGAACAAGTTCGTATGGATCGCGATGCTGGCGACGATCGCCTTTGGAGCGATTGGGTTTGCCGATGACTATCTGAAGGTGGCGAACCGCCGCAACCTCGGACTGACGGCCCGCAGCAAGATGGGATACCTGATCCTGGTGAGCGTGCTGGTGGCCATGGCGCTGGTGCTGATCCAGCGGCATGGCGCCTACAACACGCACCTGATCGTTCCGTTTGCGAAGAACTTCCGTCCAAACCTGGAATTCGAACACCTCGCTACCTATCCGCATATCTGGATCCTGGCGTATGTCCCGTTTCTGGCGTTTGTAGCCGTGGTCTTAGTCGGGTCAAGCAACGCGGTGAACTTGACCGACGGACTCGACGGGTTGGCGATTGGCTGTACGGTGATTGCGGCGGGGGCGCTTACGGTGCTGACCTACGTCAGCGGGCACGCGCAATTTGCCGATTATCTGGGGCTGTCGAGGATGCCGGAGGTTGGCGAACTCTCGATTTTCTGTGGAGCGATGGTTGGCTCGGCGATCGGATTTCTCTGGTACAACGCGCA
>PKXH01000090.1:0-399 GCA_003133405.1 Acidimicrobiaceae bacterium | reverse complement strand
GCGCTGTCGGTAATCCTGCAGGTTGGGTCGTACAAGTTAAGGAAGAAGCGCATTTTCAAGATGGCGCCGCTACACCATCATTTCGAGTTGCTGGGGTGGTCGGAGTCAAAAATCATCGTGCGGTTCTGGATTGCCAGTTTGGTGTTTGCACTGTTTGCACTTACGACATTAAAGCTGCGGTGAGGCCGCGGCTGCGTGGCACAATGACGAATTGAGAAGATTGATGGACGTTCGAGGAAAACGTGTACTGGTTGTCGGATTAGGGAAGTCGGGCGTTGCGTCGGCTACATTTTTGCAGGCGCGAGGCGCGAAGGTTACGGTTTCGGACTCGAAGTCGGAAGCGCAGTTGCGCCAGGAGATCCCCCTGCTGCTCGATAAGGGCATCACGGTCGAAACCGG
>PKXH01000003.1 GCA_003133405.1 Acidimicrobiaceae bacterium | reverse complement strand
GGTTCACTTTGATAGAACTCCTCATCGTCATTGTCGTTCTCGGTATCCTCGCGGGAGTAGTCATCTTTGCCTTGGGTGGAGTAACGGGTCAAAGTGCCATTGCCGCGTGCAAGGCGGATGGCGCAACCGCGTCGACCGCTCTCGCGGCCTTCAACACCGACAACCCTGGCGTTGTAGCGACGACGACGTTGCTGACCGGTACCACCGATAGTGGACCGTTTCTGCAGTCGTGGCCATCAAGCACGCACTACGTTTACACGCTGCCTGGTGGCGTTCTGTTCATCTCCGTCATGGGCGGTACTCCTACTCCTGCTCTCACGACCGCTGTGGCCTACACGGGTTCAAATATGACCTCTGGTTCTGGTGGGTGCAGCGACATCACAGGCTGATTGTCACATAGGTCAAGTTGAAGCGCCCGGCATGTGCTGGGCGCTTCAACTTCCCCCCGAATAAAGGGTTCGTCGATGGGTAGTGAACAGCTTGAAAGAATCGAGCCATGGCTCGAGATTCTCTGGGAGAGGGGCGGCAGCGACCTTTTGCTCATTGGTGGATCGACGCCGAGAATTCGTGTGAACGGGCAACTCGTTCCTCTCGATGAATCGGCAGTACTCACTGGCGACCAGATCGATGAGATTGTGCAACCCCTCCTCAACCCCGATCAATGCGTTCAATTCAAAGAGCAGATGGACGTTGACTTCGCGTTTTCGTGGTTGGACCGTGCCAGACTTCGTGGCAGCGTCTTTACGCAAAAAGGCCAGACCGCTCTCGCGCTGAGGATCATTCCAACCAAGATTCCGAGTTTTGAGGACCTCGGTCTGCCCTCGGGCGTTGACTGGGTTGCTGAACAGACTCGAGGCTTCGTCCTTGTCACCGGTCCAACGGGATCGGGCAAGTCAACAACACTGGCTTCCATCATCGACCGAATGAACGCGACTCGGGCGTCGCACATTCTCACCATAGAAGATCCCATTGAGTACGTGCACGAGCACAAGATGTCCGCCGTGACCCAACGCGAGATCGGTCAAGACAGTCCCTCCTTCGAGCGGGCGCTGCGATCAGCGCTGCGCGAAGACCCCGACGTCTTGCTCGTTGGTGAGATGCGCGATATCGACTCCATTCAAATTGCACTCACGATGGCCGAGACGGGCCACCTGGTCTTTGGCACCCTTCACACGAATGACGCGCCCCAAGCCGTTGACCGAATCATCGACGTGTTTCCGGCCGCTCGTCAAGAGCAGACCCGGGTACAACTGGCGGCGTCGTTGACCGCGATCGTTGCCCAGCGTCTGGTGCCCAAGATCGGTGGCGGGATGGTCGCAGCCTTTGAGATACTCATCGCCACCAACGCGGTGAGAAACCTGATTCGAGAAGGACGTTCCAATCAACTACAAAACGTGATGATGACCAACAGTCGCGAGGGGATGCAAACCCTCGAAAGCAGCCTCGGGACGTTGGTGCAAGAAGGGATCGTGAGCTATCAAGACGCGTTCAAAGTGGCCGCCCATCCCAAGGAGTTGGCCCGCATCATGAACCACTCCGACACCCTGACCGCCAAGGACTGAGTTCGAGTGCACGCCGCCCAGGGTCCCCGTTTGCCGTACTCGCTGGTCGCGGGCGTGGCGCCCACCGCATCGGGTTGGCTCGTCGCGAGCGCGAAACTCCGCGGGGCCACGTTTGCGCCCGAAGAGCCACGGCTCTTCGATGCGTTTCGCGAAGTGCTCGATGATCGACCCTCGTTGTCGATCATTGTGGTCAACGTGCCCATTGGCTCGTTGGACGCGTTCAGTACCGCTCAGCGATCCTGCGACCGCGAAGTGCAAGCCCTCCTCAAGGGGCATTCGCGGGCGCCAGTTTTCGCGGGGGCTTCTCGAGTCGCCGGGTCCGTGGGCGACGCCCCTGCTCTTAACGACGAGAGTGACTTTCGTCGCGCGCGCCGTCTCGAGGTCGCGCGCGAGATGCTCCCCTCCAGCCAGCGAGTGGTCTACGAGGGTCACCCCAATCTGAGTTTCTACCAACTGAACGATTACGAAGTGCTGCGCTCGTCAAGCGAGAGTGGCGACGTCATTGACGAACGTCGCGCGATTCTCGAGCGCAAGGTTCCTGGTGTCACGAGAGTCCTCGATGCGAAACTTCCCGGCGTGTTGCCCGGTGAACTTAACGAGGTGTCGGCGCTGTTGTGGACGGCACGACGGGTCTTTGGGCACTCCGCCACCCGACTGCCGAGCGAGGGCGAATGGGACAGCCGGGGCCTGCGCATGGAATTGGTGATGTGACGAATCGGCGCACACTCAAGTCGAACTAGAGCCGGTGAAACGGCGCGAGTAGTTCGGGCCCTGCGTAGATTGCCAGCGCCACCCCCAGAGCTAAGAACACGCCGTAGGGGATCTGTTGGTGGCGACTCATTCGTTTCGTGGCGATGAGCCCGAGCCCTACGACGGCGCCAATCAGATTGGCNNCTTAAGGCGTTCAGGGCGAAGAACACGATCCACCACCCCAGCGCGCAAAGAGCGGCGACCCCGAGTCGGCGCCACGACCCGGTGATCGCTGCGTCCATCGTGAGTAGTGCGCCCACGATGAGCAGCGTTGGATAGACGAGGCGCGTGGGCAGCACGAGGCGCTCGGCGTCGATCGCAGCGAGCGCGTACAGACTCGCCAACAGCACGAGGAACGCGGGCAGTTCCCAATTGAGACCGAGGCGCGCCGCCGCCCCGGCGAAGAGGGCGGCGACGGCGAGCTCGGTCAGCGGATAACGCGCGGAGATGGGCGCGCGACAGCTGTGGCATCGGCCCTTCAGGATGAGCCACGACAGAACGGGGATGTTGTCGCGTTCACGAATCGCGGTGCCGCACGCCGGGCACCTCGAGCGGGGCGAGATCACCGATTCGTGACGTGGGACTCGGTAGATGACGACATTCATGAAGGACCCTACGAGCAGTCCGAACACGAAGCAGACGCCAATTAAGAGGGCGAGCACGTGCACCTGATTCGCGGTCGGTTCCTCATTCGACGTGAGCCAATGTAGTGGAAGGAGCGTTCATCTACGTGAAGTCTGCCACGCTCGACAAGCGAACGGTCTGTTGGTCGCACCCGACATGGACGATCGAACACTCTGTCCGGCACGGGGAGCGGTCGCCACACTAATGCCCTCCACCACACTCATCGGCGTACGAGATCGGTGCACCGTTGTACCTCGTCGTCGATGCGACGAGGTGACGTGTCGCGGTGTCTACTCGAATCGTGACCACACCAAGGTGGAGGAGATCGACTGGTCCATTATTACATTTTCATCACCTTGTATAAGTGTCAATTGTCCGGTGCACATGACGATGAGATTTCGATTGATTCATCGAGTTTTCGATAGCGCCAATGTGTCTAAGTGGCGCCGTTCGGCGCGTCGACTCCACTATTTTGTGGTGTGCGTCAATTAGGCTGGAAAGTGCCGTAGTTCGTAATCGATGGTGAAAGAGGATGATCCGTGGGGATCTCAGTAGGTCGTCGGTACCGATATGGAGCGAGCTTCTTAGACCGCGAGTCGGGCGTGAGATTTTTTGGTCACCACCCCCACGAGCGCCCCGATCTGTGGAAGTTGTATCTAGACGGGGCCGAGGGAAGATACCGTCACCATGGCTTTGAAGGGGCGCTCCAGCGTCGAAAATTAGAGGACGCGAGCGGCGTGCCGCTGTTCATCGTGGGTATCGCCCCCGATGGAAAGATGGTGGCGGGCGTTCGTTTCCATGGTCCCCTCGAAGGTAGTCACCAAGCGGCCGTCGTGGGCGAGATGGCTTCGTCACCCGACATTGAAGAGATTGCCAACCTTTTCGACAACGGGGCTCGTTTTGGCGTGATTGAAGAAAAGGGCGCGTGGTCCAATGGCAAGGGCGTCACCGGCCATCGCCTCTTGCCCGCGATAGCGCGCTCGGCGACGCACGCCATGAACTGGCTGGGCGCGGAGTTCGCCGTCGCGGCGATCTCCGATACGTTGCTGCCATTCAGTGACGCCACTGGCGCGCGCATGGTGGGCAGCACTCCGGTGCCCTTTCCGGACGACCGTTACAAAACGGTCGCGGTGTTATGGCGACGCTCTTCGGTCCAGGAGTTGAGTACGCCCTTTGCTCGCCAAGCTCTGCGCCTCGAAGGCGAGGACTTGACCCGAGTTCCTTCATTGAGCGACGCCGGTCCTGTCGAGGCGATGTCGACGCAGTCACTCTCGTGGCGCCCACTTGTACTCGACGTCACTACCCGAGTGCAACGTGAAGTACTTCGGGTGTTGCGCGAGGATCCGTCACTGCAGTTCTTCGATCGTTTCGAAGAACAGCGCGATGAACTTCGCGAGATACGCCCGCCCCTCGCTCAATCTGTCTTGGACGAAGGGCAGCGATGGGTGTACTACCCGTGGCGCCGGGCCGTCGTTCGGCTGTTGGCGCCACGGGCGTTCGCGACGCTTCGCCTCGATCGCAACCGGAACAAGTTGACCCGTGCCGAACAAGCGGCGCAACGAACCCTTCGCATTGGAGTGGTGGGCCTGAGCGCGGGCCACGTCACCGCCCACGTCTTGGCTATGGAGGGCCTGGCGGGCGAGCTTCGTCTCGCCGACCTCGACACGATTGCGCTATCCAATCTCAATCGCATCCCGGCTTCGGTGTTGGAACTTGGCGTAAATAAAGCCGTGGCGGCCGCTCGACGAATCGGTGAGATTGATCCCTACCTGCACGTGGAGGTTCTCCCTGAGGGAGTCCAAGCGGACAACCTCGACGCGTTTCTCGAGGGTCTCGACTTAGTCATCGAAGAGTGTGACTCGCTCGACATGAAAGTCCTGGTTCGCGAAGCGGCGAGAGCCCGACGGATTCCCGTGCTGATGGAGACGAGTGATCAGGGCGTGCTCGACGTCGAGCGCTACGACCAAGAACCTGACCGGCCGATCTTTCACGGTCTCTTGGCGGGGTTGGACTCTGCCGCCCTATCGGGTCTCTCCATTGATGAAAAGGCGCCCTACGTGTTGCGCATCCTCGGCGCCGGCGACGTGTCGTCACGGGGAGCGGCGTCGCTCTTAGAAGTCGGTCAGACCCTGACGGGTTGGCCCCAGTTGGCCAGCGAGGTGACGATCGGCGCCGCGGCGGTGGCCGCCGCCGTTCGAAGATTCGGCCAGGTCGGTGCGCTGCCTTCGGGGCGGGTCCGCTTCGACGTGGAAGAGGTACTGGCCGGCATTCGAGCCGTCGAAGTGGCAACGGCGTCAGAAGACCCGTTCTCGATGCCCGTCCCGATCGATCCGCCGATCCAATCCGACGACCCCATCGAAGTGATCGCTGACGCGGCCCGGCGCGCTCCCTCGGGCGGCAACGTGCAACCATGGCGGTTCGAGGCTGACGGCGATGAGCTTCGCTTCTATCTGCGTTCTGAACGAACTTCGTTGATGGATGTTCAGTACCGCGGCAGTTACGTCGCGATTGGCGCGTCGCTCTTCAACGCGCGCGTGGCTGCCGCGTCGTTGAATCGTCTTGGGCTGATTCGACTGTTTCCCGACGCGAGTTGTTCCGAACATATCGCCACCATGCAGCTCGGCGAAGGAACTGACTTCGAGATTGCGTCGCTCGACAACTACGTAGCGACGCGTACCACGAATCGCCGGATAGGCACCGCGTCAGATATACCTGAGCGCGTCGTGCAAATGCTCGCCCGGGGCGTGGAGCAAGAGGGCGCGCGACTGCGATTCGTCGCCCAACGCGAACTGGTGAACGACTTCGCGGAGCTACTCGCGGAGTGCGATCGGCTGCGCTTTCTCATCCCCAGCATTCACAGTCAGATGATGGGAGAGCTTCGCTGGCCCGGACGGGACTCCCTGGAGGAGGGAATGGACGTTCGCACCCTCGAAATGGGCCCCACGGAATTCGCCGCTGTCGAACTCCTCGGTCGTCCTGACGTGATGGGCCACTTGGGAGAGTGGCGGGCCGGCCAGGCGCTCGGGGCCCGCACTCGCGCGGCCGTGCGAGCCAGTTCTGCGCTGGTCGCGATCACGATTCCCCGAGCCGATCCGACCTGGTACGTCCGCGGTGGCGCCGCGGTGGAGCGATTCTGGCTCGCGACGGAGAAACTCGGTTTGGCCGTCCAGCCCGTATCGCCACTGTTCGTCTTCGCCAACTCCGAGCCGGAGATGGTTCACCTCGCTGGTGAGCGCCATCTCGATGAGATCTTCAGACTGTCCGAGAGGTTTCGTGGACTGCTCGAACTGGGTGACGGCGAGGCGGTCGCGCTGTTACTCCGCGTCTTTGACGCGCCGCGCCCGAGCGTGCGCAGCATTCGCTTGCCGCTCGAGCGCGTCCTCAGTCGTCCGCGCAACCCGTCAAAAATCAACGCGCCACTGCGCGAGGGATCGCCGTCAGAGTACCGTTCCACGCCCAGTGGTGTGAGAGACTAAGAGGCATCGGATACCTATTTCGGGGTGGGCGGTGCGTTGGTATTTCTGGGAAACGAGATGATCTTCGTCGAAGGCGGATGAGCCGTGACAAATCTGAGTAATTCAGATCGGACGAAGTCGGGCCACGAGACGCGCCAGGTAGTCGAAACGCTCCGCAACGTCGTACCGGGCATGGAGATCGTGGCATTGATGGCCGATGAGGACGGGCTCTTGGCCGACCTCAACCTAGAGCCGTTGGTGACCGGCGGGGCCGAAGAGGCGTACCGCAAGATTCACGATCGCGTCGCGGCCCAACTCAGCGGTGAGGCGCCCACCGGCTCGTTTTCCTTAGAAGTGTCCGGCGTGCAGTGGGGTGTGCTGGTGGAACCCATTGGGGGCCAAGAGGGCACCGTCGTGGGCATCCTCTTCGTCGCGTGTCGGGGCGGGGATTGGACCGAGCAAGAGAGGTCCTCGGTGAGTGCGATCGCGAGCCTGGTGGGTCACGTCGCCACGCTGTCCCAGCGTGAGAGCCAGTTGCTGCATCAGCAAACGCTCGATGACCTCGTTGGTCGGGTGGCGAACCGGCTGATGTCGGCTTCGTCTTTGACGCGTAAAGAGGTGCTCCTTTGGACGACCCGGGTGCTCGGGGAGTTCCTCGACGCCGACACCGCGTTCCTTCGCCGAAACGATCTCGTAAGGGGATTGAGCATCCTCGAAGCCGAGTGGCCACTTCGCGAGAACGTGCCCGTGCCCGATCCGCTGGGCGAGGTGCCCTTTGATAGTGATTCGGTCTTCGCCATGACCAAGGATCTTCGCGAACCCATCTACCTAGGAGACCTGGAAAATCCCGACGCGTACCAAGAGCGCGTCGAAAAAGCGTCCGGAGTCAAGCTCGTCAACGGAGCCGGGGTGCCGCTCCTTCAGGGCGACACCACGTGGGGCGTCCTGGCCTTCTTGCACTTCCACCTCCATAAGTGGGTGCCCGAGGAGATGAACGCGTTACAGGCCATCGCCTCGATGCTCATGCAACTTGAAGCCCGCATCGACGCCGAAGATCAGACCGAATTCAACGCGCACCACGACGACCTCACCGGCTTGCCGAACCGACGCGCGTTGATCCGCGAATTGAAGTTGCGAGAAGAGTGGGGGCGCGAGACCGCAGTGATGGTGGTTGATCTCGACCGGTTCAAGGTGATGAACGACTTCTTGGGTCACGCGAGTGGGGACAAATTGCTCGTCACTCTCGCTCAGGAGATCCGCAACAGCCTTCGGCCGAATGACTTTGCGGCCCGATTGGGAGGTGACGAATTCGTCTTTCTCATTGATGACGTTCGAAGTGAGGACGAGGTCCTCGAGAACGCCAACAAGATCATGAGCGGCATCACCGTTCCCGTGGAAATCGGGGGCCAGATGATCAGTCACACCGCCAGCGTTGGCATCGCAATGTCCGCGACGACTTCGATGAACGGACTCGACCTTTTGGGAGCGGCTGATGTGGCGATGTACGCGGCCAAATCGCGCGGGCGAAACCAAGCGGTGGTCTTCGACGAGCAGATGCGTGACGTGGTCAATGAGAGATTCCGATTGGAGCTCACTCTAGAAAAGGCCATCGAAGACGGAGAACTGCGACTTCACTACCAGCCCGAAGTCGACCTGAACTCGGGAAAGATTCTCGCGCTCGAAGCGCTCGTTCGCTGGGAACATCCCACTAGAGGACTGCTCAACGCGTCGGAGTTCATCCGCGTGGCCGAAGAGACCGGGCTCGTGGTCGAGATCGGGCGCTGGGTGTTCGCCGAAGCCTGCCGACAGCTCGCGTTGTGGCAGCGTGAATTCACGCAGTTGCCACTCGTCGTACGGGTAAATATGTCGCCGGCCGAGTTCATGACGGGCGACCTGGTCGAATTTGTCGAACGGTGCATGAACACCAACAACATCGAGGGAGAACATCTCTGCATCGAGATCACCGAACACGCTGTCTTGCACGAGCCCGAGAGGACGGCTCGCATGTTGGAGGGTTTTCAGCGCTTGGGCATCGAAGTCGCCATCGACGACTTTGGGACCGGCTTCGCGTCGATGACCGAATTGAAGAATCTGCCGGTGAATCTGCTCAAGTTGGACCTGAGTTTCGTTCGAGGGATAACAACTGATCTCTACGACCGGGCTATCGTCGAATCGATCATCCGTCTCGGGAACGCCCTCAAGTTGACGGTCGTCGCCGAAGGGATCGAGTCGGGCCCGATTATCGACAAGTTGCTCGAGCTCGGCTGCTATCGCGGACAGGGATACTTCATCGCCCGGCCGATGTCGGCGGAGGATTTGGCGCCGCTGCTCCGTCGTGGCGCCGTGCCCCTTTCTCCGATCCGGCCGCCCCTGGCGGACTCCATCTCATCGACGGAGGAGCGGTGACGGTTTCGCAAAATGGTGCGGTCCCTCGAGGCGACGTCCTCGTCGCGAGCGATTACGAACCGTGGCTCTTTCAAGCGATGATCGACGAATTGAAGAGCAACGAGTTAGGCATCGGATTCGTCTATTCGTTGCTCGATCTCGTGGCGCGACGCTACGGTCTAAAGGACGTCACCGTCAAGCTCGTGCATGACACCACGGGCGTGCAGTGCTTTCGACTGGGGCGACTCAACGTGGCCAGCGACATCCTGGCGCGCCACGGGCGCTCGGCCGAGGTCATCTGTGATCCGGACGTCGTCCCTGAAAGTGAGCGCAACGCGATTCGCACCGCGTGCCAACTCTCCTTTTCTCTTCATCTCGCGCGTTACAGTTCCGCCCGCGATCCCTTGACCAACATCGCGAATCGCCGGAGTTTCGATACCACCCTCGAGGCGGCCTCCGCTCGCAGCTCTCGCTACGGTTGGCCGTTCACCCTCGTGCTGGCCGACCTGGACGGGTTCAAAGCGGTCAACGATCGTTTGGGGCACGCGCGCGGCGACGATCTGCTTCGCAAATTCGGTTTCGCCCTTCGAAGCTCGGTGCGTAAGGGTGACGCGGCCGCGCGCATCGGCGGCGACGAATTCGCGGTCATCCTCAGCAACGCCGAGGGGCATGAGGTGACGGGATTCCTCGATCGGCTACGTGCGGGACTGGCCTCGACTGGTAACGTGATCGAGTTCACGGTCGGCACTGCGAGTTCGCCTCGAGACTCCGTTGATCCGACCGAACTGTTCCGAATCGCCGACGCCCGACTTTACGCCAAGAAGGGAATCAACCTCGAATGATGTCAATCACCGAAGAGGATTTTGAACTCGAGTTGCGATCGCTGCCGGGCGTGGTGAATGTGGGGATCAGTCACGACGATGGCGACGAGGTCGAGATGGTCACCTTGGTGATCGTCGCCCAGAATCCTGCAACGATTCGAACGCAGGCCACGCAAATTGCGAATCTCTACTTTCCCGACGTCACGATCGTGGTGGAGGTGGCGGACAACGCCACGTCGATGAACCAAGGCGGCGCGAGGGTGGCGCTGTTGAATGCCGACTTTGACGAAACGGCCGGCGAGTGCGAGGTTCAACTCGCCTTCGAGGGGCGAGTCGGCGTCGGTCGGGCCGAGAGCGGACCGCTCATCGGCGGAGTCGAAGGCACGCTCGCGGCGCTACGGAATCTGGATTACGAAATTCCCTACTACTTAGACGCCGTCGCGACGGTGCCGACGATTCGGGGTTGGCCGGTGGTGGTCACACTGCGCTCCTTCGCCGAAGACGCCGACCTCTTTGGGATCGCTCAGTCCGACAACGAATCGCTCTCGGCCGCTCGCGCGACCCTCAGCGCGCTTAACCGCTTTTTGACGAACGCCCGAAACTGATCTGGTCGATTCAGTCCTCCGCGCGGTCACGAAGCAATGAATTCACGGCAGACTGGGGGAGTGGAACTCTCCGACCAAGAACGGGCCAGTCGCCTGTCGGCACTCAATGCGCTGATGGACCTCATGCGGCCCTCGGTCCAAGCTGACGGCGGCGACTTGGTATTGATTCGTTGCGACGTCGAGACCGGCGTCGTCGAAGTGCAACTTCAGGGCGCCTGTTCGAGCTGCGCGATCTCCTCGGACACTCTCCAAGGCGGCGTCACCCGGATCTTGAAGGATCGCCTGGACTGGGTCAGCGAGGTCATCGGCGGGATCGACGAGTCGATGGACCCCGAGACGTCCTCGCTGCTCGGTTCGGGCGCCTACGTGCCGCGCTACCGCGAGCTCTAGTACCAGATTGCTGCGCTTAGGCGTCGCTCAGCGCGACGCCGGTTAACTCCTCGGCCACTTGCCAAAGTCGCGCCCCGTCGCCGTCGTGGCGCGCCGAACGCGGAACGCGCACCAATGTCGTAGGACCCACGAGTCCAAAAAGTCGGCCCGGTCCGTAGTAGGCGCCACTGAGGGCGTCGGGGCTCGTGGCCGCGTAGAGGAGCGGCTCGGACCCGGGCCCGACGCCTTGGGAGGCGAGGAACATCAAGTTGGTCAGCCACGCCGGGCGTTGGTGACCGCGCCCGAGGCTCGCGCCGGCGGTGAGGAGGTTCGTGCGTGTGAAGCCCGGGTGTGCGGCGTTGCTCATGAGATTCCAGCCACGCTGATTCGCGACGCGGGCCAGTTGTTGGGCGAAGAGGAGATCGGCGAGTTTGGACTGGGCGTAGGCGAGATAGGGGACGTAGTGGCGCTCACGCTGTAAGTCCTTGTAGCGGATGGTGCCAACGGCAGCGACGCTGGAGCTCATCGTGGCGATGCGACCCTCCTTCGCGGCTCGGAGAAGCGGCAGTAGTCGCAAAGTGAGCGAGAAGGGACCCAGGAAGTTGGTGGCGAACTGCAATTCGAATCCGTCCACGCTGACCAGCCTCTCGGGCGGGGCCATCACGCCCGCGTTGTTCACCAGGATATTCAGCGGTCGGTTTTCGGTGAGCAGGGTCTCGGCGAAGGCCCGCACTGAGGAGAGATCGGCCACGTCCAGGTGACGGACGTCGAGTCGAGCGTCAGGGTACTGGGCCAAGATCTCCTTTCGCGCGCCGTGGCCCTTAGAGAGTGACCGTACCGCCATGATGACCTGGGCGCCGGCGCCGGCGAGACGTCGGGCGGCTTCCTTGCCGGTGCCGCTGTTCGAGCCGGTGACGACGACAAGTTTGTCTTGCTGGGAGAGGAGGTTATACACGGCGCTTCCTTCACTCGAAGGGTCTCCAAGAAACTATCCGGAGATACCCAAGTCTGGACTGTGGGCACCGTCAAAGGCCGCTGCGGGCCGGGCCTGTTGCGAGTCGGCGCAGAATCCGCTATTATTTAGTTAGGTGAACTAATGGAAACGACCACGAGCGAATCCGCGGCGCGCTTACGCCGGGCCATCACGCGACTCAACCGGCGACTTCGTCACTCCGCGCTTGGCGGCGTGACGCCGGCCCAAGCGTCGTTGCTGGCGTCCATCGCCAAGCTCGAGCGTCCGTCGCTGGGTGACCTCGCACTTGCCGAACAGATCCAGCCGCCGTCGGTGACGCGCCTAGTGAAGGACATGATGAAAGCCGGTCTCATCAGTTCGGCGTCCGATCCATCGGACCGACGCAGTACGCGCGTTCGGCTCACGGCGCAGGGCCGTCGAGAGTTAACCGCCATTCGTCAACGAAAGACCGAGTTTTTGGAGCGTAAGCTCCTCGCGTTGTCACCCGTCGATCAGCGCCAAGCCGAGAAATTAGTGTCGTTTCTAGAGATGCTGTTGGAGGACGAATGAGCGCTTCGATCCGAAGCAAATCTAGGACCTTCGCGGCGTTGCGGGTCCGTAACTTTCGTCTCTACTTCATCGGCCAGTTGATATCGGTCTCGGGCACTTGGATGCAGTCGCTGGCCCAGGGCTGGTTGGTGTTGCAAATTACGGGCTCGTCGGTGGACCTCGGCATTGCCATTGCTTTGCAGTACGTGCCGATGTTGCTCGCGGGTTCGTACGGCGGCCTCATTGCCGACCGGCATGAGAAACGTCGCATCTTGTACTTCACCCAGAGCTCGGCGGGACTGCTCGCGCTGCTGCTGGGCATCTTGGTCAGTACGCACCACGTCAACGTGTTGATCGTCTACGCGATCGCGATGGGCCTCGGGGTCGTGAACCTCTTCGACGTGCCGGCCCGCCAGGCCTTCGTGCAAGAGATGGTCGGTCGCGAGCTCATCGCCAACGCCGTGAGTTTGAATTCGGTGCTGATGAACGCTGGGCGGCTGATCGGTCCGGGCATCGCCGCCGGGCTGATCGCCCTCGTGGGCACCGCGGCGTGCTTCTTCGCCAACGCGGGCTCGTTCGTCGCGGTCTTGATCGCACTGATGATGATGAAGGGTGAGGCGTTCTTGCGCATGAGCACCGTCAATCGAGAGAAGGGCCAGCTTCGCCTCGGGCTCAAGTACGCCTTCAGTACCCCGATGTTGCGTAACGTGATCATCGCCGTGGCGATCGTGGGCACCTTCGCCTATAACTTCACCGTCACGTTGCCGCTTCTCGCAACAAAGACGTTCCACGAAACCACGGCGGCCCACTACGGCATCTTGATGGGCGCGATGGGACTCGGCGCGGTCATTGGTGGGCTTTTGGTGGCGCGCCGTTCGCGACCGACCCCCGAGATGCTCGCGCTCTTGATGTTGGGCTTTGGAATCTTCATGACGTTGGCGGCCCTCTCACCCACGGTGCTGTGGGCCGAGATCGCGATGATTCCCACCGGCGCCTTTTCGATCGCGTTGGTCGCCACCGCTAATTCGTTATTGCAGTTGAACTCCACAGAACACATGCGCGGACGCGTGATGAGCCTGTACAGCATCGCGTTCTTGGGCACCACGCCCATTGGCGCACCGCTCGTGGGCCTCGTGGTGTCGTGGTCGAATCCTCGAATCGGCATCTTGATGGGCGCGATCTTCGCGTTGCTAACGGGTCTTGGACTCTTGGTCCGACAGCGCCAACTCGCGCGCGGCGAAAAGGTCTTGCAGCCGGCCTAACAGCGTGTGTCCTATTTGGACCCACCGGTTCGCCTTGACCAACTGAGCGAATTGGCTCAGCGGTGCTTGCTCACCGTCCGACTTCCCAGACAATCATTCGTCTGAATACTCGGTTCCGACCCAAGGCCCTCATCACGTTGCCGTGACGGTTGTGCGGGTGACAATCGGCTCTTCCCGCGTGCTTCGCGGTGCAGATCCCAATGGGATCAGGCTGTGGACAGAAGCTGAGCGGGCGTTAGAGCCAGCAGCGTCACTGCTGAGGGCTCCTTGGGTCGCCAGCGGGCGAGGTTGATGGCCGCGTTGAGATCGCGGTCAATGGCCAAGCCGCAGGCCCCACACACGTAGGTCCGCGTCGACAGGTCGAGGTCGTTTCTGATCTCGCCGCAACCGGAGCACGTCTTGGAGCTCGGGAAGAATCTGTCAACTACTCGGACCTCGACTCCGTGCCAACGGGCTTTGTAGAGGATCTGACGGAAAAGTTCGCCCATCGCGGCGTCGGAGATGGATCTTGCCAAGCGGCGGTTCCTCACCATTCCCGCGACGTTCAGGTCCTCGATGGCTAGTACCTGGCATCTGTCCACGAGGGCCTTGGAGGCCAGGTGGACGAGATGTCGTCGAGTGTTGGCGACCTTGCGATGCCGCGTGGCGAGTCGGGACTTCGCTCGTTGGCGGCCCTTGGACCCCGGTGTGGTTCTGGCCAGGGCCTGGTTGGCCGCCTTGAGCGACGCGTGCGCTTGCTTCAATGTTTTCACCCCCTCGAAGCTCTCGAATGGAACGCCGTTGGCGTCAGCGGCGACGCAGAGGGAGATGATCCCCCGGTCGACTCCGACGGGAACTGCGTGACGGTTGGAACGGCTGCGCTCAGCCTGATGAAGTTCGGCGGCTACGCCGGTGAGCGACACGGTCCATCGACCAGCCCGTTGGGTCAGCGTCGCGGAGTAGACGTGGAACCGACCACCGTCGATCATCCGGCGAACCTTGCGGCTAGAGCCGAAGACCTTGACTGGTCCGAACTTGGGCAGTCGCAGGTGTGAGGGATCGGTGAAACGGATGGGTTGACTCGAAGGTGCCTTGCCTGGTGTAGCGCGGTTGCGCAACCGGAAGCTTGGCGTCACCTTTCCCTTGGCCTGGAAGCGGGGGAATCCGACGGGCGTTCCACTGCGCTCGCCTCGTCGCGACGCAGAGAAGTTCTCGAGTGCCCGCGCCGCGTCCACCGAAGCACACTCGAAGACGTCGTGGGGTAGTTCATGGCGCCAGACCAGGCCGCAACTGCCATCCTCGTTCAACGGTGAGTCATCAGCCTCGCCGTTCTTCCAGGCGTTGAATTCGTTAATGAACGAGAGGGCCGACCAGGACAGTGAAGGAGTTGATGGTTCGGGCGACTCACCACTTTCGGAGTGAGCTTCTCGTTCGGCCGATCGGGCATCCAAGTTGGTTTTCACTCGAGCCAGGTGGTGGTTCACGGTGAAACGCCGGGCTCCGGCGCACTTGGCGAGAAGGACATTCTGCTGAACGTTCGGATCGAGGGCGAACTGGAAAGTGACGGCCCGCGCGAGGACCTGGCCGGTGTGCGAGAAAGTCGGAGTCGTCGGACGTGAGGCCACCAGGCCAAGTATTGAGACCAGGTGTGACACACAACGGCCCACGGCCACCAAGGTGATTGCCCCGTCCAGTGATCAAGATGAGGATGGTCTAGTGCGATAACTCGCCGGCCGGCTGAGTGACTCTCCGGATCGGGCGTCACGACAAGTTGGGGGCACATTGA
>PKXH01000014.1:2684-3189 GCA_003133405.1 Acidimicrobiaceae bacterium | reverse complement strand
TCGGCAAGGCCGTGCTCTCGCCTTACGGCTTTGACTCCTTTGGCCTACCGGCCGAGAACGCCGCCATCAAGGCCGGCGCGCATCCGCGGGTCTTCACCGAGGCGCGCATGGCCGAACTGAAGTCCTCGGTTCGGCGCCTCGGCGCGGTCTACGACTGGCGTCGCGAGATTTACAGCCACGATCCAGAGTTCATCAAGTGGTCCCAGACCATCTTCTTGGCGTTTCTCAAGAACGGCCTCGCGTATCGGGCCGAGGCGCAGGTGAACTGGTGCCCGGGTTGCATGACGGTGCTCGCGAACGAGCAGGTGTTAGCCGATGGCACCTGTGAGCGCTCGGGCGACCTCGTCGTGCGCCGATTCCTCGAACAGTGGTTCTTCAAGATCACCGACTACGCCGAGGAGCTACTGAACTCTCTCAACGCGCTCGAGTGGCCCGAGCGGGTGAAGGTCATGCAGCGTAACTGGATCGGCCGAAGCGAGGGGATCGAGTTCGATCTGCCCTTCGC
>PKXH01000014.1:0-2602 GCA_003133405.1 Acidimicrobiaceae bacterium | reverse complement strand
GCCTGGAAAAGCGCGGCGCCTTTACCGGCAGCTTCGTGATCAATCCCTTCACCAATGAACAGGTGCCGGTCTACGTGGCGGACTATGTGCTGGGCACCTACGGCACCGGTGCGATCATGGCGGTCCCGGGCGAGGACGAGCGCGACTATGAGTTCGCCAAGGTGCACGGACTGCGCGTGGTGCGAACGGTACAGCCGCCGGCTAATTTCGAGGGTTCCTACAACGGCGAGGGTCCGCACGTCAACTCGGGCTTCTTGAACGGCCTGAACGTCGCCACGGCCAAGGCGAAGGCGGCGGAGTATCTGGTCGAGCACGCCAATGGCGTGGCCAAGGTGAACTACCGGTTGCGCGACTGGCTGATCTCTCGCCAACGCTATTGGGGATGTCCGATTCCGGTGGTCTACTGCGACGAGCACCACCTCGTGCCGGTGCCGAACGACCAGCTTCCGGTATTGGCGCCCGACGACGTCGTCATGGATAAAACCGGCCAGTCGCCGCTGGCGACCCACGAAGGCTTTCTCAACACGACCTGTCCAATCTGTGACAAGCCCGCTCGTCGCGAGACCGACACCATGGACACCTTCACCGACTCCTCGTGGTACTACCTGCGCTTCGCCGATCCCTTCACGCCGGGCCTGGCCTNNCACGCGATTCTGCACCTGTTGTACGCGCGGTTTTATCTCAAGGCCCTCGACGACATCGGCCTCGCGCCGGGACTGCCGCGAGAGCCGTTCCAGCGACTCTTCTCCCAGGGGATGATCCGCTTTCACGGCACCAAAATGTCCAAGTCGAAGGGCAACGTCGTGACCCCCGAGGCGTACTACCACACGGTGGGGGCCGACGGACTGAGGCTCTTTCACCTCTTCGCGGGTCCCCCGGGCGACAACCTGGACTGGACCGATCAGACCGACGACGTGATCGACGGNNCGACCTCGATCGCTGGAGCTTCAACACCGCGGTGGCGGCGATCATGGAGTTGTATAACACGGCCTCCAAGGTCGCGCGAAGCCCCGAGGGGATCGAAAGGGCCACCCTTGACGAGGCGCTCGAGGTGATGGTGAAGTTACTCGCGCCCATGACCCCACACATCACGGCGGAACTGTGGCAGGAGCGTCACCCCGATCAGCCCAGCGTGCACCTGTTGGCCTGGCCCGTCGCCGATGCGGCCCTCGTGGCCGAGGCCAGCGTGACGATGGTGGTGCAGGTCAACGCGAGGGTGAGGGCCCGGATCTCGGTGGTGCCCACGATCAGCGAAGCCGACGCCACGGCGTCGGCGCTCGCGGACCCCGCGATCGTGGCCGCGCTCAAGGGGGCGACGCCCACTCGCGTGGTCGCTCGACCGCCGCGTTTGGTCAACATCGTCACCTAATGGCTCACAAACAGCCACCCTCGCGCGCCACTCAGATCACCGTCGAGCCACCGCAGTTCGACCGTCCCGAGGTCGAGATCCGCGCGTCGCCTCGGCGCAAGAAGACCGGTACCGCGCACTGGTCGGGTAGTCGCATCGTCGTGCAGATCCCCGCTCGGGTGCGCGGGCGAGAGCGAAGGGACTTCGTCGACGAACTCGTCGAGCGGCTCTTGGTCCAGCGTCCTCTGAACGCGGGCAACGACGCGGCCCTCGAAGAGCGGGCCCGCGAACTCGCCGCGCTCTACAACGACGCGGTGATGCCCACGAGCGTCCGTTGGGTGAAGAACCAACAGGCGCGTTGGGCCTCGTGCTCGCCCGCGCGGCGCGAGATCCGCGTCTCGAGTCGTTTGCGTCAGTGTCCCGACTGGGTCATCGACGCGGTCTTGGTGCACGAACTCGCGCACCTCCAAGAGGCCGACCACTCGGCGAAGTTCTACGAGATCGCCAACCGCCATCCGCGCCAGGACGACAGCGAGCTCTACCTCGACGGGTACGCGCTCGGACTGGGACTGCGCATCGAAGAGAGCGACGTCGACGTCGACCTCACCTAAGGGGTACTAGCTCGCCTCGCCGCGCAGGAACTTCTCGAGCTCGGCCGCTAACTCTTCGCCGCTGGGCAGCTCCTCGCCGAGCGAGGTGCCCTCGCTCTGGTCGGCGGCGGCTTCGAGGCGCTGGACCATCGAGGAGTGTTCGGGGTTGTTGGTCACGAGCTCGTCGACGCGTTGGCGCGCCTCTTCGGCGGCGGCGCGCAGGGGTCCCGCGTCGAGGGTGAGGCCCGACACGCGCGCGAGTCCGTCGATCAGCGTGGCGGCGGCTTGGGGGTAGGGCATGGAGGCGACGTAGTGCGGCACGCGCGCCCACAGGGTGAGGATGTCCATGTCGACTTCGGCGAAGCCCAACTCGAGCGCGGTGCCGATGCCGGCGGGCACCTCGAGCTCGCCGGTCACCGATCCCACGAGGGCGAGGAGATGCTTGCTCGCCGCGGGTGCCGTGCCGATCAAGCGCACGGGACGGGTGTGGGGCGTGGGCGCGGGAAACGCNNTCGACGAAGTCGCTCCAGTGAAAGTCGGGCTCGGGGCCCACCAGGAAGAGCACGTCGGCGCCGTCGGGGTCGCGCCCGTAGCGGATCTGGATCTCCGGCCAGGTCAGTTCGGTCGTCACGCCGTCGACGATGCGCGCCAAGGGACGTCGGGC
>PKXH01000039.1:917-26066 GCA_003133405.1 Acidimicrobiaceae bacterium | reverse complement strand
CGACGGCGTAGGTCACGCGCACCCCGGCGATGACGTTCGAGGGATAGGCCTCAATGAAGCGATCGGGCAGATATCCGAGTGACAACACGGCGTTGGTGACCCCGTGGCTCGCCAGCGACTCCAAGACGCACTCGATCATCGCCACGCCCACCAGCGGCAACATCTGTTTCGGCGTCTCGAAGGTTAAGGGGCGCAGTCGCGTGCCCTTACCGCCGACCAGAATGATCGACTGCAAGCTCAGCCTTTGGCGGTGGTGGTCGTACCCGCGATGGTGGTCGTGGTGGCGCTCGTGGGGGCTGTCGTGGTCGTCGCCGTGGGCAACGTCGTGGTGGTCGCCACCGTCGTCGTCGTCGACGGGGTCGTGGCGTACAGCACCATCGCGTCCACGGTGGCCTTCGGCGGCACCCGGGGCGTGACGCCCGCCGGCTCGAAGGCCATCGTCACGCGAAGGTCCTTCACGAATTTGATGGTGGCGGGGTCGGTGGTGAGGGTGGCCTTCTTCTGGCCGAACGAGTTCCAGTACGCGTAGACCACCGTGCCCTTTTTCCCGGGGTACTTGGACGTGGCCGAACAGGCTTGACCGTTCTTGTACGTCGTCTTGGGATTGGCGACGCCCGTCGCCGTGGGCACTGCGAGCTCGGTCGAACTCGCGATGAGGCCGGCATACTCCGAGGCGAACGTTTTCAAGGTCGCGTTGGCGCCCGCCTCGGCCGCCGAGGCGGGCGCGAGTCGAATCACGTCCTTCGGCCCGACGATAAAGCCACCCTTGAAGGTCGGGTCGGAGTGGAGATAGGGGAGGTTCTGGCCACAGACCTGCAACGAGAGCGCGGCGTACGAGACCGATCCGATGGCTGGCGACACCGTGGTGGTGGTACTCGAGACGGGGTTCTGGTACTCGTAACGCGAGTAGACCGTCAACACGATCCCTAAGACCACGATCACGGCGAGCGCCCCGTAAAAGTTACCCGGTCGAGTTTTCCGATAGGTCTTGCCACCGCCCGCGGCGCCGACCCTGCTTACCCATTTACCCGACGTGCTTTTCGCCACTCTAGAACGCTACTAAAAATTAAGTGGGTCGCGACGCTGCGTGGGGGCGGAGGGACTCGAACCCTCACTGNNCACTGGAGGCGGTTTAAGCGCCCTGCCTCTGCCAATTGGGCTACGCCCCCGCGCAGCACGGTTGCGAGGTAACGCTAACGCATTGTTACGAAATGTCGAAACCTCCGTTTTTCTTGCGTTCGCTAACTAGGCTGGTTCTATGTTGCGCGTGCGTCGTCGGGGCGCGACTCGAAACACCCCTTTCGTACTGATCGCGGCGCTCAGCGTGACGTGGATGCTGACCCCACTCTCGGCGGGTGCGGGCACCATCGCCCAGACTCAGGCCGAGATCGCCGCGCTCTCGGCCTCCCTGTCCCAGCAGGAGAAAACCAGCGAAATCACCTCCAACCAGTACGACGCGGAGAAGGCCGACTTGGCCTCGATCAACCTCAACATCGTCAATCTCCAAGGCGAGGAGACCCAGAAACGCGCCGCCATCGTCGTCACCTCCAAGGCGCTGGTTACCGCCATCGTGCGCGCCTTCGTCCTGGGCGCGGCCGACGCACAGATACTCTCGCTCTTCAACCAAAACGTCACACGAAGTGACGCGCGCCAGGTCTACGAGGATCAGGTGATCGGCAACCTCAATCAACTTAAGAACACCTACACCCGTGAAAGGAAGTCCCTGCAGAACACCGTCGCCCAGGTCGCGACCCAGCGCGCCCACGCCGAACACGCGACTTTCGAACTGAAGATACTCCTGGCGCAGAACATCCAACTCGTCAACTCCACCCAAGCAACCCTCCACACGTTGAACGGGGAGCTAAGGAGTGAGATCATAAACTACGAGATCCAAGCCGGCGTCGCCGCCGCCAAGGCCAAAAACATTGCCCTCGAGGAGCAGGCCATCGCGGCCGCGTCCGCCGTGGGCGGTCAGAACGCCGCCAACTTGGTGATCGAGGCCATCCAGGCCGCGATCGCCAAGCTCGCCATCGCCGAGATTGCGGGAACGGCCCAGGGCGCGCGAGCGGTCGCCGCCGCCAAGAGCCAGATCGGCGTGCCCTACGTCTGGGGCGGCGAGACGCCCTACCGGGGATTTGACTGTTCGGGCCTCGTGCAGTGGGCCTGGGCCCGGGCCGGCATCACCATCCCGCGCACCACCGAGACCCAGTGGCCCGCCATGTACCACGTCGCCTTGACCCAACTGCAACCCGGTGACCTGCTCTATTACAAAAACCTCGACGGTGACAACCAAGTCGATCACGTGGTGATGTACGTGGGTAGCGGGCCCTGGGGTGTCGACACCACGATCGCCGCCGCCCACACGGGCACCGACGTGGCCCTGGCCCCGCTCTTCACCGCCGGCCTCATCGGCGCCGCACGACCCTAGGGGCAGAATCGTGAGCGTGCAACTCTCCCTCGTGATCCCGGCCTATAACGAGTCCGCGCGGCTCGCCGTAGGCTACGAGCGTCTCGCACCGACGTTGAACGAGATGGATCTCTCGAGCGTGGAGGTCATCGTGGTCGACGACGGTTCGAGTGACGACACGATGCGCCGCGCTCGCGAGGTCTACGGTCACCTCGAACACGCGCGCTTCGTCCAACAGCCCACCAATCGCGGCAAGGGCGCGGCCCTTCGACTGGGCATCGCCTTGGCCCAAGGCACCTACGTCATCACCGCCGACGCCGACATGGCCATCGACCCCCAACGCCTGCCCGACTTCGTGACGGCCCTGCACGACTACGCGTTGGTGCCCGGATCGCGCGCGATCGCGGGCCACATCGACTACGACTCGCGACTTCGAACCTGGGCCGGCGACGCGTTCCACCTCGTCGTTCATCACTACACCAAGATGACCCTGCGCGACACCCAGTGCGGCTGCAAGGGCTTTCAGTTAGGTCCCGCCCGACTACTGGCGCTGCTCGGAATGATCGACGGCTTCGCCTTTGACGTGGAGATCCTCTACCTGGCCGAACGGCTGGGACTGAGTGTGCAACCGATGCTCGTCACGTGGAACGACGTCCTGGGCTCGTCGGTTCGCCCGGGTCACGTCGCGTGGAGCATGCTTCGTGACATCCGCGCGCTCTCTACGACACGCTATGAGAATCCCGTCGTCGAACTGGCGACGTCGGTGACGGTCGAAGACGTGCGACCGTGGGCTCGCACGGCTCGACTGACGGGTCTCGTCTTAGCTCGAGGCGAGAACGAGTCGTTGCTGGTCGTTGGCCGCGACGCGGCGCTCGGCGCGCTCGCCGTCGCGGACGCCCTCAAGGGGTCGCTGCGTACCGCGCAACTGAGCGAACTTCGCGAACGGACCTACGAGGCCGTTTAGTCCTGACGCGGCAACAGCCAGTCGGCCACGAGCTCAGGAGCTCGATCGCTCCACTCTTCGGCGGTGATGGCGTAACGCGCGTGGTCCTCCCACGCGCCGTCGATCTCGAGATAGCGCTCGGCGATCCCCTCAACGCGAAGGCCCAGTTTTTCCACCACCCGTCGCGAGGGGGCGTTTCGGGGAATGATGTTGATCTCGACGCGATGCAAACGCAGTGACTCAAATGCGTACTGGAGCATGGTGACGACCGCTTCGGGCATGAGACCTTGACCGGCGAGGGCTTCGTCGATCCAGTAGCCGACGTAGGCCGATTGCAAGGGACCGCGCTGGATCGATGAGAGCGTGATCTCGCCGATGAACCGACCGTCGAGAAAGATCCCGAACCCATACCCCGTGCCAATCTGACGTTCGCGCTCGCGGATGGCGCAACGACTGACGAAGCTACGGTGATCTTCGGCCAGGTGCGTGGCGTGCGCCGAGCGGGGTTCCCACTTCAACAACCAATCGCGACCACGCGAGCGAACCTCAAACCAGGCCTCGTAGTCCTGTTCGTTCATGGTGCGCAGCACCACCCGTCGCCCGTGCAGGGTGATGGGCGAATAGATAGCGTTACGCGTCGTTACCACGAGTCGTTCCTCACCCCACCATCGTTACAGGTCGGCCCGCTATTCGCAATCAGGACTGAAGAATGGAGATAGTGATGCCATCGAGAATGTCGTTCTCGGAACTTAAGAGCTCATCCACCTTGAATCGCTCCATGACCGCGTCGAGCACGTAGAGCCCGGCCGGCAACACGTCCTCTCGTCCCTGAGCCATCCCCGGGTGGGTGAGACGAACCTCTGGGGTCTCTTTCGAGAGCAGGTCACGCCAGTGCCGCACGACGGCTCGCGTGAGCACTCGGTGGTGCACGTCCTCTCGGTCGTAGAGCGATTGACCCGCGTCGAGTTGGGCGAGCGTGGCCACCGTTCCCGCCACGCCCACCAATCGAACCCTCGAGATCACGCGCTCTAGGGCCGGCTCTATCAGCAGGGCTCGGTCCAACTCGGACTCGATCATCTCGCGCGCCGCCGCGTCGTGCGAGCGGCTCACCACGCCCCGGCCCAGCGCCCGCTCGGTGACGCGCACGCAACCCAGTTGCATCGAATGGCTCACCAGGGTCCCGTCGAGTTCCACCGCCAGCTCGGTCGATCCCCCGCCCACGTCGACCACCATGGTGGGCACGGTGATTTCGCTCAGGTCGGCCGTCGCGCCCGCGTAAGAAAAGGCGGCCTCCTGATCTCCGTCAAGAACGGTCGCGTCGAAGCCCACGAGATCGTGAGCCCGTTCGAGAAACGCCGCACCGTTGCGCGCGTCGCGCACCGCCGAGGTCGCGACGAGCAAGCCTCTCGTGACGCCCGCGCGATCACACGCGCCACGGTAACGCGCGAGCACTTCGAAGGTCCGCTCCATCGCCTCGGCGAGCAACGAGCCCGACGCGTCGACGCCTTGGCTCAACCGAGTGATGTTCGTCTCGCGTACGAGGGTCGCGTTCGTGGCGTCGACGATGAGAAGACGAGTGGAGTTACTGCCGCAGTCGAACGCGGCCACCGTCTCACGCACGTACGTTGTCCACGCGAAGGTCGGTCACATCCAACGCGCTGGCGACCAACGCACCCACGGGGTCGTCCGCCCCCACGAGGAAGTAGGCGAGGTGCGCGTGCAGACACTTCACCCCCACGCGGGTGCCGCCAACGCCACCCGCGGCCTGCACCAGGTCGGTGCGCACGGTCGCCGCGAGGCGGCGGCGCGCGTACTCGTCGTGGGCCCGTTGCAGCCCTCCGGGGTCCACGAGGTCCTCGTAACGGTGCACTCCCCCGTCACCTTCGAGTCGGCTGACGGCGTCGTGCAGTGCGGGGTCCACGAGCCAGTAGAGCGTGGGCATGGGCGTCCCGTCGCGAAGGTGCGGTTCGTTCTCAATGACGACGGGGCTCCCGTCAAGGCGGCGAACGACCACGGCGAATCTGCCCTTCAGCGGTCTCCCCAGCAGCGATTCGACGACGGCGACATCGTCGATCGACGGATCCTTAAAGGTCAACGCCAGAACTCGAGCGTGCGCACGAGGCGCGCGAAAAAGCCATCCGTCGGATGGTGTCCCGTCGCCGAGGGCGTGACCAACGGTGTGGCCGATGAGGGCGCGACGAGTGGCTGCAGACCCGGGTCGACCGAACTCGGCGACACCTGGCCCGACGCGTCACCCGGGAGCACTTGAATCAAACTCTGGCCCGGCGACACCAATTGATACTGTTCGCGAGCGAGCGCGGTCGCGGCGGCTTTGGTATCGACGGCCTTGGACTGGGTCGCCAGGGATTGCTCTTGACGTTGCAGGGCTTTGATCTGAGCCGCCGTGGCGTCAAGTTGGCTCTGTTGGTGCCACAGCGACGTCAGGGGAAACCAGCCCACGAGCATCACCACGGCCGTCAGCACGGCGAGGGGCACCATCCAGTGATTACGATTTCGTGCTTCGAAGCTATGCGTTGCTGACACCTGACGCCCCCGACAATGACGATGCACCGAGAAAGCGAGCTTGATCACCAAGCTGCTCTTCTATTCTCAACAACTGATTGTACTTCGCGACGCGATCAGAACGCGCCGGCGCGCCAGTTTTTATCTGGCCCGCGTTCGAGGCCACCGCAAAGTCAGCAATCGTCACGTCTTCGGTCTCACCCGAGCGGTGCGAGACCACGACGCTGTATCGATTGAGATTGGCCAAACGCACCGCGTCGAAGGTTTCAGAGAGGGTACCGATCTGATTGAGTTTCACCAGTACCGAGTTGGCGACCCCGCGCTCGATGCCCTTTTGTATCAATTCGGTGTTCGTGACGAAGATGTCGTCGCCCACGAGTTGCACGCGGTCGCCGAGTCGTGATGTGAGCGCGCGCCAACCGTCCCAGTCCTCTTCGGCCATGCCGTCTTCGAGCGAGACAATCGGATAACGAGTACAGAGGTCGACCCAGTAGTCGACGAGTTCATCGCTGCTCAGCGTGCGACCCTCGCCCACTAAGTGGTACGCGCCGTCGCGATAGAACTCACTGGCGGCGGGGTCCATCGCGATTGCCACGTCGGTGCCCGGCGTGCGCCCGGTGGCCTCTATCGCTTCGACCAACACCTTGACCGCCGTTTCGTTGTCCGGAAGATCTGGTGCGAAGCCACCCTCGTCGCCGATCGCAGTGGAGAGCCCGCGCTTTTCGAAGATGGCCTTTAGGGCGTGGTAGGTCTCGGCACCCCAGCGCAGCGCTTCGCTAAAGGTGGCCGCGCCAATGGGCATCACCATGAACTCTTGAAAGTCGATGGTGTTCTTGGCGTGCGCGCCGCCATTCACGACGTTCATCTGGGGTACCGGCAACACGTGCGCGTTCACGCCGCCCAGATACTGATAGAGCGGCAGATCACTCTCCATGGCCGCGGCCTTGGCGTTCGCCAGGGACACCGCCAAAATCGCGTTCGCCCCAAGGCGCGCCTTGTTGGGCGTGCCGTCGAGGTCGATCATCGCCATGTCCACGGCGCGCTGATCTTCAGCCTCGTAGCCTTCCAGCGCCTCGTTTATCTCACCGTTGACGTAGCGAACGGCCCCCTGGACACCCTTGCCACCCCAGGCTTCGCCCCCGTCTCGAAGTTCGACCGCTTCGCGCGAACCCGTAGAGGCACCCGAGGGCGACGCGGCCCGTCCGATGGCGCCCGACTCGAGGTGCACCTCGGCTTCGACCGTAGGATTACCCCTCGAATCCAAAATCTGTCGGCCCAGCACCACTTCGATCGCGCTCATTACGTCTCCTCAGTCTGTCTACAACGTTACTAGGCGACCTTTCACGTCACGCCAACTCTTCCTTCTCGCGAATCGCGTCACGGAGTATCATCGCGCGTTCGCGCAACACTCCTTCTAAATCGACTCCAGCGAACTGTGCGGCGGTCACGAGGGCGCTCAGCGCGTCGCCCCACGCGTCGGCCGCCACCAAAGAAGACTGCGCGTCACGAACTGATCGTTCATCAAGATCGAGCGCGCGAAGGGCGTCCAACGCTCGTTGGCGCGACATTTCACCGGCCTCGACGGCCACGTCCACGAGCACTGCCTTGCGAAGGAGCTTCGTGTAGAGCGTGAGGGCCGGCAGCTGCCACGCGACGCCGTCGGTGACGCTCTCACGTCCCTTCTCCCTTTGTTTTAGGGCCTCCCAGCGAGTCGCGACGTCGTTCGAGCCCGTGACTTCTATGTCACTAAAGACGTGGGGATGCCGGGCGACGAGTTTTTGGTGAACGTCATCAGCGACAGACGCGAGATTGAACCGGTCTTCCTCGTCGAAGAGTTCGGCGTGAAAGACGATCTGAAAGAGAAGATCACCGAGCTCTTCCCTTACGTGATCCACCGCCGCCTGGTCACTACCGCCTTCGGCGTCGACGCGGACCAGCACTTCGAGTGCGTCGAGCGCTTCGTACGCCTCTTCGAGTAGGTGTCGGGTGAGTGAGGCGTGGTTCTGTTCTTGATCCCAGGGGCACTCGGCGCGCAGTCGCTTCATCAAGTCGACGAGATCTTCCATCGCTTCACCGGCGCCACGAAATCCCTCGACCCAGAGCGACGTCAGATGGTCGGCCAGCGCGAAGGAGGCGAGCTCGAGGGCACCAAGCGCCGTGACGACCTCGTCGTCGAGTCCAAGGTGATGCAGTACCGTCACCTCGGTCATCGCGGGCAGGCGATCGGCGACGCGGGCGAGTACTTCGGGCGAGTGGGTCTGCAAGATGAGTAACGGACCGGGGCCGCGAAAGGGCTCGCTCGAACCCAGCGCGTCCATCACGCGCAGACCGGCACTCATCGGATCGCGCCCGAGCGTCGCGCACGCGACGTCAATCACCGAAACCGCGGGCTCGACGATCGTCGTGACTTCGTCACGTTCGCGCAACAGCTCCACAGTTCGTTCGGCCACCGTCGGGGATCCGGGGACCGCGTAAACGACCTCGTGGGTGGGTGAACTCGTGGCGAGCACCACGAGGTCCTCGACGATGGCCTCGTAGAGCGCCTCAAAAGAGTCCGCACGTTCGTACCATTCGTCGTAGCTCTCGACATCATCGAAGTGATGGGCACTGGGGTGTTGGCGCGTGCGCAGTCGCACCACTGGCGACTCACTGATGAGCGCGAACGCGCGACGCGTGACGTGGTCGAGGGACCCCGGCCCGAGTCCGACGACGCGTACGACGGGCTTCACTTATACGTGGCCGAACCCGAGGCGCTGAGCTTCTTGGGTCCGGTCACGTCACCTTTGGTGGGCGTGGCCGGCGCGAAGACTTCTGGGCCCGTGGTGTTGAGGCCCCAACGTCCAAAGGCCGGATCGACGTGAACGGCGGCGGCGAACAACAGGCTGTTCTTCACCGTGTTGGCCGACGACGCGTTGAGACTGCGCAGGTCGCTCAAGACCAGCGCGGCGGCTTTGGCAAAGGGCGTGACCGTTCGTTTGGTCACCGCCGCGTAGAGCGCGTAGGTTGCGCCGTTGTAACTGATGACTTGGGGCGTCGCGGGAAAAGCGTCGAGTTTCGACGACGTGACGTCGGCGCGCACGCTGGCGTAGCTAGCGCTCGACGGCGCGTAGCACCCGTAGGTGCCACCGGTCTTGGCCGAAGCATCCTGTGAGTACTTCTTGGCCAGCGCCACGACGCTGAGGCCCGCGGACTGAGATTTGGCAAACGCGCCGACGTCAGCGGGTAATACCAACGCGATCGAGATGCACAGCGTGTCGTAGTCCGAGGTGTGCGCAGAGTAGTAACTCTTCATCTTGGCCGTCGTCAAGGGAATGGCTTTCTTCAACTTGCTCACCAGATAGAGCGACGTGGCCTGCGCTTCGATCTCGGCCGTGCGCATCTCGGCGGGCATCGCGGCGAGCGCGGCCTCGGAGGTCCCCGTGCAGGGCAAGTGGTTGGCGCTGGCCTGTTGGGTCATCTCGCTTTCCAGGGACGCCTTGGCCTGGGTCAGTTCGCTGGCGGTGGGGTGGTACTTCAGATTCCGCGTGACGTACTGGTCAATGGCGAGACCCTCGACGCGCAAATTCGCCCATCCCGCCGCACCGGAGGCCTTGATGGAATATCCACCGGCGCCCGGCGCGTAGTTGGTCGGATCGAGCGCGGTGATGAAGCACTGGAGGGTGTTGTTGTGGGAGATGGCGCTCAACTCGGTGCGAAAGGTCGCGCCCGACAGCGAGGTGTTGTTCACCGTGATGCCCGAGGACGATCCACTCAGCCCATAGGCAGCGGCCCCGAGCAGAGCGATGACGAACAGGGCTACCAGGCGACGCACTCTCGTATTCTACTGAATCACTCTTCGGGCTCGGTCGAGGACTCGCTCACTTCCTCGAGCAACGCGAGGATTGCGTGTGGCGATACCTCGTTCGCGGCGCGTTCGAGACGAAGCTCCTTCGTCGTGTCGTTGTACGCGGTCGAACCGTAGGCGCGACGCAGGCGCAACTGTTGGCTGAGGGTCAACGACAGCGGACCCAACCTCAGCACCGGCTTTGAACGAACGCCCACCCGCGCGGGCAGGACCTTGACCGACGATACGCCATAACTGAGACAGACCAGACGAAGTCGCGCGAGCTCCAAGAGTCCGACGCTGGGCGGCGGCAGCGCGCCGTAGCGGTCGATCCACTCGTTTCGTAGATCGTTCAGCTCTTCGAGGGTCGTCACCCCCGCCAAGCGGCGGTAGGCCTCGAGACGCGCGTCGTCAGCCTCGACGTACTCCTTAGGCAAGTGCGCCTCCCCGGGCACATCCAAAGTGATCGGCACGACGTCGGGCACGTGAAAGCCCTTCGCGTCCGCGACCGCTTCGGCCACGAGCTGCACGTAGAGGTCGTAGCCGACGGCCGCCACCGGGCCGGACTGGTCGTGGCCCAGGAGATTGCCCGCGCCGCGTATCTCGAGGTCTCGCATAGCGATCTTGAAGCCACTGCCGAGCGCGGTGTTGTCGCCAATCGTGCGCAGTCGCTCATAGGCCGTCTCGGAGAGCACTTGATCGACCGGATGGAACAAGTAGGCGTAGGCGCGCTGCCCACTTCGTCCGACGCGACCACGCAACTGGTGCAACTGACCCAGACCGAGACGTTCGGAGCGATCCACGATCAGCGTGTTAACGGAAGGTAAGTCGATGCCCGATTCGACGATGGTGGTGCAGACCAAAACGTCGTAGCGACGCTGCCAGAAGTCGATCATCACGCGCTCGAGGGTGCCTTCGTCCATCTGACCGTGGGCGACGGCGATCCTCGCGTCAGGTACCAGTTGACCGAGACGCTTCGCGGCCTGATCGATGTCGGACACTCGATTGTGCACGAAGAAGATCTGGCCCTCGCGCAGCAACTCGCGCCGTACGGCTTCGATCACGGCCGGCTCGTTGTACTCGCCCACGTGGGTCAAGATGGGACGGCGATCGGCCGGCGGCGTTGTGATCATGGACAGGTCACGAATGCCCGTAAAGGCCATCTCGAGGGTGCGCGGAATAGGGCTCGCGCTCAGGGTCAAGACGTCGACTCCCACCGAACGGGTCTTGATCGTCTCTTTGTGCTGCACACCGAAGCGCTGCTCCTCGTCAACGACGAGCAGGCCGAGGCGTTTAAAGGACACCGAGTCGCTGAGGAGCCGATGCGTGCCAATCACGACGTCGATGGTCCCCTCGGCCAGACCCTGGAGGGTGGACTTGGTCTCGGCCTCGTCGACGAAACGACTGAGCAACGCCACCTTCACCGGAAAGCCGGCGAAGCGTTCGCTAAACGTGGCGTAGTGCTGGCTCGCGAGAAGCGTCGTCGGCACCAAGATGGCCGCTTGAGTGTTGTCCTGAACGGCCTTGAAGACGGCGCGCAACGCGACCTCGGTCTTGCCAAAACCGACGTCGGCACAGATGAGTCGATCCATCGGACGCGGTGACTCCATGTCGGACTTGACGTCGATGATTGCTTGGGCCTGATCGGCGGTGAGGGTGTAAGGAAAGAGCTCTTCCATCTCTCGTTGCCACGCCGTATCGGGGCTGAANNGCCGCGGCGCGCGCCTTCGCGCGTGTCCTTTGCCACTCGGCGCCCCCCAGGCGCGAGAGTGCGGGACCGTCACCACCGCTGTAGGGCGTCAACGCGTCGATCTGCTCGGTGGGCCAGTAGCTTCGACCGTCCTTGAACTCGAGAATCAGGTAGTCGCGGGTCACCCCGTTGATGGCGCGCGTCGTCGTGCCCGAAAAGCGGGCCACGCCGTGCTGGCGGTGCACGACGTAACTACCCACGGCCAGGTCGTCGAAGAACCCGTCGACGTTACGCGCCCTCGCGCGCGACGTGCGGCGCTGGCTTCGCCGACCCGTGAGGTCGCTCTCGCTCCATACCACGACGTCAGGATCGTCGAGAGAAAACCCCGCGGGGAGCGTGCTCTCGAGCACGCTGAGTCGCGCTTCGAGTACGTGGCGGCGATCGCTCGTCACGTCCAGACCCTCGGCGCGCAACTGGTCGACCATTCGCTCGATCGCCCCGGGGGTGGAGGTCAACACGACGCCTCGGCGTTCCTTGGTCCAGCCTCGAACGTGCGCGGCGATTCGCGCCGCGTCGCCTTGGACGACCGGGGGCGACGTTAGTTGGCCCGTCGTACCGAGGGAGCTGGCGCTCGTCTCCAGGGCGAGGTCGATCTTCCCGGCTAAGGCCTCGTCGTAGGTCAAGTGCAACAACGGTACGGTCCCGCTCGCGCGCCAGGTGGAGGCGACGACGTCGGTGAGCTCGCGTTCCTCATCGAGCAGATCCAACAGTCGGGCCCGAACGCGCTCGGGCTCGACCACCACCACGTGGGCGTCGACGGTCTCGTCGAGCAACGTTCGCGCCTGGTCGACGAATAGACCCATCCAGCCTTCCATGCCGTCAAAAAGTTGTCCGGTCGCGAGGCGATCAAAAGTCGCCGAAGCCCAGGGTTCACTCGTCGACAACGTCTCAGCACGTTGACGTGTTACAGCGCCGGGCATCCATTCGCGGGCGGGCGCGATGACGGCCTCGTCGAGATCGTGCGTCGAGCGCTGAGTCGCGATATCAAATACCGTCAGACGCTCGATCTCGTCACCGAAGAAATCGAGGCGCAGTGGCTCGTCGTTCTGCGCGGGCCAGACGTCCACGATGCCACCGCGAACCGCAATCTCGGCTCGGTGCTCGACCAGGTGCTCACGGCGATAACCCATGTCGATGAGTCCTTCGACGAACTGGTCGCGATTGACTTCACTCCCTCGACGCAAGACGTACGGCGCGCGCAGCGGCTCGGGTGAGAGAATTTGGGCAATCGACCGGGCCGAGGCGACGATAACTCGCGGGTTCGTCCCCTCAGCGATCTGCCAGCGCAACAGCGCGCGCATCGCCATGACCTGGCTGTCGGGGCTGACCCGCTCGAGTGGGTGGGTGTCCCAGCCCGGCCAGAGCGCGACCTCGCGCTCGCCGAGCCACGCCACGAGGGCGTCTCTTACGTGTTCGGCGTCGCTCGAGGTCGCCGTGATGGCGACGACGAAGGGAACTTCGAGCGCGAGCGCCGCAAGGACCAGGGGCGTGGCGTAACTCGACGGCGCGAACGACCCCGAGGCCACCGAGGCTCGAATGGTCGGTGCGACGAGTTCAAGAACGCGGCGAAGCCCCTCAGGTTCGCTCACGAGCCGTTCACAAGGCGCCGGGCTTCTTCGAAGTCGTAGTCCATCAATGTCTCAATCGCGTCGGCCGCGAGCTCGACGTCAACGCGCTGCGCCTCGCGTCGCGCGCCCGAAGGTCGGCGAAGAACGTAGTCGGCGCCTTGCTCCTTGCTGGGTGGCTTGCCAACCCCAATGCGTAGCCGAGCGAAGTCCTGGGTGCCTAGGGCCTGCGCGATCGAGCGAAGGCCGTTGTGACCGGCGAGTCCGCCCCCGAACCTCAACTGGAGACGCCCGGGCTCAAGGTCGAGTTCGTCGTGGACGACCACGAGCTCCGAAAGGTCGTCGATCGAGGTGCGACGAAGGAGCGGTGCCAGGGCCGCTCCCGACTCATTCACGAATGTCGTGGGTACGGCGAGGGTGACGGGACCGCGCGGCGTTGGTAACGTCACGCTGAGGGCCCGCTGACGTCGCTCGAGGGTTAACTGGCCCCCGCGACGTTGTACCACGAGACGCAGCGCGTCGCCGCCGACGTTGTGGCGCGACCCCTCGTACTCAGAACCGGGATTGGCGAGGCCGACGATGAGCAGCGTGCTCTTCGCGCCTCGCCGATCGTGCTCGCGAGCGCGCCGTAGCGCCACGATGAACTACTCCGCAGGAACTTCGTCGGCTTCGACGACCGGCTTGGCAACAACAGTGGCCGCGCGGCCGGGGTGGGTCGCCACGACGGTCACGCCGGGGTCGGGGGTCACCTCAACGCCCTCGGGCAGTGCGAGGTCGCTGACGCGGATGGCCGCACCGACCGTCAGATCGGAAATGTCCACCTCGATGAAGTTAGGAATCAGGTCCGGTCGGGTCTTGACCTCGATGCTGAACATTTGCTGGTCGATTTCCCAGTCGGCGTGACGCACTTCGACCGCGTCCCCGATGATGTGCAGTGGCACTTCGGCGACGACGACCTGATTGGGGTCAACGACCTGAAAGTCGATGTGCGCGACGGTGCCGCGCACCGGATGACGCTGAATCTCGCGAGCCATGACGGTGTAACTCTTGCCGTCCGCGTCGAGAGTGATCAAAGAGTTGAGGCCCTGATCGCCCGAGACGGCACTGCGGAAGGCCTTGGCATTGACCGCGACCGGCACTGGCGCGACGCCTTCGCCATAGATAACGGCGGGAATCGAGCCGGCGTGGCGCAGACGCCGTGAGCCTGCCGATCCCTGCGCGCGACTCGTCGAGGCGTGCAACGTGACCTTTGACATGGGTACTCCTCTGAAGAACTGGCGGGCGCCCCGTAGGGCAACGCACGGAAGACCCAGTCTAATGGTTCTGGACGGCTTCGCCAAAAGAGATGGCGCCGCTCAAACCCATTCGACCTGAACGCGAGCCGTTGCCTGCCCGGAGTCTCGCCACTCTTCGACGCGCAGCATCCGACCGACAACTGTCATCCTGGACGAGACACACGATCGATCGACCCGACTCGGCGAGCTCGTCGAACTGCGCCCCATCGAAAGCTGCTCATCGGTTTCGTAAGAAAAGTTCCAACTCGATGTCGAGGGCCGGGAACGAGCTCCCGACAACCCGTCAAGACTCTGATCAAAGGAACGTCCGTACCTGGGCCAAAACGAAGACTCGGCCAAGGGTCCCGAAAGTTTTAAGTCCTAGAGCAGGTTCTCGCCGCCGAAGATGTCCGAGACTGACGTGTCTTCAAATATGGCGGAGATCGCGTTGGCGATAATGGGCGCGATGGAGAGTACTTCGAGCGTCTCGAATCGCTTCTCGGGTCCCAAGGGCAGAGTGTCGGTCACGATCACCCGACTGATGGGCGCGTTGAAGAGACGCTCGACCGCGGGGGGCGAGAACACTGCGTGCGTGGCCATGACCCAGATCTCGTCGGCCCCGTGGTTCTTCAACAGGTCACAGGCCGCCACGATGGTGCCTGCGGTGTCGATCATGTCGTCAATGAGTACGCAGTGCCGCCCCGCCACGTCACCGACGATGTGGCGAGCTTCGGCGATGTTGGCCTGTCCGGGGGGACGCGTCTTGTGGACCAACGCGAGGTCACACCCGAGATGTTGGGCGTAGCGCTCGGCCACCTTCACCCGACCCGCGTCGGGGGCCACCACCACGATTTCGTGGGGGTTGGCGTTCGCCTTGAGGTAACTCTCCAGCACGGGCGCGGCCACCAAGTGATCGACCGGAATATCGAAGAAACCTTGAATCTGCCCGGAGTGAAAGTCCACGGACAGCACCCGATTGGCGCCCGCCGTTTGGAGCATGTCGGCGACCAACTTCGCCGTAATGGGTTCACGACCGGCGGTCTTACGATCCTGACGCGCGTAGCCGTAGTTCGGCACGACCGCGGTGATGCTCTTCGCCGAGGCGCGCTTGGCGGCGTCGATCATGATCAACTGCTCCATTACCGAGTCGTTGACCGGCGAACCGTGGGTCTGCATGATGAACACGTGTGCGCCACGAATCGACTCATCGATTCGACAGTGCAGCTCGCCGTCGGCAAACTCGCGAAGGTTCGCCTCGGTTAGTTCGACGCCCAATTTGTCGGCGACGTCAGCGGCGAGTGCCGGGTGGCAACGTCCCGACACGATGACGAGGCGGCGCTTGGCGAGGGACTCCACGGCGCCAGCGTACAGGTGAACGGGCGACCCTAGTGAGAACGGTGAGTAAAGGGCGTGACGATCTCGCCCGATGCGACATCGGTGCCGGGACTCAGCACGACAAACGACGACACGCGAGCGTCGGCGCCGATGCGCACGCGCATCGCTTCGACGATGCCGAGGTACGCGTTTTCGCCCACCTCAACATCACTCAGGTAGGCGTTCGGGCCGATGTGGGCGCCTCGGGCAATGACGCAGTGCCCCTTTAATATGGTGCCCGGCAAGAGCGAGACCTCCGCCGCTAGCTCGACGTCGGCGTCGACGTAGGTCTCGGCCGGATTCCACATGGTCACCCCTCGCGCCAGCCACTGTTCGTTGATGCGCTGGCGCAGCACCCGCTCGGCCCGGGCCAGTTGCAGCCGATCGTTGACCCCGGCGACTTCGCTTGCGTCGTCGAGCAACAGTGAGCTAGTGACGTGACCCATTTCGTGCAGCACGGCCACCAGATCGGTCAAGTAGTACTCGTGTTGGGCGTTCTGGCGTCCGACCCGTCGAAGCGCCGGCCCGAGCAGACTTTGACGGACCACCATGATCGAGGTGTTGACTTCGTTGATGCAACGTTCATCGGCGTTGGCGTCGCGCTCTTCGACGATGCGCTCGACGCTGCCGTCCTTGGCGTACACGAGACGCCCGTACCCCGTCGGGTCGTCCATTCGCGCGCTGAGTACCGTCAACGCGGCGTTACGTTCACGATGCGCCGCTAAGAGCCTCGCGACTGTGGCGTGACGCAGCAACGGTGTGTCGCCCGGCAAAATGAGAACGTCGCCGTCCGTGACGCCGATCGCGTCTTCCACGCTGGGAAGCGCCGCCGAGACCGCGTGACCGGTGCCGAGCTGTTCGCTCTGCTCGACGAAGGTCAAACGCACGTCGCCGCGAGCCCGCTCACGGATCTCCTTTTCCACCCACGTCGCATTGTGACCAACGACCACTACCGTCGCGCGCACGTTCTCTTGGGCGGCGGCGTCCAGCACGTACAGGACCATGGCCCGCCCACAGAGTTGGTGCAACGGCTTGGGTCTCGACGATCGCATTCGCGTCCCCTCGCCCGCGGCGAGAATCACGACACCCGTAGGACGACTCACTCCCCTATCTCTAGCAGTCATCTTCTACGATTCCTTGTATGGACGAATATTCTTACGACGAATTCGCGATGTTCCACGAGAACCTCACCGAGTGGGGCCTTGAGGTTCCCGTTCCCACGGTGCGGCGCTTTTTCGTCGCGGTGGATGGACTGCGCCAACTCAGCGGACTGGCCTGGGGCGAGAGCGATCCTGAGATCGTGCTGGTGCACGGTGGCGCACAGAACGCCCACACGTTTGACACGGTGGCTCTGGCCCTTCAACGGCCCCTCCTCGCCCTCGACCTACCCGGTCACGGGTACTCCGACGCCTCGCCGTACCCCTCATCGGCGATCGCGAGCCACGCCCTGGACATCGAACGCGCGCTCGAAAAGCTGACGACTTGCGCCCTGCCACTAGTAGGAATGTCGCTCGGCGGACTGTGTTCGATTCTCGTCGCCAGCGACAGACCGGACCTCATTCGTTCACTCGTGCTCATCGACATCACGCCGGGCGTGAACGCCGACAAGGCCAAGCACATCACCGATTTCGTGAACGGGCCGAAGTCCTTTGACGACTTTAGTGAACTCCTCACTCGAACGATTGAACACAATCCCACGAGATCGGTCTCGTCACTGCGCCGCGGCATACTGCACAACGCACTCCAACGTCCAGACGGGACGTGGGTGTGGCGTCATCAACAACACCCCCGATCTGAACTCAGCGCGCCCGACGCCGGTGATCTCTGGGAGAAACTCGGCGCGTTGCGCGTTCCGGTTACCCTCCTGCGCGGCATGGCTCCCGGGTCCGTCGTCGACGACGCCGACGAAGCCGAACTCCTACGTCGCCAACCCGGTGCGACGATCATTCGCGTCGCCGACGCGGGACACTCGATCCAGGGCGACCAGCCCCTGGAACTCGCGGCCCTCCTCGAGCGCGTCTGCTTTTGACTGCCCTTGGCTGGCGGGGGAGGGCTCGAACCTCCAACCTACGGATTCAAAGTCCGTCGTTCTGCCAATTGAACTACCCGCCATTATCCTTACTATGGCAATCTTCAGAGATTCTTAGCGTATGTCTGAAGACGTTTAATGCCAACCAGCAACACTAGAGCCTGTACACCAACCCTGAGAAAGTCGCGCCGTGACCTCCGTCCCAACCTCCAGTTCTTACGTCGCCATCGTCGATGACGACAGCGCGATTCGAAGTTCGCTCGGTCGCGCGCTACGCATGGAGAACTACGAGGTCGAGCTCTTCGACGACGGGACCAGCGCCCTTAAGTCCATCCAACTACGCGCCCCCGACGCGATAATCCTCGACCTTCAACTGCCCGACATCGATGGACTAGAGGTCTGTCGACGCATTCGACGTTCGGGCGACGCCACACCCATCTTGATGCTGACCGCTCGCGACGCCGTGAACGACCGCGTCGCGGGACTCGACGTCGGCGCCGATGACTATTTGGTCAAGCCCTTCGACCTAGCCGAACTACTGGCGCGCCTACGGGCGCTGCTACGGCGTTACAACGTCGGTGACATCGACGCGACGGTGCTGCGCTTTGAGGATCTCACACTCAATCCCCTCACGCGCGAAGTGCGTCGGGGTGAGCGTTTGGTCCCGCTCACCAAGATCGAGTTTGACCTGTTGGAGCTGTTCCTCCAACACCCGCGTCAAGTACTCACCCGTGACCAGATCTTGGACTTGGTATGGGGCTACAACTTCGATTCGGGCACTAATTCACTCGCCGTCTACATTGGCTACCTACGCCGCAAACTCGAAGATGACGGCAAGGCGCGACTGATTCAAACGGTGCGCGGAGTGGGTTACGCGCTTCGAACGTCGTGACGTTTCGCACTCGGGTCATCACCGCCACGGTCGGCGCCGCGGCCATCGCCGTCGTCTTCGGTAGCCTGGCGTCTTATTTCACCACGCGAAACGCGATCTTGCACTCGGTCGACGTGTCACTCACTCAAGCGTCCCACCAATCTCGCAGTGCCGCCGACAAGGACCTGGTGACGGGTTCGTACTTCGAACTGGTGTTGCCCAGTGGCGCGACGTTGCCCAACTCAAACATTCCAATCGATCAAGCGATCATGAGCGTGGCCGAGGGCAAGAGCGCTCAAATCATTCGTACCATCACCATTGGCTCTCAGAGTTACCGAGAGCTCATCGCGCCCTTACCGGCGAACTCGGTGGTGAGTTCTCCGACCGGCCTCCGTCAGATCTCGACCACGTCGGCGCAACTGTTCATCGTCGATATAACGGGACAGGTGGCTGAGTTGAGTCGCCTCTTCACCACACTGATGCTCGTCTCGGCGGGCGGACTCCTCTTGGCACTGGGACTGGGGCTCTTCCTCGCGCGCCAAGCCCTCCACCCACTCGAGGAGGTCACCGACGAGATCGAGTCCGTGGCCCTGACCAACGACCTGCAATATCGCCTCGTCGAAGGTGGCCCTGACGAACTGGGTCGACTACGTCGAGTCTTTAATCACCTGCTCGGCTCGGTGGAGAACAGCCAGACCCTGCAACGTCAGCTCGTGCTCGACGCCAGCCACGAACTTCGAACCCCGTTGACGTCGCTGCGAACGAACGCCCAGGTACTCTCGCGGGCGTCCGAACTGCGCCCCGACGAGCTGCGTCAGATCACCGACGACATGGTCACCCAAGTCGACGAACTCGCGTCCCTCGTGACCGACCTGGGTGAACTGGCCCGGGGCGAAAGATCCGAGGGCGAGGTCGAAGCACTGTCACTCGACGACTGTGTCGATGAGTGCGTGGAGACCGCGCGGACCTACGCACGAATTCGTGACATCTCGATCGACACCGATATCAAGCCCTCGACGGTGTTGGGGCGACACGATCGGCTGGTGCGGGCTATCTCCAACCTCTTGACCAACGCCGTGAAATTCACGCCCATCGGCGGGCGAATCCTGGTGAGCACCGCCCGCGGCAGCGTCACCGTTGCCGACAGCGGTGCGGGCATCAGTAACGAAGACCGCCAGTACGTCTTTGATCGCTTCTGGCGATCTCCGTCGGCCCGGGCCCTTCCGGGATCCGGTCTCGGGCTCGCCATCGTGGCCCAGGTCGTCGCCGAACTGCACGGAAGTGTCGCCGTCGACCACGATCCCCGACTCGGGGGCGCACGCTTGACGATCTCGTTGCCCGAGGCGCCGATCCCTTAGGTCGACCACGTCTGGCGGCCGAACGTTCCGGTGTTCGTACGGGTCAGCGACGCGTCTTGGCGTCAATGAGTTCCAGCCGATTGCCGACCGGGTCGTTGACGTAACAGCGCGTAGTGCCGCCAATCGACGCGTCGCCACGAACGTCCACGCCCGCGTCACCAAGACGCACCAACAGCTGGTCGTAGTCGTCCACCGCGAGCGCCGGATGGGCCTTTTGCGCGGGACGAAAGTCTTCTTCGACGCCCAGGTGCAGTGTGACGTCGCCTCGCTGATACCACCGTCCCCCGCGCGCGGCCAAGAGCGGTGGTTTCTCGAGCGTGCAAAAGCCGAGCAGCGTGAGGTAGAACTCGTCGCAGCGACCCTCGGCACCCGGGGGAATTGCGAGCTGCACGTGGTCGAATTGCCAGGGCACGCGAAGAACTCCTCAGATCAAGGCGTATCGAAAACCTAGTAGTGTTCTACGAGCCATGGGATCACTCATAAAGAAGCGCCGCAAGCGCATGCGCAAGAAGAAGCACAAGAAGATGCTGAAACGGACCCGTTTCCAGCGTCGCGCCGCCGGGAAATAGTCCCGCCTACGCCTCGCGAGGCGTGGTCATGGTCTGGCGAAACTGAACCACACCCTCAGGACCCATCACCTCCCAGGTCTCGACTCCACTTTCCAGGTGGCCCTCGACGAAGAGCGTCGAGCCCGCACCGGCCAGGTGGACCTGGTCGCCGAGGCTGGCCCGGAGCCAGTCCATGGTCGCGGCCAGTCGCGGTTCTACCGCTCGAGCGGCCGATTCGAGGTGGTTGCGCCCCTCGGGGCGATCGCCGCGCTCGAAGAACTCGTCAAAGGCCCGATAGACCTCGCCGGTGTCCAGCCCATAATTCGACAGCACCAAGGTCACGTTTCGAGCCTCAAAGGGCAGTTCGCTCACCCGCTCACCCACGCCCTCGACGAGGGCGCGACCACCCATCTGGCAGAACGGCACGTCCCCACCCAGGGTGAGGGCCTCTTCGGCACTCACGGGACCGGCCCAGCGAAGGATGGCCCCGGCGTCGGCGCTGCCGCCCCCGAGTCCCCCNNTCGAGTCGATCGGCAAAGTCCAGGGTAAGCATCTCGGCGCGCAGCTCGTGAAAGCCGTCCCCGCGCCGGCCCGTGACTTCCAAGAACCACGTCAACTTGGCCGGCGCGAGAAGTTCGATCATCGCGCCGCGGCGAGCGCCGCGAACTCCTCCAGGGTCAACTCTTCAGGTCGGCGCGTCTCGGCCACGCCCGCGCGCTCAAAGACGCCCTCACTCGTCCAGGACGCCAGCGATCGGCGCAACATCTTTCGACGCTGACCAAAGGCGGCGCGAATCAATGAAAAAAGTGCGTCCTCACTGACCAGCGCGGGGTCGACGCGCACCCGCTCACGCCGCACCAACGACACGAGCACCGAGTCCACTTTGGGCACGGGGAAAAAGACCGACGGCGGCACCTTGCCCACGATTTTCGCGTCGGCGAAGTACTGCACCCGCAGCGACACCGCGCCGTAGGCGCCNNAGCAGGCGGCGGATGAGGGGCTGGCTCTCGAGCAGATGCAGCACCAACGGCGTCGCCACGTTGTAGGGAAGATTCGCGACCACCACGCTCGCACGTCCGTTGAGAATCGTCTCGTAATCGGCCTTAAGGGCGTCGACGTGATGGACCTTGACGTGGTGGGCGTCGACGACGGAGTGCAGCGGCTCGATGAGGTACCGGTCGGCCTCGAGGGCGTGAACCTCGGCACCGGTCTCGACGAGCGCCAAGGTCAACGAGCCCAGGCCCGCGCCGATCTCGAGGACCTGATCGCCGGGACCGACCTCGGCCAATCGCGCGATGCGTCGAACCGTGTTGGGATCGACGACGAAGTTCTGACCAAGCGCTCTCGAGGGTTTGACCCCGTGGTCGCGTAAGAGGGCCACGAGTTCAGTACGGGTGAGGGTCACCACGAGACTCTGACACTAATGACCCCCACCCACAGGGGCGCGAGCTGACTGAACTGGGTCTCGGAGAGATCGACCACGCGGTTGCCCCCGTGATCTTCGCGGTCCGAGATGATGCACGTGATGGACTTACCGGTCCGCAGATCGCGTACCGTGAGCCGGGTTCCCTTGGGCAGGTACCACGTCGCGCAGCGCCCGGGAATGTAGTTGTACCAGGTCGCGACGCCAATCTTGTAGCCCGCGCCGTTGATCACCACGCCCGGCACTTTCACCGGGACCACCTTTTTCACCGGTGTCGAAGGTCGCTGGGTGCTGACGCGAACAGTAATCTCGGCGTGCCAGGCCACGAGGGTGCCCGCGACGGGGTCCTGGGCCAGTGCGACGATCCACGATCCGTTCGAGCTCCCTGGTCCGACCGTTCGAAAGTAGAGCTGGGCGCGTCGCATGGCGGCGAAGACCCGCGCACGCGAGAGTCCCACGAGACGCGGCACGGGCCGGGGGCCAAATGGCGCCTGGGTGGTCACGGTGAGGGTCGCTTCGGCGTGCCAGGCGATTACGGCGCCCGGCCGAGGCGACTGGGCCGTCACCGCGACCCAGGTCTCGGTTGTGGCCCCGGGGCCCTGGGTGAAGAAGTAGAGCCCTTCGTCGTGCATGATCCGAAACACCTGGGCCCGATTCCGGCCGATGAGGTCGGGCATGTGGACCGCGGCGTGGCCCGTCGCGGCGCCCGCGCCGTCGGGCGTCAGGAGTACCAAGGAGATGGCCAGGACGGCCCACGTGGTACGAAGTAACCGCGGGCGCCAGAGCGCCCGACGTGGTGATGTCGTCAGATATCCGTCCTCCGCCAGGACAGCGGGCCCCTATGGAAGAATCCCGCCCTCTAACGCTAGGAGAGGGCGACGCCCAAGGCAACTCCACCCCCCGAACCCCTTGAAAATAGTCAATTTTCAGCTCGAAGGGGTGGGGAAACGAAAGAGCCGCGCCGAGTTGGCCGCCGTGGCGTCACGGACCGTCTCGACGTCGATATCGCGCAGGTCGGCTACGAATCGACCGACCACCGCGACGTGGGCCGGTTCGTTGGTCTTGCCGCGAAAGGGCACTGGCGCCAAAAAGGGGCTGTCCGTTTCGACGTGGAGTCGATCAAGGGGCACGAGCCTCACGGCCTCTCGAAGCAGCTCGGCGTTCTTGAAGGTCACGACCCCGGCAATCGAGACGTCACATCCGATCGCGAGGCACATTTCAGCGTCGACGGGGGTCCCGGTGAAGCAGTGGATCACGGTGCGGGGCGGGACGCCTTCACTCAACAAAATGGCAAAGAGATCGTCGAAGGCGTCGCGCGCGTGAACCACCAAGGCGAGGTCGAGCTCGTGCGCGAGGGCGATTTGGGCCGAAAAGGCCCGGCGTTGTTGGGTGCGTGGCGAGTGTTCGTAGAAATAGTCAAGTCCGCACTCGCCAATGGCGACGAGGCGCGGGTGACCGGCTCTCGCCAGCGCCGCCACCGGTGCCAGGTCCTCTTTGGCGTCGTGCGGGTGAAGCCCGACCGTGGCGTAGAGCTCGACCGGTGATGTCACCTTCGTCACGTCGAGCGCTTCGGCCGAGCTCGCGGCGTCCGTGCCCACCACCACGACTCGATCCACCCCGGCCGCGTGGGCCCGCGCCAACGTGGCCCCTAATTCACCACCACCGGACTCTTTAGACGTGTCGAGGAAGTGGCTTTGGAGATGACAGTGCGCGTCGGTCCAACCGCTCATCCGTCGCTCGTCATACGCGGGAACAGCGGTGCTCCCTTTTCAACCCTTACGCCACCCGGATACTGTCCCCACGTCGCCGAGGCGGCGAAGGGCGCCGTGGTGGGCGAACCACTCAGTCCGACGCGTCGCCAGATCTCCTGGGCCACATTGGGCATCGCCGGCGAGACGAGAATTGCAACGAGGCGAATGGCCTCGAGCGCGTCGCCCATCACCGCGTCGAGCGCCGCGCCGGGTTTCGTCTTCCACGGTGCGTGCCCCTCGAGGTACGCGTTCGTCGCGCCAATCAGTTCCCACGTCGATTCGAGCGCGTGATGCGGCGCGAAGCGCTCCCACGCTTCGGCCGCGCTCGACAGTGCAGCCTCAGCGGCGGGACGAAGCGTCGAATCCCGCTCGGGTGCAGGGCCCACGCCCGCGCACTTCGTCTCCACCACAGCGGCCACCCGCGCCACGAGATTGCCAAGATTGTTCGCGAGATCGGTGTTGTAGCGAGCGGTAATGCCCTCGAGGGAGAATTCGCCGTCGTTGCCCAGGGCCGTCTCGCGCAAGAGGTAGTAGCGAAGTGGATCGACGCCGAACTCGTTCGCGAGGTCAACGGGCGCGATGTCGCTCAGGCGCACGCCCCCTTCGGCGGCCAGCGTCTTGCCGAGCTTCTCCCCGCCGACCAAGAGCCAACCGTGGACGTGGACGTGGTGCGCGGGGTCTAACCCGGCGGCCATGCACATCGCGGGCCACCACACACAGTGAAAGCGGATGATCTCTTTGCCGATCAAGTGGTGCGAATAGGGCCACCAGAGCGCGACCTCGTCGTCAACGTGCCCGTAGCCAATGGCGGTGAGGTAGTTAATCAGTGCGTCGTACCAAACGTAAAAGACCTGGGAGTCGTCCCAGGGCACCGGTACCCCCCACGTGATCGAGGCCCGGGTGATGGAGATATCGCGCAGCCCACCCTTGATGAACGAGTAGGCCTCGTTGCGCTTGGTCTCGGGCGTGACAAAGCCTGGGTGATCGGCGTAGAACTCGAGGAGACGATCCTCAAAGGCGCTCAGTCGAAAGAACCAGTTCTCCTCTTCCATCTCGGTCAAGGGGCGATGGTGAATGGGGCAGCTGCCCTGGTCACTGGCTTCGAGCGTGTAGTAGTCCTCACAACTCACGCAGTACAGGCCCTTATAGACGTTCTTGTAGATGAAACCGTTCTCGTAGATCGCCGAGAGAAACGTCTGCACGGTCAGGTAGTGTCGCGATTCGGTGGTGCGAATGAAGTCGTCGTAGCTGATATTGAGCAGGTCCCAGGCCTCACGAAATCGCTCGGCCGTCTGGTCGGTCCACTCCTTGGGCGTGAAACCGTTCTTCGCCGCCGCCTCGGCCATCTTCTGTCCGTGTTCGTCGGTCCCGGTGACAAACTTCGTCTCGTCACCCAAGAGCCGATGCCACCGGGCCAGCGCGTCGGCGTTCACCGTGGTGTACGCCGTTCCCACGTGAGGCGCGTCGTTCACATAGTAGATCGGGGTGGTGATGTAGAAGCGGCCCATGG
>PKXH01000039.1:0-887 GCA_003133405.1 Acidimicrobiaceae bacterium | reverse complement strand
CACCACCGTCTCGTCGACTTCGGGCACGAACGTAAGGCCCTCGAGCACGACCGTGATCTCGCCGAGCACGTCGCGTTGGTCTATGAGGGCCGCCACTTCGGCGAGGCTGCCGCGCGTCACCTCTTCGTGGAGCTTGGTCAGTTCACGAGCAATGGCCGCGCGTCGAGTGGGGAATCGGGCCGCCAGCTCGTGCAACGTCGTCGTCAATCGCTGCGGCGACTCATAAAACACCACGGTGCGTTCCTCGCGCGCCCACTTGTCGTAAAAACGCGCCCGCTCGCTCGACTTTCGTGGGAGGAACCCCTCCATCACGAATCGCTCGGTCGACAGTCCACTGATCGACAGGGCCGTGATAACGGCCGAAGGTCCCGGCGCGCTCGTCACGACGAGCCCCGCCTCGACGACGGCGATGACCACACGGCTGCCGGGGTCCGAGATGCCCGGGGTTCCGGCGTCACTGATGAGAACGACGAGTTCACCGGCGCGTACACGCGCCACGATGACGTCACACTGGGCGGCTTCGTTGTGCTCGTGCAGCGAGTGGAGCCGCCCTCTGGTGGGAATATCGTGCGCGCTGAAGAGTGTGCGCGAGTGGCGCGTGTCCTCACAGTAGATAGCGTCGGCGCGCGCGAAGAGATCGAGCGCACGGCGCGAGAGATCTCCGAGGTTGCCCAGGGGCGTCGCGACGAGAACTAATTGACCGACGGTCCCAGTCTCATCCACGGTGCATTCCTCGTTTGGCTCGCGACGCGCTTTACCTAGTAACATTGTCACCTATGTCAAAGCGAACCGTGAAGCGCAAGCTGCGCGCGAAAAAGAAGGCCAATCACGGTAAGCGGCCGAACTGCGGACGCGGCTAAGGCCCTCACCCAAGTTTTCCGTCCCAC
>PKXH01000055.1:12702-27146 GCA_003133405.1 Acidimicrobiaceae bacterium | reverse complement strand
CGAGCAGCCGCGGCATGCGACTAGGCGTCGAACATCGGCGTCGACAGGCCGTGCTCGCGCGCCGCGGCTTCCGCCTCCGGATAGCCGGCGTCGAGATGCCGCACCACGCCCATCCCCGGATCGGTGGTGAGCACGCGCCCGAGGCGCTCGGCAGCCTCGGCCGTACCGTCGGCGAGCACGACCATGCCCGCGTGGATCGAGAGGCCGATGCCGACGCCGCCGCCGNNTCAGGATCGGCCAGTCGGCGATCGCGTCCGAGCCGTCACGCATCGCCTCCGTCTCGCGGTAGGGCGATGCGACCGAGCCCGCGTCGAGGTGATCCCGCCCGATCACCACCGGCGCCTTGACGCGTCCCGCGCGCACGAGCTCGTTGATCGCGAGCCCCGCCTTCGCGCGGTCGCCGAACCCGAGCCAGCAGATGCGTGCCGGCAGGCCCTGGAAAGCGACGCGCTCGGGCGCCAGCGCAAGCCATTGCTGCAGAAGCTCGTCGCCGGGGAAGAGCTCGCGCAGCGCCTCATCGATCACGGCGATGTCGGCCGGGTCCCCGGACAGTGCTGCCCAGCGAAACGGCCCGATCCCGCGACAGAAGAGCGGCCGGATATAGGCCGGGACGAAGCCCGGGTATGAGAAGGCCTCCGCTACGCCTGCGTCCCTGGCCTCACCTCGCAAGTTGTTGCCATAATCGAAAACGTAGCTCCCGGCCCGGACGTACTCGAGCATCCCTTCGACGTGCACGGCGATCGACTCCCTGGCACGCCGGATCAGCTCGTCCGGATCGGAGGCGCGCAGCGCAGCGGCCTCGGCAACCGAGAGCCCGCGCGGCACGTACCCGGTCAGCGGATCGTGCGCCGCGGTCTGATCCGTGACGAAGTCGAAGTGCTCGCCGCGTCGCGCGAGCTCCGGCACGACGTCGGCGGCGTTCCCGAGCAGCCCGACCGAGAGTGCTCGACCGTCGCGCGCCGCCGCGCGCACGCGCGCGAGCGCGTCGTCCAGCGAGTCGGTCGCCTCGTCGAGATACCGCGTCTCCAGCCGACGGTCGATGCGCGACTGGTCGACCTCGACGCAGAGAATCGCGCCGCCCGCGAGCGTCGCGGCCAGCGGCTGGGCGCCGCCCATGCCCCCGAGCCCGGCCGTGAGGATCGTGCGCCCGGCAAGTGACGGCGACCCGAAGTGCTTCTGGCCGGCCGCGGCAAACGTCTGGTAGGTGCCCTGCAGAATCCCCTGCGTGCCGATGTAGATCCACGAGCCGGCGGTCATCTGGCCGTACATCGTGAGTCCGAGCGCCTCGAGCCGGCGAAACTCCGGCCACGTAGCCCAGTCGGGCACGAGATTGGAATTCGCGATCAATACCCGCGGCGCCCACTCGTGGGTTTGCAGCACGCCGACCGGTCGACCCGATTGGACCAGCATGGTCTCGTCGGACTTAAGAGTCCTCAACGTTCGTACCAGCGCGTCAAAGCTGGGCCAGTCGCGCGCGGCCCGCCCCGTGCCGCCATAGACCACCAGGTCGTCGGGTCGTTCGGCGACCTCGGGATCGAGGTTGTTCTGCAACATCCGTAACGCCGCCTCTTGGGGCCACGCGAGCGCACTCATCGACGAACCTCTCGCCGCTCGAACGGGACGGGCACCTTGCATCAGATCACCCCTAGTGCAGCGTCACGAAGCGTGACACCGTGACGAGCAACTCTCGACTGGCCACGAGCTCACTCACCGCCGCGATCTCGGGCGAGAGCCACCGATCGTGCCCCGGACCGCCCGAGCGCGCGTTCACCTTGTCAACGACGGCACCCGTCACCGGCGAGGGAGCTAAGGGCGCGCGCAGGGCCAGGGCGCGCGCGCTCGCCAGCAGCTCGATCGCCACGACGTCGCGGAACGCGTCGAGGGACTTGCGCAACTTTCGCGCGGCGTGCCAGCCCATCGAGACGTGGTCTTCTTGCATGCCCGAGGAGGGAATCGAGTCGACGCTGGCCGGCGCGGCCAGTCGCTTCATCTCGCTCACCAGCGCCGCCTGGGCGTACTGGGCGATCATGAGTCCCGAGTCGACGCCGGGGTGGTGCGCGAGGAACGCCGGTAGGCCGTAACTGCGATTCACGTCGAGCAGACGGTCGGTGCGCCGCTCGGACATCGAGGCGACGTCCGCTAAGGCTATGGCGAGATAGTCGAGGGCGTAGGCGACGGGCGCGCCGTGAAAGTTGCCATTCGAGACCAGCGAACCGTCCGCCAGAACCGAGGGATTGTCGATCGCGGCCGCCAATTCGATGTCGGCCACGTTGGTGGCGTAGGTAAAGGTGTCGCGCGCCGCGCCGTGCACTTGGGGCGCGCAACGCAACGAGTAGGCGTCTTGGACCTGGGAGGGGTCGTCGAGGTGTGAGCTGACGATGCCGGAGTTCTCGAGCAACGCGGCCAAATTCTCGGCGCTGACCAGTTGGCCAGGGTGCGGGCGCAACGCGTGAATCTCCGCGAGAAAGACCCGATTGGTCCCGCGCAGCGCCTGAATGGACATCGCGGCCGCGAGATCGATCTGTTGCATCAGTGCGAGGCCGTCGTCGATGGCCAAGACGAGCTGGCCCAGCATGCCGTCGGTGCCGTTGATGAGCGCGAGTCCCTCTTTCTCGACCAACTCAACGGGCGCCAGGCCCGCGTCCTTCAGGGCGTCGGCCGCGGAACGGCGCGCTCCCCCGGCGTCGCGCACGTCACCTTCGCCCATCAACGCCAGGGCCACGTGTGCGAGCGGCGCCAAATCGCCCGAGCAACCGAGCGAGCCGAACTCGTGCACGACGGGCGTGATGCCCGCGTTGAGCAACGCCGCGTACGCCAGAGCAGTCGTTGGACGAACGCCCGACACGCCAGAACAGAGATTGGTCAAACGCGAGACCATCATCGCGCGGATGACGTCGTTCTCGACTTCGGGCCCGACGCCCGCGGCGTGAGAACGGATCAACGATCGTTGCAGGTCGCGGCGCTGTTCAGGTGAGATCGACGTGGTGGCGAGCGAGCCAAAGCCCGTCGAGAGTCCGTAGATGGGCTCGCCACTGTTCACCAGCACCTCAATGGCCTCGCGCTGACGGGTCAGTCGCGCGAGTACCTCTTTACTCAACGAGATCGGCTCGAACTTTCTCGCGACCGCGACGAGCTGGGCTCTGGTCATGGCCTCGACGCCTACAACGACGGCCACTTCGATCTCCTCTGCACCCCCGCGAGCGCGTCGAGCACCAAGAGCGCCGCGAGGCGAACCGTCCTTTCGTCGGCGCTGTCGCGCTCGACGTCAATCTCAGTGAAGTCGATCGCCACGACCTGCCTCGAGGTGGCCACCTCGCGCACGAATCGCCGCACCTCGTCGGCGCTCAGTCCGCCGGGCGCCGCGGCGGGACATCCGGGCACGACCGATCGATCGGCGACGTCGAGGTCGATGTCCACGTAGATCTTTCGCCCCCCCTCGCCCGCGATCGCTAGCGCCCGTCGAGCAATCGACGCGACGTCCTCTCTTCGAAAAACGTTGCGCTCGATGACGGTGACGCCGGCGCCGAGGGCAGCGCGCGCGTACGCCGGGGCGTTGGTGAACTCGCCGAGGCCCACCTGGACGACGTGGTGCGCGTCGAGGCCCTCGTCTAAGAGTTGGCGCACCGGCGAGCCATTGGAGCGGCCTTCGCGCGAATCCAGGTGCGCGTCCAAGGTGATGAGTCCGTACTCCTCGTAGTGACCATCGGCCAGTGCGCGCAGCGCGTGCCAGGTCGCGGCGTTGTCGCCACCGAGCACCACCGTGAGAGGCACGTCGTCGGCGACCTTCGCCAACACGGCCGCGACGCGCTCGGCGCCCTTCTTCCCGTCGGGGTCCTTCACGTCGCCGTAGTCCACCAGCGCCACGAACTCCGCCAGATCGAACTGATCGAGAAATGACCAGGTCGAGTAGCGCCTCAAGGCCCGGCGGATGGCCCGGGGCGTACTCGAAGAGGAACGAGGCGACAGCGAGGTCTTGTACGTCGATACGCCCACCAGCGCCACGTTCTTTCGCCCCGGTACCAATTGGGGGTGCAACAACGTGGCCGCCGAAGGCCACTGGGAATCCTGCGTCGTTGCCACCACGCCATGTTAGGCACGCACGAAAACGTCACTGATTGTCCGGCGCATACGCTCTTCGAAGCGGCTAGCGATCGACCGTTCTCACGCCGCCCTCGTTCGGTTCTTCCGGCTCGACCTCGATGAACGTCGGCACGGCGGTCGCCTCGAGGTCGTGGCCGCGGTCGTCCTGGTAGGCCGGCGTGGGCGTGGCCACGTACTCGCCCTCGACGGTGCGCGAGACGATGTTGGGGGTCTTTCTCTTCCCGGCCCCGTGCACGGCCTGCATCTCCTTACAGATCTTGTAGGTGATCGGGTAGACAATGATCGGCACCAGGATCGTCGTCACGCGCATCAGCCACAAGACGGTGTTGAGCGAGATGTGAAAGAAGTTCGCGATCACGTCGGTGGAGCTCGCGATGAAGAGCATCGTCACAAAGGCCAGCACCGAGACACCCGCGGCCGTGCGCTTGGGCCGGTCGCTCGGTCGATCGAGGAGATGATGTATTTCGTTGTCCTTGGTATAGAGACGTTCGATTATCGGCCAGGCGGCGGCGAGAGTGAAGATGATCCCGGGCAAGATCAAGGCCGGTACCAGCACCTCGAAGGGGATGGTATGGCCGAAGCTGTGAAAACTCCACGAAGGCCATATTCGTAGCGCCCCGTCCAAAAAGCCCATGTACCAGTCGGGCTGGACCGCGTAGGAGATGCGCGAGGCGTCGTAGGGTCCGAACTGCCAGATCGGGTTGATCTGGGCGAACGCGCTCAGTAGCGCCGTGAAACCCCCGACGATGAAGAGAAAGCCGGTGGTCTTGGCCATGAAGACTGGGAACATGGGCGAACCCACGACGTTCTTCTCGGTACGGCCCTCGCCGGGGAACTGCGTGTGCTTTTGGCGAACGAGTAAGAACAAGTGCGCGCCCACGAGGCCGATGATGATCAGCGGCACGATCAGACAGTGCAGAATGTAGAACCGTGGGATGGTCGACGTGCCCGGGAAGTTCCCCCCGAAGATGAAGAACGCCAGGTACGTGCCCACGAAGGGTATCGAGAGCACGATCGAGTACGCGATGCGGATGCCGGTGCCCGAGACCAGGTCGTCGGGCAACGAGTAGCCGAGGAAGCCATTGGTGATCGCCAACGTCAACAACGTGACCCCGATGTTCCAGTTGAGCTCGCGGGGCTTGCGGAAGGCGCCGGTGAAAAAGACGCGCGCCATGTGCACCACCATGGCCCCGACGAAGATGTCACAGGCCCAGTGGTGCATCTGGCGCATCAAGAGCCCCCCGCGCACGGCGAAGGAGATATTGACCGTCGAAGAGAACGCCTGGGTGACCTTTTGACCGTCAAGGGGCAGGTAGGCACCGTGGTACGTCACGATCGCCGAACTTGGGATGAAGTAGAAGGTGAGAAAGACCCCGGTGACCATCAGGATCACGAAGGAGTACAGCACGATCTCACCGAGCATGAACGACCAGTGGTCGGGGAAGATCTTGTCCATGAAGGTGCGCCCGCCCTTGGCCACGCCCAGACGATCATCGAGCTCATTGAGCGCCTTACCGACCTTGCCGTAACGACCCTCGGCCTTGCGTCGGGCGCGTTTGTTGGTAGCGGTGATCTCGCTCACGCGCGCTCCCAAAAGCCCGGCCCCACGGGCTGGTTGTAGTCCGCCTGGGCGCGCAGGAAGCCCGCCGAGTCGATGTAGAGCGGCAGCTGGGGCAACGGGCGCGGCGCCGGACCGAACTGGGGCACGGCGCCGTTGTTGACGTTGAACATCGACTGGTGACAAGGACACACCAGCAGTTGGAGCTGCTGCTCATAGAGCCCGACCGGACACCCCAAGTGCGTGCAGAGCTTGGAGTAGGCCACGTAGCCCAGCGGGGCCCAGGACTCGCGGCCCTTTTGGGTCGTGAACTTCTGATTCGAGACCCTGATCAACACCGTCTGGTCGACGACCTGGCCGCGGTCGGTGTTCTCGGTGCCCTCGGGAAAGACCGTCACGATCGATCCGACCGCCAGATCGCCCGCCGAGACCCGACGCCCCGTCTGGTCCACGACGTACGAGCCCTTACGCCAGTCGGTGTGAAAGAGCGTGCCCTTCGGCACCGGTCCGAGGCTGCGCAGCACCGGAAACATCGCCACGACCCCAAAGATGCCCAGTCCCCCCGCGAGAATACCGCCGAGCATCTTGCGACGCTTCATCACGTTGCCCCCGCGTTCGACGATGGCCGCGGCGAACGCGTCACGATCGGCCTCGGAGTTAGCAAGGGTGTGGCGCTCCTCGACGAAAGGACCCCGGGGCATGAGGTACTTGCCCCAGGCGACCAGACCGACGCCGAAGAAGAAAAGTCCGCCCCCGAGCGTGGCCCCGAGGGTCCAGGGTTTCGCGTTGATCCAGTAGCACGCCCCAAAGGCCGCCGTCAACAATGTGCCGAGCACGAAGTTGACCGCGATCACGCCTTCGACGGTCTTGGGGTTCTTCGCTAAGGGCAACAGGTGCGGGTCGTTCTCGCTGAGACCGCTCAACGAAACGGGCGCTCGGTGTTCTTCTCGCTCGCTCACGAGCGCTCCCCGATCCAGTAACACACGAGCACCAAAACTCCGACGCCCAAGAGCAGTCCGACGAACCCTTCCGCGACGGGACCGAGTCCGCCCAGACCGAACCCGCCGGGGTTGTTGGGGTGTTGGATCTCGGTGGTGACGTACTTCGTGACGTCGAGCACCTGCTGGTCGCTCAAGTTACCCGTGAAGCGCGGCATGTTGGCCGGCCCGGTGCGAATGGCTTCGACGACCTGAAAGGCCGGGATGTTTCGAAGTGACGGCGAGAACGTACTCGAGGCCAGCGCGTCCCCGTCACCTTCGATCGTGTGACACGACGCGCAGTTCAGCGCGAACAGCGCCGCGCCGTCCGAGACGTTGGCGTTCGCCAGATGGGGCGTAGGGACAAGCGGGATGCTCGGGGCCAACGAGTTCACCCACGCCGCGATGGCCAACGCCTGATTGGGCGTCAGGCGTGGCAGTCGGCGCGAGGCCTCGATGGCGCGAGGATTGGCCGAGGGCATGCGCCCCGAAACGACCCAGAAGTCGATGGTCGCCGGACCGAGTCCGACGAGGTCCGGGTAGGCGCCCGTCGTGCCATTGGCGGGGACACCGTCGGCCTGGGTGCCGTGACACGACGCGCAGTTCTCCATGAAGAGCGCCTCGCCCAGGCCGTCGAGCTTGGGCGAAGGGGCGCTGTAGGTGATGTACTGATTGCCGTACTCGATCACGGTGCCGGACTTGTTCTTGACGACGATCGAGGAGTTGGGCGTCCCGGCGTTTCGACGCGACGTTTCAGTGGGGTTGTAGTTGGCGGCGTGCGCCGCGCCCACGAAGAGCGCCCCGGGGGCGGCCACGAACATTCCCGCCACGATCGTTCGCGCCAAGCGCTTCATGAGGGGGGTCGTCAAGCCCATCTATTTCAACAAGAAGAGGGCCGAGTAGAGCCCGATCCAAACGACGTCCACGAAGTGCCAGTAGTAGCTCACGCCCTGAAAGGTCGCCAGTTCTCCGGCGTCACCCTCGCGGCCGCGCATGCGAAACAAAAGGAACGACATCGCCACGAGCCCCAAGAACACGTGCAGTCCGTGCAGACCGGTGGTGATGAAAAAGATCGAGCCGTAGGAGTTGGTGTACCAGCGTGTGGTGATATGCGTCCACTCGTAGGCCTGATTCGACACGAACAGGGTACCCATGATGATCGTGGCGATCACCCAGTTGCGCGCCGCGCCGCGCTGACGGTGCTCGATCAGCCACACTGCGCGCTGCATCGTGAACGACGACCCGATAAGTATGAGGGTGAACACGCCCGCCTGCAAGACGTCCAGGTGCGTGCCCACCGGCGGCCACGCCACCAGGTGCGCGCGAATGGTGAACAAGGCGGCGAAGAGTCCCGAGAAGAACATCAGCTCGGATCCGAGCCAAATCATCACGCCGATGGCCAACATCGGCGGTCGATCGTGGACAATCTTCTCTTGCTTCGCCAGGCTTTCGGGGGAAACGGCCTGACTCATCCCTACATTTCTAGTAGAAATGAACGGCCCGAGGCGCACTCCGCGCCCCTCGATTTAGCGCAACGTCGAAGGAAGTTCTTGACACGCCACGACGGCCAGTCGCCTCGTGGGACGCGTCATCGCCACGTAGAGCGTGCGCAGACCGCGCGGCGTCGGCCCTTCAGCCCCGCGCGCGCCCCGATTGGCAATCTGACCAGGCTCGACAACAACGACGGCGTCGAATTCAAGTCCGTTGGCGCCCTCGGCGGCCAGGACCACGAGATCGGCGGCGAGGCCCTTCGAATCCTGGTCCCGCGGATCGACCGCCTCGAGGCCGCCGGCGCGTAGCGTCGCCACCATTTCATCCACTCGTGCGCCGGCCACGATCACCGCGACGCGCCCCGGCGCGACGGCGTCGATCTCACTACGCGTGACGTCTAGGAGCGCGTGTGCGAACTCCTCGGGACGCACGAGCTTGACAATGGGTTGGGTCCCCGCTCGGCGCACCGGACGGGGAGGCACCAGGTCCGGCGCCGCCGCCACCAACGTCGCCGCGGAAAAGTTCAACACCTCTTCAGGCGTGCGATAGCTCACGGTCAGATCAACGCGCTTGGGCGGACGTCGAGGCGTGAGCGTCTCGAGCAAGGCGTCCCACGATGACGCTGACGACGCCGTGGTCGCCTGGGCCATGTCGCCGACGATCGTCATCGAACCCGTGAGGTCACGGCGCTTTAGAACGCGCAGTTCCATCGGTGAGAGGTCCTGCGCCTCGTCCACCGCGATGTGCCCGTAGGTGACAAACTCCGCTTCGTCGAGCTCTTGGGACTGCACGACGGCGAGTCGTTGCGCCTCGCGAAGGGCCGCCGCGCGATGACTGCCCGAGTAGGCGTCGAGGTCCACCCCGGCGAGGAGGCCCGGCTCTTCGGGCTTGGGCAGGGGGCGTGGACGTCGCCGCGGTCCCACCAGCACCCTCGCTTCGTCGATCAGCGCGGCGTCGGCCTTGGTCCAGGCGATCTCATCGAGCGACTGGAATCGCGGTCGAAACAGCACCTCGATCTCGTGTTCGCTCAAAAGGTCCTTACCGGCCGCCTTCAATAGCGCGGGCGCGCCCAAAAGGTCGTGCAAGAGCTCTTGACCCGACAGTCGGGGCCAGATCCGCTGCAGGGCCTCTTTGAACTGCGGCGTCGCGCGGATCAGGTCGGCCAACTCGCCCACCGCGTTGGTCTCCTCGAGTGCCTCGTGCGCGAAACGCTCGTGGTACTCGTGAGCCAGGCGCGTCGCGAGCTCTCGTCCGACGGCCGAGCGGCGCTGATTATGATTGCCCGGCCGTCGACGGGCCCGTTCGACGGCCTCTTTGGTGTAGCCCGCCCGCAGCACGGCGATCGCCCGACCCACCGGTATCTCGACGTCGTGGCGCAGGGGGCGCTCGCGGGTGGCGAGCGCTCGCGCGAGCACCTTCGCCATGCGACGGTCGCCCTTTAATTCGTCGACCTCTTCAGAGTCAACAGCGGTCACCTCGACGTTGGTCACCAGCCCGGCGATCGTCGAAAGGGTCACGCCGGACTCACCGAGTGACGGCAGAACGTTCTCGATGTAGTTGAGAAACAGGGGGTTCGGGCCAACCACCAAGACCCCTTGGCGTTCGAGCGTCGCGCGATGGGTAAAGAGCAGATACGCCGCCCGGTGCAGCGCGACGGCCGTCTTGCCGGTACCGGGACCGCCCTGGACCAAGACCACCCCCGCGAGGGGACTGCGGATTATCTCATCCTGCTCACCTTGAATCGTGGCGATGATGTCGCCCATGCGGCCCGTTCGCGCACGCCCGAGCGCCGCCAGTAGCGCGCCGGGGCCGCCCAGGGCGAGACCGCCTTCGATGAGCCCTTCTTCGGTCGCCGAACGCACGGCGTCTTCGGGCAAGTCAAGCTCACCGTTGGCGTCGGCGAAGTACTCGTCTTCGACGCCCAAGACTTCGTTGGCGCGAATGGCCACGTGACGGCGGCGCGAGAGCCCGAGCGACTCGACGCCGGTCGCGCGATAGAACGCCGCGGCCACCGGCGCCCGCCAGTCGATCACCAAGGGATTGAGGGCCTCGTCCGAGACCGCGAGTCGTCCGACGTGGTAGGTGTCGCCGTGGCCGTTGCCGTTGCCGTTGCCGTTGGCCTGGTAGTCGATGCGACCAAAAAACAGTGACTGGTCACCGATCGCGAGTTGATCGAGTCGTTGCAGGGCCGTACCCATGACGACGTCGCGCTCGACCAGGTCGCCTGCGCCGCGCATGTTCGCTACGGCCGCGCTGTCACGAAGTGATCGTGCTCCTTGGCGCATGTGATCGAGTGCCCCGAGCGCAAGATCGAGGAACTCTTGCTCTTCGGCAATCTCACGCTCGTGCGCCACTGTCGACCTCTCTTCAACCCTCAAAACAGGGGAGAAACAAGTCTAGAGGAACCGCACGCTCGAGCCCACAATCGAGGAAAGTGGCTGACCTAGATTGGAAACGGCAAAGGAGCGTCGTGAGCGAGCCAGTTTTTCTGCGGGCCTGTCGAGGGGAGTCCGTCGAACACGTGCCGGTCTGGTTTATGCGCCAAGCCGGTCGCTCCCTGCCCGAATATCGGGCTCTGCGCGCGACGGGATCGATTCTGGACGCGATCGCCGACCCGGACGTGGCCTGTGAAGTGACGATGCAGCCCGTTCGTCGATACGGAGTGGACGCGGCCATTCTCTTCTCCGACATCGTCGTGCCCTATCACGCCATCGGCTTTGGCGTCGACGTCGTACCTGGTCGTGGTCCGATTATTGACAAGCCCTTCACGAGTCACCGTGACCTGGCACGCCTGCGCGACCTCGACGACGCCGACATCGCCCACGTCACCAGGACCGTCGATCTCGTCATCGAACAACTCAATGGAACCAACACGCCCTTGATTGGCTTCGCCGGCGCGCCCTTCACCGTGGCGAGCTATCTCGTCGAGGGGGCGCCCACGCGCGAGTTCGCGGTCGTCAAGACCTTGATGCATCACGATCCTCCCCTCTTTGAAAAGCTCCTCGAGCGACTCGTCGCCATTACCGTGAGCTTTCTTCGCGCCCAGATCACCCACGGCGCACGAGCCGTGCAGCTCTTCGATTCGTGGGCGGGATCGCTCACCCGTGACGAGTACCAACGCTTCGCGCTGCCCGCGACCCAACGCGTGCTCGAGGGCGTAGCCGATTTAGGGGTGCCGACCATCCTCTTTGGCGTCGGCACCGGAGAGCTGCTCGATCTCATGGGCAGCGCTACGAGCACGGTCGTGGGCATCGATTGGCACGTCGACCTCGACGAGGGACGTCGGCGCGTCGGCGAGAAGCCCGTACAGGGAAACCTCGATCCCGCACGCTGCCTCGGCGGCGAGGCGCTCGCCCTGGAAGCCACGCGCGAGGTGCTGGCGAAGGCCGGTCGCGACGCCGGTCATATCTTTAACCTGGGACACGGCGTGCTACCCACGACGGACCCCGCGGTACTCGAAGCGGTCGTGCGCGTCGTACACGAGGAAGGCAACGCGGGCGTGAAGTGAGAACCGGCGTTCTCGTTATGGCTCACGGCACGCCGACGTCGTCGAGCGGCATCGAGGCGTTCTACACGCGCATCCGTCACGGTCACGCGCCCACCCCCGAACAGCTGGCCGACCTCACCCGGCGGTACCAAGCGATCGGCGGAACGTCGCCGCTCGCCCAGCACACCGCCGACCAAGTGGCCGGGCTCGCCGCCACGCTCGAGGCGACCTCGCCGGGCGCCTACGACGTGCGCTACGGCTCGAAGTTCGAGCCGCCGCTGCTCGAAGAGGCCGCGACGGCGTTTCGCGAGGAAGGATATGAGCGCGTCGTCGGACTCGTGCTCGCCCCTCACTCGTCAACGATGTCCACCGATCAGTACATGGATCGCGCCCGACTCGCCCTCGGCGAGAGCGTCGAGTTGATTGCGATCGGCGCGTGGTACCGCACGCCGGGATTTTTAGAACTCATCGCCCAGCGGGTCCTCGACGCGATGGCCACGATCGCACCCTCGCGCTACGACACCACCGAAGTGCTCTTTAGCGCCCACTCCCTGCCCATGAAGATTCTCGAGCTCGGCGACACCTACCCCGAGCAGTTGCACGAGAGCGCGAAGATCGCCGCCGAGCTGGCCGGCGTGCGCTCCTTCGACGTGGCGTGGCAGTCCGCGGGGCGCACGCCCGATCCCTGGCTCGGGCCCGACATCTTGGATGTGTTGCGCGACAAGGGGGCGAAGGGTTTCACTGACGTGGTGTCGTGCCCGATTGGTTTCGTCTCCGACCACCTCGAAGTCCTCTTCGACGTGGACATCGAGGCCCAGAGCGTCGCCCGCGAGGTCGGCCTCAATCTGGTGCGCACGGCGTCGCTCAATGACGACCCCGCGTTTCTTGCGGTGCTCGCGCGCGTCGTAAAGACCGCGGCAAAGTAAGTGGGGCGTTTCTCGGTCGTCGTGGTCGGCGGGGGCGTCAGCGGCCTCGCCGCCGCGTGGGAGCTCTCGGGCGGCGCCGAGGGACCGAACGAATCGACCCCTCGCGTGGAAATCGTGGAGGCGAGCGAACGATTCGGCGGTTCTCTGGCGACCACGTCGTTCGCGGGTCGCACGATTGATCTTGGCGCCGATGGCTTCTTGGCACGGCGACCCGAAGCCGTGACACTCGTGGGTGAGCTCGGACTGCGCGATCAACTCGAGGCCATCAACGCCAGTGGCGCGTCGTTGTGGGCGCGCGGCGCGTTACACGATCTCCCCGGGGGCCTCGTGCTGGGCGTACCGACGGATCTGAGAGAGATTTTGCGCTTTAAGGGGGTGACCTGGCGAGCGCGACTCGCGGCGCGGCGCGACGTTCACTTTCCTAAACGTCTCCGTCTCGACAATGACGCCACCATTGGTGAGATCGTGCGCACGAAGCTCGGCGATGAATTGAGCTCTCGCCTCATCGAACCGATGATCGGCGGCATCCAGGCCGGGCGCATTGACGAGCTTTCGGCCAGGTCGGTGTTTCCCGCCCTCCTCGACGCGGCTAAACGAGGGGGCTCTCTCATGAAGGCCCTTCGCACGGCCGGTCCGGTCAATCCCGGTCCGCGCGCCGATGGCGGCTCCAGCGGCCCTACTTTTTACACGCTCACCAGTGGCGTCGGATCGCTGCCGGGCGAGCTCGCCCGACAATTGAGAGAGCGAGGCGTCGTGCTTCGACGTTCCGTCGCGGTGACGGCACTACGTCGAACGCCCGCCGGCAGTTATCCCTGGGAGGTGGACACGCTCAACACCACGACGCCCGCCAACGCCGTCATCCTGGCCACGCCCGCGCCCGTCGCCGCGGCCCTGCTCGGCTCCCTCGATCCAGCCATCAATCGACTCAGCCAGATCGAAAGTGCCAGCGCGGCGATGGTCACTTTCGCCCTGGCGCGCAAGGAGATCACGCTCACGCCGTCGGGCACGGGGATACTGGTGCCGCTTCAGACCTCGTGGGCCGGTGACGGATCGATGATGATCACGGCCGTCACGTTGCTGGACCGGAAGTGGCCCCACCTCGAGCGAGAGGACGACGTGGTCTTGCGCGCGCACGTGGGGCGAAGTGACGACACTCGCTGGATGGAGATGAGCGACGAGGCGTTGACCAAGCGCGTCGGTGAAGAACTCGCCGTGCTCTTACCGCTCTTTGGCGCGCCCAGCGAAACACTCGTGCAGCGTTGGCCCCGCGGCCTGCCCCAGTACCGCCTCGGGCACGAAGAGCTGGTCAACGAGGCGCGCACCGCGAGCGCGAAGGTCGCCGTCGCGCTCGCGGGAAACGCGTACGACGGCGTGGGCGTGCCCGCGAGCATCGGCTCAGGGCGTGGCGCCGCCCTTCAAGTTCTTGACGCCGCTCGAACGTCTACCGGAGACTGTCGACCACACCGATGACGCCGCCAACGAGGCGCATCGGCTCAAGCTTCGTCAATTAATGAGGAAAACGGGACGACGCGGATGCGACGCACAACCACGTCCACAACCTATTAATGCCACATTGCCTTAGTGTCTAACCTTGGTCGGCGCTCTCGTCAAAAGATTCTGGCGGCGGCTGAGCCAATTCACTCGAGTCACTTAGTACGCAAGGGGCAGACTCATTTTGAAGACCTCAAAGGTCTCCCCAGCGTCGGATGGTTCCTCTCCGATGTAGTGGGCGCCGATGCTGAGGGCCAGATTTTTTGAACTCACGTTATCTGGGAGCATTGTGATGACAACAGTCCTTGCGCCCATCGACACGTTTGCGTAGTTGAGAGCAAGTCGGGATGCTCGCCGAGCAAATCCCTGCCGACGAAATCGAGGGAATACGACGTAGGAGAGATTGACCTCAC
>PKXH01000055.1:0-12676 GCA_003133405.1 Acidimicrobiaceae bacterium | reverse complement strand
CGCGGGGCTTCGAACCACCGCAATTGCTCATCGTCCTCTCCGTCAAGCCATTCCTCCGCGTCTGCAGCGACCAGAGGCTCGAGCACGAGAACACCGTCAGTCAAGATCTCGCCCACCATTCTCGACACCCACTTTCTGGTGACGGCGACCCGACGTGACAAGAGTGCAACCTTGCACTGAAGACTGACCGGTGCTCAATATCGTCCCTAACTCGCCACGCATTACAAACTCTTGTACATCACGTGAAGACCGATCAAACCGTATTCGGAGTGGTCGAACGCCGCGGGAATGGTAGCGAGAACGTCGAAGCCTAGTTTTTGCCACAGGTGCACTGCCGGCTCGTTGGTCTCGACGACAGCGTTGAACTGCATTCCACGGTAATCGTGGGTTCGTGCCCATTCAACGGCGTAGTTACCCAAAGCCGTGCCGACTCCTCGGCCCTGCTGGGCTGGGTCGACCATGAAACTCGCCGTCGCAATGTGTGAACCTCGGCCTGGGCGGTTGGGTCCCATCTTGGCGGAACCCAGTATGACCTCCCCCTCGACAGCAACAACTGTGACGCCGGGCAACTTTTCCATCCACCACGGACGCGCTTCTTCTAAAGAGAGATTCTCGGGAAGCGCGTATGTCGTGCCCTCTTCAACCGTTGTCCGGAATATCGGATAGATTTTCGGCCAGTCTTCGTCGTGTGCTTCGCGAATCTCCACAGTTTGAGATGGTACTTGCGCAAGTGACGGCGACCAGGATCTCGTGGGACCCACGAGAAATGATCATCTCCAAAGAGCGTCGTGATGCACGCTCTCGGTTTGGTTCTCAACAGCGCCCGCTGGCGCAGCCAAGATCGGGTGACTGGGAAACTGCTGGTGTCAGGGACACGACCCAACAGGTCTGATACCAGTCATTGGCGATTGAACTAGCGCGTCGTCCGGCAACTTCATCCAGCTACGTTCAGTCACTGGCTTTCGTCCATTAAATTGCACATCACATCCATAGCCGGGTGATAACGACGACGTACTCATCACCTTGACGCAAAAATCATCACGTTAGATCTCGCAAAAGGTCCGACTCCCGAATCCAGTTGCCAAGAGAAGTAGGCCGACGACGACCGGGCAATCTTCCGAACTGGCAGTTGCATGGCGAAATGAACAGAGTGACCGGGCCGAACGCTGACCGCACTTGAACAATTAAGTTCAAAGGTCTTTGTAATCAGTTGAGTTCTGCTCATGTAGTACAGGGTCGTTTGGATGGTCTCGGTGTAGTTCGGACAGTGCGTCCACTTCACGATCTTCTTCGTTGGATTGCGAAGGGTTACTAAGTACTTCAAAGTGCTTCCAGATTGGGCACTGGCTGGCATCGAGAGAGTTGCTGTCAAGGTCTCTGGTGTTCCTGGCACCACCGTGATCGCGCCGGGCACCGGCGTCGCCACGCCCAGTCGACCTTCGCTAAGCCCACATGCGCCGTCAAACGTGACACCCTTGGCTCCTACGGTTCCCTTCCCATCTGGCAAAACTATCTGGACTCCGTAGTAGGTGTTGGCGAGCGCATTGGCCTTGTCCGCCGCTTGCGATGGCTCATTAAGAGCCTGGCACGCTTCGCTATAGCCGATGTACAGTTCGCCCTTTTGACCAGTAGTTAGATTCGCTGGTATCAGTACTCCAAAGTAACCAAAGCCTTTCCGGTAGGGAATCGGCAGCACTCCGTGAGCAGCGGTCTCACCCAAGAGTTCCGGGAAGCCACTTAGTCGGCACGTTGAACCGATATTGGTCAACACAACCACCGACATATCAGTGCCGCCGGCCCCTTGCCCTTGTCCGGCGGTGGCGCGCAGTTGTCCCGCCTCACAGGGTTGAGCAACGGCCAACATGGTCGTCGTCGTGGTCGTTGTGGTCGTAGACACTGGCGCAAGCGGTAGCCAACTAACCGTTGACGATCGCGTCGGCGCTGCCACAGCACAAGAACTCAAGATCCCCGCCGCGACAACGACGGTTATCCCCCGTAGAACGAATGTGCCCCTCACAGAAACAACCTAACCCCGAGGTTGGCGGTTGGTCATGCCTTGGATCTAGTCGGTGCCACCGACACACAGTGATATTCGCACCGGCGAAGGTACCAGTGTCGATGAGTCGAAATCAGGACTCTGATACCGATAAAAGATTCCGGTCGGGCCGATGACAGATCTCCGTTCTGCAAATTCAGAATTTTACGGGCTGGACTCATGAGTTCTTGACGTATGGTTGTCGGATGACAATGTTCACGATGGTCTGCCGTGTCCGAGAAACCGACACGATGGGGATGGCACCGACTCGATAGTCGCTGGGCCGATCGACTCGTTGAGAACGCCGGAATCACGTCCGGCGATTTCGTTCTCGATATTGGGGCTGGTACCGGTGCGCTAACGCGCCCAATGGTTCGACGAGGTGCTCGAGTCATTGCTATTGAGTTACACCCAACTCGAGCAAAAGATCTTCGACGCGAGTTTGCCGACGACAACGTCACCGTCGTACAAACCGACGGGGCCGACGTGCGATTGCCGCGACGTCCCTTTCGGGTCGTCGCGAATCCACCTTTTAGCATTTCGGTGGCCGTACTGCGTCGCCTGACCGATCCCGGGAGTCGACTCATCCGGGCCGACGTCATCGTTCCCTGGCACGTGGCGGAACGATGGGTCTGGGGGACGCCGCCGGGAGCGGGTCGATGGCGCAAGGAGTTTGAGTGTTCTCTCGGACGTCCCATCCCTCGCTCAGCGTTCTCGCCACCTCCGCCGAGCGGAGTGTCAACGTTGGTTATCCAACGAAGAAGTTCACGATCAACCTAAAGTTGGCTTGATCCTTCGTCGGCAAAACGATCTACGACATCTTGGTCCACACTTCGAGCGACGCTGCATCTCGCTGAATCTTCAACTACCTCGACTCATCCGCTAGCCCCCAAACTGCCGAGGCGGTTCGTAACGATCGCTGCCGATTGAGTTCCGCGATCTCTTGATCAACGCCTCGACCACTCTCGACGTCGGCCCTGGCCAAATCACCGACCGAGCGCCCCGGAAATTCTTGCCGACCGGCCCCCAGCGTCGCCGACGCACCTTGCGATCCGCGCCAGCAAGTGAGAGTTAACGCAAGCCGGTGAATTCACTGAGTTTTGTCAACGCAAGGTGCGCAACTTTTCTAAGCCCCGCAATGTCACGCGCCACTTTGTCTGACAAGAAAAAATCTTGCGATCCGCGCCAGCAAGTGAGAGTTAACGCAAACCGGTGAATTCAATGAGATTGTCAACGCAAGATACGCGACCTCCAAGCCCCGCAGCGCCATGCACCATCTTGTCTCTACAGAAAAATTTTTTATTAAACACGCAACGTCGAAATGTGCGCATTTATTCGATCGCACGACTCTTAGGATGGAAAGACGTTCGCGATGTCGGGAATTTTATGCAGTCAATTGAATTACCGCAAATTTTTGCCCTCCTTGACACGGTTCCTCTCGGGGCATATGTATTTCAGCTAGAAGATTCTGAACGTGCCGATTCACTACGAGTCCTCTACGCCAATGGTGCCAGCGAACAGATGATCGGCGTAGTACCCTCGCAGGTCACGGGGACACTGGTCGACGAATACTTTCCCAATTCAACGGAAGATGAGGGATTGGCGATGAGCATTCGCCAAGCGATAGTTGATCAAGCGCCTCATGATTTTGGACTCGTCTCCTACGGCGACAAACATTTCACTGAACAGCTCTTCACTTTGTCGATACTCCCCCTCGGTCCCGACCTGGCGGTCACCCTCTTCGACAACTACAGCGCCGGTTCGTCGCAGAACACCGAACTTGACGCCATCGTCGAGTTCTCCGTCGACTCCATCGTCACGTGGGACCTCGACGGCACGATCCTCACGTGGAACGATGCGGCCGAACGCCTATTCGGCTACTCCAGCGCCGAAGCAATCCGCCAACCGATAGCCATGCTCTTGCCACCTGACCGATCAGACGAGTTCTCCCTCGTTCTTGACCAGCTCAAATTGGGAAAACAAATCGAGTTATTCGAGACCCAGCGACTCCGCAAAGACGGAACCGTCATCGACGTCGTCTTGACGGTCTCGGCAATCGTGGACCGCAGTTCTCATATGGTCGGCGCCACCACCGTCGCCCACGATCTAGGCCGTCGTAAGCGCAACGAGGCTCACTTGCAAGAGTTCGCCGCGATTGTCTCGGCGTCGTTCGACGCCGTCGCGAGCGTCGGTCTCAGCGGCCTCGTCCTCAGTTGGAACGCCGCGGCCGAAGAGCTCTTTGGCTACTCGGCCGACGAGATGATCGGAACCTCGGTTTACGAATTGAACTTCGAAACACTCTTTGAAGCCGGTACCAGCCTGGAGGTGCTTCAAGCGAGATCACTCAGTGGGGAACGCTCGGTGCCCTTTGCCGTTCGAGCTCATCGCAAGGACGGATCCGAGGTCGTCGTCTCGGTCGCGGCGGCGCCGATCATTGACGGCGCGGGTGGGGTCGTAGGCATCGCGGCGGCGATCCGCGACATGACCGAACAGCATCGACTCGAGTTGCAACTTCGCCAGTCACAGAAGATGGAGGCGGTCGGGCTCGTGACGGGCAGCATCGCCCACGACTTCAACAACGTGCTGCACGTGATACGCGGCTACAGCGCGATCCTGATGAAGGACGTCCGGGATGAGGAGACTCGAGAAGGGCTACGCCGGATCGACCAGGCGGCCCAGCACGCCGCCGAGTTCACCCGTCAGTTGCTGGCCTACTCGCGTCAACAGGCGCTCGTGCCCGAACTCGTTGACCTCAGTGAAGTCGTCGAGAGTGAACTGACCTTCCTCAAACCGATGATGGGCGACATGATTAAGGTGACGACCGAACTCATGTCCGGCGTCGACAACGTGCTGGTCGATCGGACCCAGCTCGAACAGATCGTCCTTAATCTCGCGGTCAACGCCCACGACGCGATGCCCGAGGGCGGCACGCTGAGCGTGAGTACCTCGAGAATCGAACTCAGCGAAAAGTACGCGTCCTCCCACAACGGAGCCCGTTCTGGCCCGCACCTGCTGCTCCAGTTCGCCGACTCCGGAGTGGGCATGGATGCCGATACCCAGCGTCGGATCTTCGACCCGTTCTTCACGACCAAGCCCGAAGGCACGGGACTCGGGCTTGCGACCGTCTTTGGCATCGTGAAGCAAAACGGCGGCCACATCTCCGTGAGCAGTCAGATGGGACTGGGCGCCGTTTTCAATCTGTACTTCCCGCTTACGCCCGCGCCGCTCAAGCGCGCGGTCGATACCTCAAGCGCTCGGACCTACGGCGGCGACGAAACGATCTTGCTGGTGGAAGGCGCCATGACGGTGCGTCTCCTCGTGTGCGAGAACCTAGCGGCCTACGGCTACACCGTGCTCGAGGCCGCGGACGGGGCCGAAGCCCTTCAGGCCGCGCACGATCACCCCGGCGAGATCAGCCTGTTGTTGACCAGTGTCATCATGCCCGAGATGAACGGACAAGAACTCGCCGATCTGCTCCTCGCGCAGATTCCCGCGCTCAAGGTGCTCTTCACTTCGGGCTACCCCGTCGATACCGTCATTCGCCAAGGCGTCGTGGGCGCCGGGAGCGCCGTCGTCGAACAGCACTGGATGCCCGACGAACTCGCGCGTGCCGTTCGCGACACGCTCGACCACGACCTCGCCACCACCGCGTAACGAAGGACCGCGCCGTCCCCCCTTGGCGAAACCGACGTCATCGTCACGGCGCGCTCGGCGCTACAAGTAGTAACCGGAGTGGATGTAGATGCACGGCACGCCTTCGCTGACGTACATCGCGTGGTTCTTCGGATCGTCGTCGAGCGCCAAGCGCACGTCAAAGCCTTGGGTCACGAGTTCGTGCAGTGTCTCGCGCTTGAAGCGGTCGACCCCCGAATAGTCACCGTACTCGCGCATAATGAGCAGGTCCCAGCGAACTTTGTAGCGCTCGAGCCAGGCCACGGTGTGGGGCTGGACCCGCCGCGGCCGTCCGGTCACCAGGATCACCGACAGCGACTGGTCGAGGAGTTCCAGCAGTCGTTCAATCTCTTCGATGGTGGGATCGTCACCCACGGCGTCAAAGAAGCTGCGCCAATCACCCCAGTCCAAGTAGTGCTGGCGACCAGCGGCGTCCGCCAGTACGCCGTCGATGTCAAAGATCACGGCCGGACCCGGCGCGAGCGGCGTCTCGCGCCAGTGCCAGTTCTCGTGAAGGCTCGTCCCTGTCATCAGTGGTTTTCTCATCCTGGCCGGTGCCACGGTGATGTCTGCGAGACTAGACCCCGTGGCAGGGACTGAACGACGTACTATTCCGGTCCCGTACGGTCATCACGTCTACGTGGTGAGCGATCTCTCGCTCTCGCCCACCACCGACCTCACCAGCCGGCCGGTGACCGAGTTGCTCAACTTGCTCGGGGACATCGACGACCCGGCCCTGGTGGTGGTCGCGGGCAACTTCTTTCACCCCGACGCGGCCTCGGATCTGACCAAATTCATCGAGGCGACGCTGGCGGCGCTGCCAACGGTGCGTGAGGCGATTGGCGAGTTCGCCGCCAGCGATCGTCACCAGTTCATCGTGCTGCCGGGCGATGACGACAAGGAACTTCGTGAGAACGCCCGGGCCCAACAACTGCTTGAGGATCTGGGCGTCACCCTCGCCAGCGACCTCATTTTGCAGATCGCCACCGCCAGTGGCGTGCGCGACCTCGCCGTCGCGTCGGGCACCTACGACCTCAACGTCAACCCGGTGGACGTCAACGACCGCGCCGACGCCGATCGGCTCGAGGATCCCAAAGCCCTCGAGCGCTTCGTCGCCTCGCGGGTGCTCTACCGGCGTCTTGGCGCGTGGGTGTGGTTCCCGTTACTCGCGATCGCCGTGGTGGACCTGTGGGGCTCGCTCGCAACCCTCGTCGGGCATTTCACGCACCACCATTACCACGGCCACCTCGTTCTCAATTCGCGCGGCTTTTGGCCGAATCTCTTCATTAACCTGGTCATCGTCGCGGTCATCGAAACGATCGTGGCCGGTCTCGCCGGTCTGATCGTTCGACGCCGATTCGATCGTCACGCCAAAGCGGTGAACGCCGACGAGTTGAGTGAACCCCTCGCCCAAACGAAGGTTGGCGATGTCGAAGCGATCGAACTTGCCCGGCGCGTCGTCGAACGAGGCGGCGTCGGCGCCATCGTCGGCGGCGCCCCGCGCTTGGCGTTGGCCTTTCTCGATCAGGGCGTCTGCGCGACGCCCGGCCCCTCGAGGACCGTGCTCGTCGAGCGACGGGGACGCTTTGGGCTGCCGCCGATCTTCAGTTCCTTCGACCGCATTGGCGTCGTGGAGATCGAAGCAGCGAGCACGGTCCAGGTGCGTCTCTTCGCCGGTGAGTCGCCCCGCCAGCGGGGCACGCTGCTCGAGCGACTGCTCGCGGGCACCCCCACCCAGCCCGCGCCGTCATCGGAGACGACCACGGTGGGCTCGTGGCCGAGCGGCAGTCCCTTTCCCCTCAACGTTGAGCGACTGCGGGGCCAGCGCCGCCAACGAACCGTCCGCCGTTGGGCCGGCGCGCTGCTCTTCGTCGATGGCTTGCTCAACGTCGCGGTAACGACCGTGCGGCCCTTACGCAGCCACCTGCACCTCGTCCTTTCCATCCTGCCCTTAGAGGTCGCCAAATCCGCCGCGGCGTTGACGGCCGTGGCGGGCGTGGCGATGATCATGCTCGCGCGGGGGTTGCGTCGGGGCCAGCGCCGTTCATGGTTCGTCGCCGTTGCGGTGCTGTCGATCACCCTCGTGGCCCACGCCGTCCGGGGTGGCACCATCTTTTCGTTACTGATCGCGGCGGCCATTTTGGTCTTCCTCGTCGGCCAGCGTCGCTACTTCCAGGCGACCTCGGATCGAACGAGCGTGGCCGACGCCTTGCCGCGCCTCGGCTTCATTGGACTGGTCGCGATCGTGGCGGCGACGCTGGGCGTCGAAGCCAGTGCGCGCCATCAGTTGCCAAACCTCGGCGTGGTCGTCGTCGCGTGCGTCGAGCGACTCGTTGGCCAAAACGACATCACGCTGCCCGATCGAGTCGCCGACTTCGTGAATCCCACCTTGCTCGCCATTGGCGTGTCGCTCATCGTCTCGACGCTCTATCTCTTGACGCGTCCCGTGGTGGATCGACGCCTCTCCACCTCGACGAGCGCCACCGAGCGGCGTCTGGCTGAGTTGCGCGCGAGAGAGATCGTGCGCCGCCACGGTCGCGGCACGCTGGACTACTTCGCGCTGCGTGACGACAAGCAGTTCTTCTTCTTTCGCGACTCACTCGTCGCCTACGCGGTCTACGGCGGGGTGGCGTTGATCTCGCCCGATCCCATCGGCCCCGAGGCCGAGCGCACCGAAGTCTTGAGCGCCTTTCGCGACGTCGCCGAAGCCAGAGGCTGGACGATCGGCGTGATGGGCGCCGGTGAGGAGTGGCTCGCCATCTACCACGCCGCGGGATTGCACTACCTCTACCTCGGCGACGAGGCCATCGTCGACTGTCAACTCTTCTCCCTGGCGGGCCACAAGATGAAGGGCCTTCGCCAGGCCTGCACCCGACTCGCGCGCTACGGCTACAGCGTGGAGTTCCTCGACCCCGCCAAGATCGAACCCTCCAGAGTCAGTGACATCGTGGAACTGATCTCACTGCTTCGACGAGGCGGCGGCGAGCGGGGCTTTTCGATGATGCTCGGGCGCCTCTTTGACCCCAAGGACAAGGGACTCTTGCTCACCGTGGTCTACGGGCCCGACGAGAAGCCGGCCGCGGTCTGTCAGTTCGTACCCTCACCCGCCATCGGGGGCTACTCGCTCGATCTCATGCGACGCGACCCCGGTCAACACCCCAACGGGCTGATCGACTTTGCGCTCTGTTCGACGATTGAACACCTGCGCCAACAAGGCGCCCGGGGGCTCAGTCTCAACTTCGCGGCCTTTCGATCGGTGCTGGACGGCGAACGCGGCGAGGGCACGTTCACCCGGGTGGAGCGCTGGGCCATCAAGCGACTCTCGGGTATCTTGCCCCTCGAGTCGCTCTGGAATTTCAACTCCAAGTACTACCCCACGTGGCTGCCCCGACACCTGGTCTACCCCGCGGCGGAGAGTTTCGTGCCGGTCGTGGCGGCGACGTTGCGCGCCGAGAACCTGACCGAACTGCCCGTGCTCGGTCGCTTTTTGGTCAACGACCCCGCGAATCGACCCGGCACCGTGGTGCCCGAGGAGGTCTTAGCCGCCGCGCGCGAGGTCGACGAGGCCGCGTCGCGCTAAGCCAGTCGCCGCGCGATGGCCCCGGCCAGGCGCGGCGCGGCCCCGTCGTCGAAGGTGAGAAAGAGCGAGGGCTCGACCAGTTCGAGTTCCATGATCGCCCAGCGCTCGTCGAGTCGCACCAGGTCCACGCGCGCGTAGAGCAGGTGCGAGAAGGCCTTGGCGGCCAGGACCGATTCGCCGTAAGCGATGGCGTCGGGTTCGGCCAGCGCGAGCGACATCTGGTCGAGGCGAAAGAGCAGGTTGCGGTCGAGCTGGGTGACGTTAAGCATCGCGCCCTTGGTCATGGCGTGGGAGAACGCCCCGTCGATGAAGATCAGCGCCCGCTCGCCCAATGAGTCAATCGACTCAACGTAGGGCTGGATCACCACGTCGCGGCCCGAGGCGTGCAGGGACGCGACGTGCGCGAGCGCCTGGTCGTGCTCGTGCTCGTGGAATCGCTCGGCGTCCATCGAACCGGCGCCGACGCACGGCTTCACCACGAAGTCGCCGTGAAAGAAGCGCGGCTTCTTACCCACGTCACAGAAGTGCGAGGGGATGATCGCTAGCCCGTGCGCCTCGAGGTCGACTAGGTAGTGCTTGTCCGAGGAGTACTCCACGACCCCGTAGGGATTGAAGAGGTGCTTGATGCTTCGCGCCCAGGCGAGGAATTCGTTTCGCCGCGCCGCGTAGTCCCACGTGGAGCGGATGACCACCATCTCAAAGGAGCCCCACGCGACCGAAGGGTCGTCCCAGACCGCCAGTTCGGCCTTGACGCCAACGTCGGCCAACGCGCGCAAGAGCACCGGACTGTCGCGGTCGACGTCGGTGCCCAGGCACGTGGCGATCGCGACGCGGCTCACGGCAGGAACAAGAGCGTGGCGTGCTGGGCCCAGGTCACCAGCGGACCGGGCCACAGACCAAAGAGCACCGCGACGATGGCGCCGATCGCGATGACCTTGCCAGTGAACAGCGGCACGTGCACGCGCGTGCCCTCCACGTCGTCCTCGGCGTAGAGCCAGAGCACCCAACGCAGGTAGAACACCGCCGCGATCGCCGCCGAGAGGATCGCCACGAGGGCGAGTGCGCCGCCGCCGGCGTCGATCGTCGCGGCCAGCACGACGTACTTCGCGTAGAAGCCCACGGTCAGCGGCGCGCCGAGCTGGCTTAGGAGCAGCACCGCCAACGCGCCACCGAGCCAGGGTTGGCGCCGCGCGAGACCCTTGTAGTGGTCAATGGAGTGCAGCTCGTCGCCCGCCCCCCCGACCAGGGTCACCACGGCGAAGGTCGCCACCACCACCGGCGCGTAGGTCATCAGGTAAAAGAGGGTCGCGGCCACGCCGCGCGCGCTGCCCGACCACACGCCGAGCAGCATGAAGCCGGCCTGGTTGATTGATGAGTACGCGAGCAGGCGCTTCACGTTTCGCTGCACGAGGGCCACGCTCGCGCCCACCAGGCACGTGAGCATGATCAGCACGAAAAGTATCGGCCGCCAGGTGTCGAGCTGGGTTCCGAGCGCCGAGATCAGCACGCGCAGCAACGCGGCGAAGGCCCCCACCTTCACGATCGAGGCCATGACCCCCGTCACTGGCGTGGGCGAACCTTGATAGACGTCGGGCGACCAGAGGTGAAAGGGCACCGCCGCGATCTTGAAGGCGAAGCCGACGAGTAACAGCGCACCTCCGGCGTAGAGCAAACCCGGGCGCAGCACCACGTTGTTGGCCAAGAAGTACGAGATAGAACTCAAGTTCGTCGATCCCGTCGCGCCGTAGATCAACGCCGCGCCGTAGATGAAGATCGCCGAGGCGAACCCGCCGAGCAAGAAGTACTTCAAAGCCGCCTCGGCCGAGGCGTCGCGGTGGCGATCGAAACCGGCCAAGACGTACAGGCCAATGGAGAGGATCTCTAGGGCCAGGAAGATCACGATCAGGTCGTTGGCTTCCACCATCAACAGCGCCCCGGCGCTCGAGGCCAGCGCCAGGATGTGAAAGTCCGCCCCGGCGATACGCTCGCGCTTGGCCCAGTCGTGCGCGACGAGCGCGCTGAGCAACACGCTCGCGGCGATCACCACGTTGCCCACGACCGAGAAGCCGTCGAGCACGATCGCGTGGGCCACCGTCGTCGACGGCCCGACCCGCGCCACGCAGCGCCACTGGAAGAAGGCGTAGACGAAGATCGACAGGGCCGCCGCGACCGTGACCGTCGTGGCCCAGTTGATGGTCACCTTCGTCTTCACCAGTGCGCTCATCAACATCAAGACCAGTGCCGCGCCAAAGAACGTCAACACCGGTAAGAGCGCCAGGTAGTGGATAGAGGGGATCGTCAGGGCCGTCACTTGTTGACCCCCGCGGGCGCGACGTGGGCGATCAGCTGCTGCACCGAGGGCGTGATGCGGTCGAGCACGGGCTTGGGAAAGACCCCGAGCGCCACGATCAACACAACCACGGGCACCATCACCCAGCGCTCTTTGGCGGTGACGTCACTCATCGACGCGTTCGCGCCACTGGCCCGTCCGTGAAAGACCCGTTGGTAGAGCCAGAGCAGGTAGGCCGCGGCCGCGAACACGCCCAACGTGGCGGCCGCGCCCCACCAGGCGTGGGTGCCGAAGGTGCCGATCAGGATCAGGTACTCACTCACGAATCCCGACAGGCCCGGCAGGCCGATCGAGGCCATCATCACTACGGTGAAGAGCCCCGCCATCACCGGCGCCGAACCCTGGAGTCCGGTCAGGTCCTTGATGGTGTACGAGCCGCGGCGCTGCTCGACAAAACCGATAATGAGAAAGAAGCCGGCCGTGATGACGCCGTGGTTGAACATCAAGAGCACCGCGCCGACCATGGCGATCTTCGATCCGGTCATGACGCCCAGCGTGATGAAGCCCATCTGGGCCACCGACGAGTAGGCGATGAGCCGCTTGAGGTCCGGCGTCGCGCAGGCGATCAACGAGCCGTACAAGATGCCAATGACCGCCAGGGTCAACATCACCGGGCGCACGCTCGCCAGCGCCAGGGGGAAGAGCCCCACGGCGAAGCGCAACAGTCCGTACGAGCCGAGCTTGGCCAGCAGCGCCGAGAGTTCGATCGATCCACCGGTCGGCGCTTCGGCGTAAGTGATGGGCGACCAGGTGTGAAAGGGCCAGATCGGCGCCTTCACCGCGAAGGCGATGGCGAAGGCGATAAAGAGCCACACGGCCGTGCCGTGGGTCATGGCCGTGGACGAGAGCGTGCCGTAGGCGAAGCTCAGCGCCCCCTGGGTCTGGTGCTGGTGCAAGAAGCCCAGGTACAAGATGCCGATGAAGAGGAACGCCGAACCGCTGAAGGTGTAGATAAAGAACTTCAGCGCGGCCCTGGCGCGCTGGGCGCCACCCCACTGGGCGATGATGAAGTAACTGGGCACGAGGGTCAGCTCGAAGA
>PKXH01000086.1:17772-19558 GCA_003133405.1 Acidimicrobiaceae bacterium | reverse complement strand
GTGTACGACTTAGCCCTGGTCGATGTGTTCGCCTTGAACATGGCCGAGCGAGCGACGGTGCCGGTCTTGCACTGCACCGTTGCTGTAAATCCCGCAATCTTCGGACTCGATGACCACGCGCAGGTCTTCGCGTTTCTCACCGCGGCGGTGAAAGTCACCGAGCCGCCGGATGCGCTAATTGTTTTTGTCGCAGCGCTCGCCTGGACGATCACGAGGCCACCGAGAAAGAGGACGACGCTGGCGATACAGATTGCAAGCCTACGCTTCATCGGAACTCCTAAAACTTTTCACATCATGGCCCATACGGTACGAAAAGCGAAGGCTAAGCGCCTCTGTAGCGCTTAGGCCAAACCAAGCCGAGATACTTACTGGCGGAAATAAAGCGTAATCAGTACTTTTTCAACTTACCACTGCGCATCACCTCCGGCTTAGAGGGCTGGTGCCCATAGGGGTGCGTGGGCGCAAGTTCATGTCGGGTTTCGCACGCCAGACATATTCTCAGGATGTTTCAACTGATGCCGCATTTGAGCGAAGGGGCCCTCTAGCTCGCCATAACCGCGTCGTAGACCTGACGCGCGAGTAGCGCAGTTGATGTTGCCGTCGTGTCGATGACCAGGTCGTTGCTCATCTCGTGGTGGACAACGGCTGGCGTGCCCTAAATCCTTAGGGTCAAACTGCGAACCTATCCGTTGATATTTTCGGAGCTTCAAACCCGAGGGGTTTGCGTTCGGTCCTAAGTGTTCTGCGTGTCCGTTGCCTCGGCGCGGCTTATCTGCGTCGAGGAATCACCTCTAGAACTTGACGCCATGGGCTGAGATGATCCGATACGGGCGCGGCTTCCCAGTACCGATTGCCGGACAGAGACACAACGCTGGAAGGGACCTTCGCCTTAGCGCGTTCGTCAGCAAAGTCATATACTAAAAACCGACTGTGAGGGACACGGGCATCGAGTTCGGTGGTCGAACGGACGCCCCGGGGGCGCCCAATGGGCTGAGCAAGTCGAGAGAAGGATCGTGGCTGATTCACCGTTGCACGGTTACCAGCAGCAACCTCGACGATTTGGCGTCCCAATGCCGTTGGTGCGCTGGATTATTACGGTTTTCGGCCCCGTCGCACTTTTGTGTGTCGTTGTTGGGGCGAACGCGTCGGCCAGCGTGGCGGCGCCTAATGCCCCGAAGGTGGCGACGATCACCAGTCGGCCCCATGCCTCGGGCGACACGGTGGTCTCGTCCGGAACGAACGAGGGTCACGCCTCATCGCCGGCTCGCTCATCTTCATTGACAGTGTTCTCGTCTCGGAACATCCCCCTCGGCCTGCAAGCGGCGATCCACAGGGCGTTGGGACCCGGTTCGATCGGACTCGGCACCGCGCCACTCGTCTCGGGCAGGGCATCGCCGTCCACGGGGAGAAGCGCTCTGGCGTCGCGTCAGGGTGTGTCCGCCATAGCGTCGCGGTCGAGCTCTTCTTCCCCAACGGCCACGTTGACAAACGCCAGCGGCGCAAGTTATAACGAATTCGGTTACGCCGTGGCGCTGTCATCGGACGGGACCACTGCGCTCGTCGGCGCCTGGAACTACACCAACTCGAACAAGGGTGCGGCCTACGTGTTCCACGTCTCGAGGGAAGGATCCTGGGCTACCTCCTCGTCCCCGACGGCCACGCTGACCAACTCCGGTGGCGCAGCTTTTGACCAGTTCGGCGACGCTGTGGCTCTGTCAGCGGACGGGACCACCGCGCTCATCGGCGCTAACGAAGCCAACTCGTACAAGGGTGCGGCCTACGTGTT
>PKXH01000086.1:0-17652 GCA_003133405.1 Acidimicrobiaceae bacterium | reverse complement strand
CTCGTCGCCCACGACCACCTTGACCAACTCCGGCGGCGCTACCAGGGACTCCTTCGGCGACGCCGTGGCGATGTCCTCGGACGGGACCACTCGCGCTCATCGGCGCCGACGGCGCCTACTCGACCACGTCCGCGGGTGCGGCCTATGTCTTCAACGTCTCGAGCGAAGGGTCCTGGGTGGGCTCGATATCGTCTCCCTCGGCAACCTTGACTTACTCCGGTGCAGCCGTCGGTGACGCCCTTGGCACCTCGGTCGCGATGTCGGCGAACGGGAGCACCGCGCTCATCGGCGCCTCCCACGTCAACTCCAACAAGGGCGCGACCTACGTCTTCCAGACGTCGAGCGAAGGATCCTGGTCCACCTCCGCGTCGCCTGTGGACACGCTTGCCAACTCCGGCGGCACAGCCAATGATGTCTTCGGTACCTCGGTCGCGATGTCCTCGGATGGGACCACCGCGTTCATCGGCGCCGACGGCGTCAGTTCGTACAGGGGTGCGGCGTATGTGTTCGCAGGCTTGGCGGGCCCGACGACCACGACGCCGACAAGTGTCATGTTCTCCCCCAATGGGGTAGGAGCAACAGCGTCGGCGTACGGGCAAGAGGATTGGGCGGTGGGCTTTACCACCTCAGCAACCGGCGCCCTGGGCGCCGGCGATACGATCAGAGTGACTTTCCCCTCGGGCTTTGTCATCCCTGCGACGCCGACGATCACGCTACCGACCGGTTTCATTCACTGCTCCGCAACCGCTTCCATGATCTCTCAAACCGTGACCATCACGCTCGCAAATAGCAGTGGCACCTGCTCCCTCGGTCACAGCACGCCCGCCACTCTCACCCTCGGCGTGATTACGAACCCCGAAAACGGTACCTATCCGGCTTTGGGCTTTAGTGTGGCGACCTCCCCGGACACCATCGCCGCCAGTCCGGCCTCCAACGTGGTGATCACGTTGCCTGCTGCCACTCAGCTCGTCTTCACGACCGAGCCCAGTAACGGGACCTCAGGCGCTGCGCTTTCGACCGAGCCCGTCGTCACGATCGAGGACGCCTTCGCAAACCCCGTCACCTCCTCGACAGCTCCGGTGACCCTCTCGATCAACGGCGCCACCCTCGCCTGTACGAGCGGTAACCCGGTGCACGCCGTAGCGGGCGTGGCAACCTTCAGCGGGTGCGTTGTCAGCGGACAACCGGGTACCAACACGCTGCAGGCGAGCTCGCCTGGACTCAGCTCTGCGACAAGCTCGAGCTTCGTCCTCGGCACCGAAGCCGGGAGCCCGTTCTTCACGAGCCCGTTCTCGGCAACGGCAACAACCGGTTCCACAGCGGTTATTACGGTGACGGCATCGGGGACGCCAACTCCGGCAATCACGCTCACCTCGGTCGCTCCGACCGGCGTCGACTTCACGCCAGGAACCGGAAGCGGCACGCTCACCGTCGGCAACACCGCTGCGACGGGTTCCTATACGCTCACCTTTACCGCTACGAACACGATCGCCTCGGTGGTGACGACGGCGACCCAGACCTTTACGCTCACTGTTGCCCCGTCCAACCAGCCCACCTCGCTCGCTGCGACGGCGAGTGCGACGCCTGGCGACGCAGTCCTCACCTGGGTCGCCCCAGCAGCAGCCGGCACGACGAGCTACACGATCACCCCGTACAACGTGACGACGGCCAGTTTCGAATCCGCGATCACCGGGATCTCGGCTTCTGCGACGAGCGACACGGTCATGGGCCTCACCGCCGGGGACGGCTACACCTTCACCGTCACGTCTCTGCCGTCGGCGACCGCCTCGGCGGTCTCGAATGAGATCCTGCCCGTCGCTGCTGGCCCGGCCGCGACGGCGACCGGCAACACCTCGGACTCGGCCACGGGTACCTCGACGGCCTCGATCGGCACGGCCGGCTCGACGGGGTCGATCAGCGCCTCGGCAACAGGCGAAGGGTCGGTCAGCGTAGCCACCTACTCGAGCGGCAGCGCCCCCGTCTTGGGGTTCAGCGCCGGTACGCAGTCCTATGACGTGTCGATCGCTCCAGGCTCCGACATCACCGCCTTGAGTTTCACAGTCTGCGGGGTGCCCACCACTGGCTTGACCGCCGGCGAGGTCCTCTGGTACAACCCGGCCACCCAGACGAACGTCAACGTGAGCCCGGCCCCCACGGCGGATGGCACCTCGGGTTGCTACGAAGTCAATCTCAACACGACAACATCGATCCCTCTCATCTCACAGCTCACCGGGTCGATCTTCGCCGTCCCGCCAGCCCCGCTGATCGCCCAGGCCGGGCTCAGCGTCACCTCGACGAGTGGCACGGTGGGCACGGCCCTCACCCTCGCCGCCTCGGGCGGTTCGGGCACCGGCGCGGTGAGCTTCAGTGTGGTGGCCGGCACGGCCAATGGTTGTGCGATCTCGAACGGGGCGCTCTCGGTAACGAGCGCGGGCACGTGCACGGTCATGGCAACCAAGGCGGCCGACTCCACCTATCTCGTGGGTAGTTCTTTGGCCACGACGGTCACGTTCGCCGCCGTAGTGGTTCCCGTTGTCCTGCGCGCCACTAAAGTAAACGGCTCTGGCGTGGTTGGTAGAACCGTGACGCTGACCATCGCGGGAACCGGTTTCAACGGACATGTGACGGTCACGAGCAACGAGGCTGGGACAACGGCCGTCGTGTCACACGTCAGCGGCAGGTTGCTCACCGTCCGGGTGACGGTCAGGGCTGGATCCCGTAAGGGCGAGCACACCTTCACCATTCGCCTGGCCAACGGCAAGTCGTGCAGGGTCACCTACTTGGTGAAGTAGGCCCAATTCCTTAAAAGCAGTGACAAAGAGCGTGTCGATGGTTGCCGAGATGACCGGCCACGTCCAGTCGTGCCTGCTTTGACCGTTTCGAGGCGGCCAGTCCAAGTTGCTCGTTGAGCTGCGGAGACGGAAACGAGTGACGCCGGGGGCGGATTGGATGGTCGGCGCGCAGCCATCAGTATTGACTGTGCTAGGCGTGATCTCGCGACCTTCGACATCAAGAGAATCTGACGACGGAATCGAATTCAGGGTCGTGTGGCTGGACGATGCATTACGTTGCGCAACATTTGTAAACATAAGTTGAGGCATCGCCTTGGCAAGTTGAATCTGGGCTTATCAATCTGCCCTACTCCCCAAATGTTGTCTTTTTGCCCCATTCGTCTCGGAGTGTCGCGTAGACCAGGGTACTGATCCANNCAAGGTTGCGATCGTCAAACCTTGCGATGACCCGGTGAAACTGTTTGGTGTCGAATATTGCGCTGACAAGGGCTCTGGTGGCCTCGGTGGCAAAACCTTGACCGGAGAAACTCGGATTGACCACGTATCCAATCTCGCCACACTGATCTTTCTCACTCACATACATGGCGTTCATCTGCCCTACCAACCGTTCATCACTCTTACGGACCAACGCCAGCGAGAGNNGACACATTGCGAACGGGCCAGGGTACGTACCGGACGACTTCAGGAATCGACTGGTACTCGAGCACCGCCTCGCAGTCGTCCATCTCAAAAGGTCGAAGTAAGAGGCGACTCGATTCGATCAAAGAAACTGAACTCATACTCCTCCACGCCAAAAAGCTGCATTCATTCCTTCGGATTCTACGTTGGGGACACGATGCGCACTTCGCATTTCTGCAGCGAGCAGAGCGACAGGGCAAGCACGGGCTGAACGAGCCACCGAATGTTCGTTGGACCGTGTTGCACATGATCGAGGAGACGGCACGGCATGCCGGGCATTTGGACGCCGTGAGGGAGCTCCTCGACGGAACGACCCGGCTGGGTAGCCGCTGACGACCTCTTGGCCCTCTCACCTGGAGGCGCCTCAGCTATTTATGCGCTTTCTAGGAGTCCTCGCCGTCGTCATCTGTCACGATGTCACCACATTCCCGAGAACTTCCATAAGTCGGGTGCAACAACGCGCTCTGTCGACCAACCAACATAAGTTCGGCTCGAACCCCAACTACCCAGAGACAGTTCCCTTTGGATCGAGCAGTGATCTCAAGAGATCTTCCACATTATCGAAATTGGCAGCGTGGCCATCGAACTTGGTCATGTGGTCACGGCCAGCCTTGTCGCGGAACGCCAGACTATACGTCATCTTCGTTACTCCACTAGCTTCCCGCAGGTCCATCGACTCGACGGCCTCCGCATCCGGCCAGCCCTCGAACAGCCACGTCTGGACGGTTCGGATCGGTGGCTCCACCTCGATGAAGGTTCCACGAAACGAGCACTCGGTTCCGTCGTCGGTCACGAAGACGAAGTGGTAGTTCCCTCCCACTCGTAGGTCGATCGAGCACTCCGTCACCTCCTCCCCAAAAGGGGCGATGGTCTTCCTCACATGCTCCGGCTTCGTATGTGCGTCGAAGACGAGTTCGATTGGAGCGTCGAAGTCTCGAGTGATGACAATTTCAAGATCGTTCGGGAACTCGACGACTTCCGATCCATGCCGATTAGGTGTCACTGCGGCTCTCCTTGTCGTTGTAACTCTTTCATGTAGTCATCCAACTGACCCAATCGGTCATTCTACGAAACACTCTTGGCACCAAACCTTGAGAGTGACTGGCAGACCTCGTTCTCAAACTGCCTGCTGAAGCTTCCAGTGCTTGGTGGCAGATCTGTTGCTTCGGGTCTCCGAAGTGAACCCACACTCGGCGAGACAGCGGCTCACCCCCACTGAGATCCCCGTCACGTGTCCACTTCAGCATTTATTTCAGCAGTTTCATCGAATCAACTTGAATCACGATGTAGGGGCGTGAACGACGTACTCAATCATTGCAAGGATTTTGGACCATGTTGAATATCTTCGAACGCCCTTGGATGTTGCGGTTCATCCAGAACCGTAGGCTCGGGCCGTGGTCGTCTCTATGGCACTTCTTGCCGCCTTCGCTAACGCCGTCGCTAGTGTGTGCCAGCGTCTAGGGGTCGAGGATGCGCCGGCGACCAAAGGCCCCTCGATGGGGCTCGTGCGCCACATGGTCCAGCGCCCGGTGTGGATTATGGGTTTCGTGATCATGGCGCTGGGCTACGCGTTCCAAGCGGTGGCGCTGCACCTTGGCGGACTCAACGTGGTCCAGCCGCTGATGGTCAGCGAACTGGTCATCTTGGTGTTCGTGCTCTGGCTGTGGTACTCCACACCTTTGCGCCCGCGGGATCTGGTGGCGGCGCTCGCCACGGCGCTTGGCCTGGGCTTGTTTTTGGTCTTCTCGGCGCCCAGCGTAGGGACGAAGATCCCCCAAAATACGCAGTGGCTCGCCGTGGGGGTAGTGGTGGTGCTCGTCGTGGCTCTGCTTGTCGTCGTTGGTTCGAGGGGGCCGGCGTGGTGGCGAGCCCTGGCCCTAGGCGCCGCGGCGTCGGTGGGCTTCGCGCTCTTATCTGCAGTGACCAAGTCGATGACCAACTTTCTAATCAGTGGGTGGGGAGCGCTCTTCAGCTCTTGGCAGCTCTACGCGCTGGCCATTATCGGGCTGGGCTCGTTCCTCATCATGCAGAGCGCCTTCCAAGTGGGGCCGTTCACTGCGTCGCAGTCGTCGCTGATTCTGGTGAACCCCTTCGTGTCGATCGCCATCGGCTACGTCTTGTTTGGAGAGAGCCTTCGGGGCGGCCCGCAGTACATCTCCCTGGAGGTGCTCTCGCTGGTGGTGATGGTGCTCGGCGCGTTGGGACTGTCCACGTCGTCGCTCGTCGCCGGCGTGCACGAGGGTAGGTCCGGCACGCACTTGTTGAAGGGGCGCGGTCGCTACGCGCGCCGGCAAGAGAACCGGGGAACCCCCTAGCCGAGGCGCTGTTGGTCGCCATTTGCTCGAGTCTCGACGCTGCTCAGCGGCTATAACTACTGGGCATGAGTGAACACACCGTCCCGACGAGCTTCACCCCGATCGATCGCCCGGTGCGCGCCGCTTTCGTGGGTCTCGGTCGGATCTACGACCTCAACGTGCGCGGCTACCTGGACAACGACGACGTGCGGGTGGTGGCGATCGTGGACCCCAGCCAAGAGCGACGGGCCCAGCGCCAGGTCGACTGGCCCGAGGCCCGAGCCTTTAGCTCGGTGGACGAGTTGGCCGCGAGCGGTCTGGGCGTGGACGCAGTGGAGGTTCTGTTGCCAATTGCCCTGCACGAGCAGGGCGTCACGCAGTGCCTCGCTCAGGGGTGGCACGTCAACTTGCAAAAGCCTTTCGCCAACGACCTGCCCAGTGCCCAGCGGATGATCGCGGCGGCTCGTCTCCATGGTCGTCAGCTTCGGGTGATGGAGAATTACCTCTTTTATGAGCCGCTGCGCAAACTAAAAGAGGTGGTCGACTCGGGGGAGCTCGGCCCAGTGAGCGGGTATCACTTGAAGATGGTCGCCAGCGGCCGGGGGGGCTGGGAAGTTCCAAACGATACCTACGAGCGGCAGTTCGACCAAGCCCGTCGCGGGCGCGGGATCCTGCTCTTCGATGATGGCTGGCACAAGCTCTCGACGGCGATTTGGCTGTTCGGGCCGATCAAGGAAGTGCGCGCCTGGGTCGGCGCCACGGAGGTCGTGGCGGGTCTGGAGATTGACGCGCCAACCACGGTCCTCTGGGAGCACACCAACGGCATTCGCGGTGTCTGGGACATCACGCTCGCGGTCGACATGTACCTTCGTTCCGACTACTACACGAACGATGAGCGTTGGGAAGTCACGGGACGACGGGGATTCGCTCGGGTGAATCGGTGCACCGGCCGCGGCATTCAGCAACCGAGTTTCGAGTTGTACCTCGACGGTGAGATGCGTTCGTACCACGCGCTCGACGACGACTGGGCGAGCAGTTTTCGCGACTCGGGACGCCACTGGCTGGGGAGGCTGCGCTGCGGCCAGGGTCCGCTGCTTTGGAACGCCGAGGAAGCGATGGAAGTACTTCGAGTCGCGCTCAGCGCCTACGAAAGCAGCGCCCGCGGCGGCGTTGGGATAGATCCGCAGTCCCTCGACTGACTTGCGAGTCACTCGGGCCGCCTCTTCGAATGGTTGGCGAGATCGGTCCGATTCGACTCGCTCGGTTGCGATTCTCGCCGGTCTATGACACGCACGGGGTCACAGGTTCAAGTCCTGTAAGTTCCACTAAATCTTTCCTGTAAACACTGGAATTTCGAGTTCAAGAAATGGGCGTCATTGATTTTGTGAGCCTGACTTCAGCAATCATTTGAGCAGTTGGAAACCTCGAAGTTTGACAGCTTGGGTTTGTGAAATGAAGAAGGCCATTCTGGAGTTCGAGCCAGTTCATTTCTTCGCCCGAACTGTCACCTTGGACCGCCTTGGCGCTCCGCGCCCGTTGGATCACACCGAGATCTGGGTCCAAGTCCACTCCGATGCATGTCAACGGCTGACGAAGTCTGCTATTCGTATATCAAGTGTCTCATTCGTCGCCGTCAGATTCTCTCCGTGATTTACAATTAAAGGGACCTTGTTCCCTAGTGCTATCGCCGAGTCGAGAGTGACGCTGGATAGGTAAAAGCAGTTACGTCAAAGGATGCCATCGATGCCATACGAGAATTGGAATATGAACATGGGTTGGGGTGGGGCATTGTTGATGTTGCTGTTCGCGCTGCTCTTTTTGGGTGGGCTTTTGCTGATTGCGGTGACGGTAATGCGTCAGCACCATCATCACGAACACAACTATCACGCACACAACTATCACGCACACGGCGACCAGCCCACAGGAGGTCGGTCTGCCGCTCTCAAGATCTTGGATGAACGGTTCGCTCGTGGTGAGATCGACGAGGAAGAGTACAAGCGTCGTCGCGCGCTCCTCTAACTACTTGCATTTTCCGAAACTCAATGAAATCGAAGTTCTCGGTGGTCGCAAAGAGTAATGGGACTTTTTGCTGGTCGCCCTAGAGATAATCCTCATCACACAGCGAATCGCGGAAATGACGGTTTATGATACGCGCATTACTGAGCGCGTCAGCGATTATGAAACCTCGAGTCAGAGTCATCATCGCAACGAGGTGTGCACCTTACGTCGAGATTGGGACAGGCACTATTTCATTCGTCCCAATTGTCGTAATCCCAACTCAACGTCAGTGTCGGTGTCGGTCTAGGGAAGCGAGTCTTCGCGATTTCAGAGGGTTGACGTCTACGTTCTGGCACCAGTAATCACCGAGCGCTCGCTGAATGAGTCAGCTCTTGGGAGTTGAGCAACTGTTCGTGCCCTCGCCGCAGCTACCAGTCACCTTGTAAGCGAAGGGCTGGAAGGGCACGATCGGCGTCCCTACGTCAATCTGGATATCACCGTGGGGCAAGAGCGGCGTTTGACGAGGGTCTCCAATGAGCTTTTTGCCGTTCTCGAATACGACCACCGAGCCCTTTGCGGGCCCGACCTGTGAATCGCTCAACGGCTGATTCCAGATATCGAAGAACTGGCCGAGCGTGAAGGACTGCTTCGCTGGCGCCTCCACGTGAATGATCCCGTCGGCGACGTGAGTGTGGAGCCAGTAGAGGCAGTCGTAAAGTCCCACGTCGTAAAACTTCCCGGTCGTGTACTTCTCAATCAGCGGGGGTTGCGTGACGCCGATCCCCGCTGGCAGTCGAACCATGCGACCGTCCGCATAGAGGGCGACGTGGACGTGGACGTGGTACTTGACCACTTCCTTCGCCTCGGTTCGACAGGTGATCCCGTCAACGATCTGACCGGTATGCGTCGTCGATGCGGGCGCCAGATTCGGAACGTCGTACACAACGACACCTTCCGGGCCAATCGTCGTATTCAACGTTCGCGACGAGGCCCACGCAACCGCAACACTGCCCAGGACGAGGACGGCAAGCAACAGGTAGGGAATCAGGAATCGTCGTCCTCGTCGTGCGGAATCACCGTTTTTCACTGCTTACCTTCCTTTCACGGCCGCGACGTCCCCTCTCCACATCTCCGTGCGAATCTATGGTGCACCACTTATGCGTGTGCAATTCGATGGTATGGCTCTTCTTCGTCGTTGAAGTAGTGACCAAAGTCCTACGTTCAGCCGGACCAATCCTGATCCTCACGCTGAGCGTAGACGGCTAGGCGTTCCTCCGGTCGACAAAATGATGGGGGTGATCCCGGCGTACTTGCCAGATCCATCGGCACCTCCGTATGGAAGTGTCCCAGAAGCCCTGAGACACGTCATTGCTGAAACTACGAGACCCAGACCGCACGGCCCACTCACTGTACGGCCCACACTTCGCGGCGGCTTAACTGTCTTCTATGTGGGACGTAGCCCTGGTCGCAGTCGCACTGGGCCTATCAAATTTTGCCGCGTCTATCGGTATTGGCCTTTCTGGGGTTGATCGACGCCTGCGCTTTCGAATCGCCCTCATCTTCGGATTTTTCGAAGCGGCGATGCCGTTGGTCGGCCTTCTCATTGGTCATCGCGTTGCTTCTTCCATGGGCTCGGCGGCCCAGTATTTCGGTGGCGGCCTCCTTATCGCCACGGGAATCTTTACGGTGGCTCAAGCGAGACGCGTTTTGTCCACCGGGGCAGTGAAGTCGTTCCAACCGGACCGTCTCGTTGTCGTTGGCGCTGCGCTCGGCATCGACAACCTCGTGATCGGATTTGCTCTAGGTGCCTACAAGGTACCGGTGTTGTTGGCCGCTGTGGTCATCGCCGCCGTCAGCGTCGCAATGTCGTTGGTCGGTCTCGAGATCGGGCGCCGACTGAGCGCCTCGGTTGAGAGATGGAGTGCTGAAATAGGGGGCCTCGTGTTGATCCTCGTGGGCATCGCCGTCGCCTCGGGAGCTTTCTGAACTGGTTGACTTCGGCGAGACGGGCTTCGTTTCTCTAACGTTATGTGAGCAGAGGAACTCCCGGTATCAAGTGACGCGATCGCATCGACATGGAATCGGTTAGATGCTCCGGAATGCCAACATGGTGTGTCTCCCATTGGGAGACACACCATGTTGGTAAGTGAAATCGATTATTAAGCGGTATGTCCCGGATGAGCCGGAGGCGCGCCGAGTGCAAGTAGGGCAGTGCTTCGAGCAACCATGGCGCTGTCGACGGCTATTTGAAGGGTTAAACGAGCGGTCAAACGTTGCGCCGACGTGGTAGCGCTCGCGAGAGCCTGAGCGTACGCCGATTGAGCAGCGGTCGTGGAGGCTCGAAACGCGACGTTCGCGACCTGTATGCCGGTGACGTACGCGGTGCCGTTGTAGCCGGTGGGCGGCGCCGGGGGATCGCCGGCAGCGGTAATGGCCGTGACGCGGGCGTTAAGGGCAGCGGCAATGGCCGCCTCCAGGGCGACCTGTGCTGCCTGACGCTCGGCCTTGGTCGTTGCCGTCGCTTTCGCCGTAAAGTACGCCGATCGCGCGCTTTCAACGGAGGCTCGGTAACTTGCCCGAATTGCTTTCAGTCCGTCAACGTAACTGACCCACGTTTTGTGCCAGGTCGTCCAGGCCGATGGAGCGACAGTAGTGGTTGTGGTTGAATCGGCGAACGCAACTGCGGGAACGCTTATTCCCATCGCGGCGACCAGAGCGAGCGCCGTTATGGATCGTGTGGCGAAGTACTTCATTGGTTCTCCTTTCACAAGAACACTTCTCAATCTAGAAAGCGGAATTGTGATTTTGATGTGAGGAGGCTGTCTGAAGGCTGAGAGAATCTTTCAGAGATGTTTAGAACTGTTAGGTAGTGTCCGCCCCTGCTTCGCAATTGGGAGCTTCCTTGAACACAAAGGCGACTTGGCACTTCGTCACTCAAGACTGTTTCTTGATGAACGATCTCTCACACGGTTCGCTTCCTCGTCGTTGTCGCACCACCGGCGTGACGGTGAATTCGCTAGGTCAATTGAGCAGTTCGTTGGACGACTTAAGTCAAAGGCGGAGACGAAGTGGAGTCAAGCGATGGAGCATCTCAGAAGTTCTCCCAAGAGAGCCGTCCTTCGAAACAGCCGTGCTCGCGGTGGGGCGGTTGCTCCGGCGAGCCATGGCTCTCTCACGCCAGATTTGGCTCATTAGCGATTGCGAAGGGCTCAACCTTGTTGATTGGTGCCCGCAAGTGGGATATGACGTCTGCGGCACCGTAACTCGTCTTGCCAACTAGGAGGGGACCGATCTCGTTAACACAGTCACCGATGGTGATAATAGGCGGCTCCGAGCGACCGTTGGCGCGAACCTGGCCCAAGCCACATGTCGACATCAGTCCGTTGCAAAGGCACGTGCGCCCGACCGTGTCTTCGAGAAGCCCTCCCTTCTTGATGTACGCGGACACCGGTTCGCTCGCACAGCGGTAACCGATGCTTCCGTCGGGCTTGAGGTAGGCCTCACGAAGATAACCCAAGTCGCACTTGCGTTCTCTCGCATCGTAGATTGTCGATTCCGATACTGTTCCAGCGGCCGACGCCACCTTGAACGGGTATCCGGTGGAAGAAGCACGTATCGACGTTTTGACCACCATTGACTCGCTTCGCGCGGCAGCGACGATCTGCTCGCGCAGGGCGGGGTCCATGCCCGACTCCCGGCAGCACGCAAAGAGCGTTCCCACCTGAACTCCCGCCGCTCCGAGCTCGAATGCTTCCTGAACGTCTTGGGGAGACGTAACTCCGCCGCCGATCCAAAAGGGCACCCCGAGAGCGCGCATTACTCCAAAGTCGACCTGATCCCGCTCGCCGTATTCGGGGTTGCCCTCCGCATCCAAGGTGAGCGGACCACGAGGGGGCGCATTGTGCCCACCCGCGATCGGTCGTTCAACGACGAAACCATCGACCGGGCCACTGCTGCGCTTGGAGAGTGCCGTGGCCAACACGTGCGAGGAAACGATGCCGAGGAATTTGGGTCGCCGCAGGTTGCGAGTTAGGGGATAGCGAGAGGGGTCAAAGTGAAGTTGGGGTATCTCTTTGGGAGAAGCATCTCCAATGATGTTCAAGGGAACGTCGACTGGCTGTCCTTGCGCCAATCGTTCCAGAATGCCCGGGATATGTGTCGGCACGCCGGCCCCCATGACGACGTAATCGACACCGGCAAGGATCGCTCCGTAGAGGGTTGGCACCGTTGGAATCTGGACTTTTGTGAGTAAGTTAATGCCGACCACGCCTTCGTGGCCTTGCTTCGCGAGAGTTACTTCAACGTAGGCCGCGAGGACGAGCAAGTCCTGGGAGCGTTGGACGTTTCGGTGTGTCAACATGGGGATGGTGCGGTAGGGGGACGACGGCGATCGTCGGAACGAGGCGAACTGCTCAACTACGTCGTTGACGAAGGCAGGGAGAGGAAAGGCGTCGAGAACGCTACGCAACGACTCGTCGACGCCTTGATCTTGAAGGCGGCGCACGAAAACGCTGTCAATCGCCGTTCCCGAGACCATGCCAAGTTGACCCGCTTGAGCCACCGCGCGCGCGAGTGGCCAGCCAGAAACGGCAATTCCCATCCCGCCTTGAATGAGCCACGGCGTGCCCTTCACATTTTGGGTGCTGGTGTTAATCACGCTGTTGACCTGTTCTTTGCCGTCGCCACGCACGTCCAATTCTGGTGATACTTAAGTCTAGGGTCGAGCCGATTGGTTCTGTTGAGAGTTCGACTCATTGTGGCGCTGGCCATTTTGAACCGCCAAACTTCTGGCGATGGCAGACGAGGGCCGCGCATCTCCAAACCGGTTCCGTGGGGGGAGTTCATCCAAGGAAAACACGGTTAAGGGGTCACAACCGAGCCCATCCGATCTCTTGAACCTTGAACAGAACTACCCCCAAGAAGATGAGTGCGGGTATGGGTGAAGGCGAAAGGTCAGCTGCGAAGGACCACGTTGAGAGGCGGGTCTCCTCGTTGCATCCGTGAAAATTGCTCTGTCAAGAGGTGCACGACTCGAGGCTGCATCGCGGTGGTGGCGCCGCCGACGTGGGGCGATATAAGCACGTTCGCCAGACCAAAGAGAGGATGTCCATCCGGCAATGGTTCGGGGTCGGTCACGTCGAGAGCCAAGCGAAGTCGTCCGGAGCTGGCGTGGGTCAGCAACGCCTCGGTATCGGCCACCTTTCCGCGAGCAATATTGACGAGAAGACTGTGGTCGCGCATGAGAGTTAGAAATTCGTCATCGACGAGATGAGTCGTATCGTCGGTAAGTGGCACGGCGATCACCACGACGTCTGCCTTTGGCAGGAGTTCTGGAACGGATTCGATCCCGTAGATGACGCCGCGCTCGTCTTTTCGCGAGGTGCGTGCGACGCGATCAAGATTGACTTCGAAGGGAAGGAGCCGTGCTTCGATCGCCTTGCCCACTCCGCCGTAGCCAATGAGCAGAACCGTGCGGTCGGCCAAACTGGGAAGTAGTTGGGGCGCCCACCGGCCCTCAGCGGCGGCCCGTACGAAATCGGGAATACCTCGCTGGGAGGCCAGGATTAGCGCCAACGTGAGTTCGGCCGTCGAGGTCTCGTGCACGGATGCGGCGTTGGCAAAGACGTGGCCCGGTGGCAATACTTTCTCGACGCCGTCAAAGCCGAGCGAGAGACTCTGGACGAGTCGAGTCTTGACGCTTGCCAGTTGCGCGAGGCTTGCCGTGCCGCTCATATACGGCGGGATAACAATGTCAATCGCGTCGACCGGCGCCGGACCCGTCATATCCCATTCAATGAACTCGATGCCTTCAGGCGCTTCATTAAACAAACTTCGTACGAGTGAATCGGGAACGCTCACGAGGAGTCGCGGTGAGTTCATACGCTGAGCCTACCTAACTCACTTTCGCTGACTCATTAAAGCAGCGTGTTCGTCGCATCGGGAAAGGCGGTTGAGGTCGGCGTCAACTCGGACAAGGTGACGCATCGAACGAGCATGATTCAACTTGAGTCGCTCTGAGCCACCTTCGCGGTACACTTCCATCTAAACTTGAAACACGAAAATGATGAAACCTTGGCTCAGTTCACCGACATCTCGCCACGAGACATCAAATACGTGAAGTCGGCAGAACTCACAGCGAGAGGCGTTGGTCATGGCGAACAGGTACGAGTTAAGCATGCTCCAGTTCCACGAAACAACGTTGAAGCAAGATGGCGTTCCTGCGCGGCTCGCGCGGCTCCGAAGCAGATGATCGTGAGTGACGTCTCACCCGTCATGGCTTTTACGTGATTCAGCACCCGGCGTTTAGCGTCGAACCTTGGTGCTTGCGCGAAACTGAGTTGGACCTTGACGTCTTGGCTCAGAGCGAGTCTGTATTTGCGCTATCCAACGGGCATATCGGCTGGCGCGGCAATCTCGATGAAGGAGACCCCAACGGCCTGTCCGGTTCATATTTGAACGGGGTGCACGAATTACGTCCCCTACCGTACGCCGAGGTTGGTTACGGTTACCCCGAACGTGATCAAGTTATCCTCAACGTCACCGACGGGAAATTGCTTCGCCTCTTGGTCGACGACCAACCGTTCGACGTGCGATACGGCGAACTTCACGGTCACGAACGCGTCCTTGACTTTCGAGCTGGCGTGTTGGAACGTCAGGTCGAGTGGTCCTCACCCTCCGATCGCAGGATTCGAGTGACGTCGACCCGACTCGTGTCGTTGGTACAACGCTCCGTGGCGGCTGTGAAGTACGAGGTCGAAGCGATTAATTACCCCGTGCGCTTGGTCATTCAGTCTGAGTTAGTCACCAACGAGCCGCCTCCGCCCGTGAGTGGGGACCCGCGCGTCGCGGCCGTCCTCGACGCTCCGTGGCAGTCTCAAGCGCACGGGAGTGACGGAACTTGGGCGGAATTGGTTCATCGCACCGAGCACAGCGAGCTGATGATGGCCGCGGCCATGGACCACGTGGTCGACGGGCCGCCTTCTACACAGATTGAGGCCGAGAGTTCCCCGGACCTCGCTCGGGTTACGGTGACCGTCACCCTCGAGCCGGGAGAGCGTATCTGTTTGATCAAGTACGTCACGTACGGCTGGTCGGGGGAGCGATCGAGGGAGGCGGTGCGCGACCAAGTTGACGCCGCCATGGTCGTGGCACGGCAATCGGGCTGGGATGGCCTCGTGGCCGAGCAGCGAGACTTTCTCGACGATTTCTGGGAGCGCGCCGACGTGGAGATCGAGGGTGACGACGAGATCCAACAAGCGGCGCGCTTCTCTCTCTTTCACGTGCTGCAAACGGGCGTTCGAAGTGAACGCCGGGCCATCTCGGCCAAGGGTCTCACCGGTACTGGCTATGACGGACACGCGTTCTGGGATAGTGAGACGTTCGTCCTGTCGGTCCTCAGCTACACCGAGCCCGACGCTGTCGCTCACGCACTCATTTGGCGTCACAGCACGTTGTCGATGGCCCAAGACCGGGCCGCCCAGTTTGGTTTCAAGGGTGCGGCGTTTCCGTGGCGCACGATCACCGGGGCCGAGTGCTCGAGTTACTGGCCCGCCGGGACCGCGGCCTTTCACGTGGGCGCCGACATTGCGGGCGCTGTCATTCGCTACGCGCACGCGACCAGCGATGGAGAGTTCGACCACAAGTACGGTCTCGAATTGCTTGCCGAGACCGCCCGACTGTGGTGCTCATTGGGTCACTTCAACGTCGACGGGGGATTCTGCATCGATGGGGTCACCGGTCCCGACGAGTACAGCGCCATCGCGGACAACAACATTTACACGAACCTCATGGCCCAGCGCAATCTCCGAGGAGCGGTTGAGATGAGTGAGCGACACGCCGAGCGGGCCGGTGAACTCGCCATCGACGAAGAGGAGAGGGCGTCGTGGCGTAGCGCCGCTGAGAGAATGGTGATTCCCTTCGACGCGGTTCTCGGGGTGCATCCTCAATCGGAACGCTTCACCGACCATGAGGTCTGGGACTTCGCGGCGACCACGCCGGAACAGTATCCGCTCATGTTGAACTTTGCGTACTTTGACCTTTACCGCAAGCAGGTCGTCAAGCAGGCGGACTTGGTGCTGGCCATGTACCTTCGAGGCGACGCGTTCACGCCCGAAGAAAAGAGGGCCAACTTCGACTATTACGAGCGGTTGACCGTGCGCGATTCATCATTGTCGGCCAGCTGCCAAGCGGTGATGGCCGCCGAAGTTGGTTACCTGGAATTGGCTCACGACTATTTGGCCGAGGCCGCCTTGATGGACTTGGATGACCTCGAACACAACACGCGTGACGGTCTGCACATTGCCTCGTTGGCGGGTACCTGGATCGCCCTCGTGGCTGGACTGGGCGGAATGCGCGAGTACCAGGAGTCACTGAATTTCGCTCCTCGCTTGCCCGCGGGCATTACTCGACTCTCGATCAACCTGGTCTTCCAGGGTCGGCGTCTGCGCGTCGAGACGACCCCTCAATCGACCAGCTACACGCTAAAGACGGGTGACTCTCTCGAACTGTTCCACTTCGGCAAGCCGGTCACCGTGACCCAGAAGAGTCCCGTCGTCTTTGATACGGCGAAGGACCCCATTTTTACAACACCCTTGACGGCCCCGACTCAACCGTACGGTCGTGTCCCGCGCCGGCGTGGTGCCCAAATCGCCCGAGAACTCCAGGGCGTGATGGCTGCTGCGACACCCGCTGATCGTGCGCGCGTGCCCGTGGACTTCAGTGCGTACGACGCGTGGCTGTTCGACATGGACGGCGTCTTGACCAAGACCGCGGCCGTGCATGCTGAGGCGTGGCGTCAGACGTTCGATGAGTTCCTCGACCAAGAATCGACCCGCACGGGAACGACGTACGCGCCGTTTGACCCCGAGGGTGACTATGAGCGATACGTGGATGGTGAACCGCGGTCCGACGGGGTCCGCAACTTTCTCGCCGCACGGGGCATCACACTTCCAGAGGGCGCTGCCAGCGACCCTCCGGACGCGCGTACCGTCCAAGGGGTTGGAAATCGTAAAAACGATTTGGTCCTCCAGGTGATGAAGACCAAGGGCGTGGCGGTCTATGCCGGTGCGGTGGCGCTCATTACGGAGCTACGTCAACGCGGCACCAAGGTGGCGGTCGTCTCCGCCAGTGAAAACACCGAGTCGGCATTGAAGGCCGCGGGCATTGCGGAATTGTTCGACGCCCGCGTCGACGGCATCGTTGTGAAGACCCTTCATCTGGCCGGCAAGCCCGCGCCCGACAGTTATCTTGAAGCGGCGAAAATGTTCCACGTTGATCCACATAGGGCCGTAGTCATCGAGGACGCCCTTTCAGGGGTGGAGGCCGGTCGGAGCGGGCACTTTGGATTGGTGGTCGGGGTCGATCACCACGACGGACCGAGCCAACACCAGTACGCCGATGAACTCCGCGTTCATGGTGCCGACATTGTGATCACTAATCTCGATGAGTTGGTCGCAGGCGGACGCGTCAACGAGAATAAGTAATACGTTGAGCCGCTCCGGGCTCTTGTGGCTAAGAGCGAACAGTGCATTGAAGTCTTGACGTAGTGCCCTTTCGTTGCCCGCTCGTGTGAGGCGGAAATCGGCGCGCGATTGCTCAGGACGGCGTCGCTGAAGCCATGAGACGCGCGCCGGCCGTTCCCATCAGAAAGAGGAAGTTGTCGGCGTAGAACTGCTGGCGCACGTCGTCACTGGCGTCGACGAGTGAAGCGTCGAAGCGTTCAATTGGCCGCCGGCCACCTTCGACGTGGGGATAGTCTGAGGAGAACATGACGAGCTCCGGTCCGCCTTGCTCGATGATCCAGCCCACGTCTTCGGTGGGATAGGGGGCAAATCGAACCTGGCGATGCACGTAGTCCGAAGGCCGCATCGAGAGCGCCTGCAGCCGCTCTT
>PKXH01000010.1 GCA_003133405.1 Acidimicrobiaceae bacterium | reverse complement strand
CCCTCGGCCATGGCCTCGGCGAAGTTGGCGAAGATGACCGTGAGCACGAGCCATACGGTGATGGACCACGTGAAGATGCCCGGGTGGGCGATCGCCTCGAAGAACGTCACGACCGAGCCCACAAGAACCACGAACATCACTGGGTTCTTGATCTGGACGCGGGGGTCCATCTTCTTGACGGAGTCCCTCAGCGCCTGGCCCAGGATCTTCCGGTCGAACAGGCTCCGGGCCGTGGCGACGCCGCGGGGCGCCGTGTCGGCGGTGGGAGTGTGGGTGAGTGTGCTCATTAGAAGAACCTCGCGTGGCTCAGTTGTTCGACGATGGGACCGAGCGCGATGGCCGGGAAGAAGGTCAACCCGCCGATGATCAAGATGACCCCGATGGTCAGGCCGACGAACATGCCGTTGTCGGTCCTAAAGGTGCCCAGGGACTCGGGCACAACGTTCTTGGCCGCCAGATGGCCGCCCAGGGCGATGGCCGGGATCATGATCCCGAAGCGCCCGATCAGCATGGCGATGCCGCCGATCACGTTGTAGAAAGGCGTGTTGCCGGTGAGGCCGGCGAAGGCCGACCCGTTGTTGTTGGCCTGGGAGGTCAGCGCGTAGAGGATCTCGGTGAATCCGTGGGGGCCGGCGTTAAGGGGGCCGGCCCGACCGACCGCGAACGACACGGCGATAGCCGTCAGGACGAGCACGGTGATGGGCATGACCAGAGCCCCCAGCCCGGCGAGTTTGACCTCGGCGGCCTGGATCTTCTTGCCCAGGTACTCCGGCGTTCGTCCGATCATCAGCCCGCCGAGGAAGACCGCGATGATCGCAAAGAGGAGGATCGTGTAGAGGCCGGTGCCGGTGCCACCCGGGGTCACCTCGCCCAGCATCATGCCGGTGAGCAGGCCCATACCCCCGATGGGCGTGTACGAGTCGGAGGCGGAGTCGATCGATCCCGTGGACGTCTGCGTCGAGGCGACGTTGTAGAGGGCGCTGGAGGTGTCGCCGAAGCGGACGTCCTTGCCCTCCATGTTGCCGACCGTCGAGCGGATCCCGGCCGCGGCGATCGCCGGGTTGTTTTGGTGCTCGGCGATGCTCGTAAAGGCAACCCAGGAGCCGAAGATGATGACCATGATCGCCAGCAGCGCCGCCCCGTGCTTGATCGAGCCCACCATCTTGCCGAAGGTGTAGGTAAGCGAGGTGGGGATGCACAGCAGCAGGAAGATCGAGAGGAAATTGGTGAGCCCCGTCGGGTTCTCGAAGGGGGTCGCCCCGTTCTGGTTGAGGAAGCCCCCGCCGTTGGTGCCGAGCTGCTTGATCGTCTCCATGAACCCAATGGGCCCACGGGCGATCGTCTGGGTCACCCCGTTGAGCACGTCGTGAAACGACGCGGTGCCGGCCAGCGTCTCGACCGCGCCCTGACCCACGAAGATGATGCCGAAGACGAAGGCGATCGGCAGCATGACGTAGAAGAGGCACCGGGTAAGGTCCACCCAGAAGTTGCCGATGGTGGGCGAGTTCTTGCGCTGGAACCCGCGCACGAGCGTGATGGCCGACGCGATGCCCACGGCCGCGCTGACGAACTGCTGGACGGTGAGCGCGCCGATCTGGGAGAAGTACGACATCGTCGTCTCCCCCGCGTANNGAGCCGACCGCACCCAGGTGCTGGGGGTTCAGCGGCAGCGAGCCCTGGATGCGCAGGATCACGTAGGTGAAGGCGAAGGAGACGCCCGAGAAGACGATCAGCGCGCCGGCGTAGCGCTTCCAGGTCTGCTCGTGCTCGGGTCCGGTGCCGAGCAGGCGATAGATCGGGCGTTCCACGAAGCCCAGGAAGTGGACGCGCCCGTCGAAGACCGCGGCCATATAGGAGCCGAGGTAACGCCAGGCCAGCCCGAGCGTGACGACGAGCGCGACGATAGTGAGGAAGAAGCCCATCTAGAACTTCTCGGGCTTGAACATGGCATAGCCGAGGTAGGAGAACATCGCGACGGCCACGATAAGAAGGATGATCTGGGAGGCACTCATACGCGGTCGAGCGCCCAGATGTAGGCGATGAACGCGACAGTGAACCCGACGATGCCTAGTGCTACAAAGAAATCTGCCATAGCCCGAGTCTTCCGGGACGGTTCTTAACAGGTTCTTAAATCGGCCGTAGGGCCCTTAATAATTTCTTCATTCGCTTCGTTACGGGCCCCTCCGGTTCCTCGTACCATACTGAGTTCGTGCGCAAACCTCTCGTCGGCTCGCTCGCCGGAGTCCTGGCCGTGGCCGCCCTGGCGCTCGGGATGCTGCCGCTGCGCAGCCACATCAGCGTCTCGACGAGCGCGTTAGTGCTCGTGATACCCGTCGTTGCGGGGGCCGTCATCGGCGGCTTCGCCGCAGGAGTGGCGAGCGTGGCCGCCGGCTTTCTCGTCTACGACTACGCATTCGTGCCGCCCTACAAGACGCTGAACGTCGGGACCACGCAGAACTGGACGGCCCTCGTGGTCTACGTCGTGGTGATGCTGCTGGTGGCGCGTATCGTGAGCACACTCGACCAGACGCGCTCCGAGGCCCAGCGAGGGCGCGAGGTCATGCGCCGGGTCTTCGAAGTCTCGGAACAACTCGTCGGTGAGCAGCCCGTGGACGATCTCTTGCGGACCATCGTCATGAGCGCCAAAACCGTGTTCAATGTGCCCGGCGTGTCGCTACTCGAACTCGAAGAGGGGCGTCTGGTCGTCGTGGCCAGTGCCGGTGAACCGCTCTCGAGTGAGGAACTTCACCAACTCGACCCTCTCTCTGGTCTGCCGATCAGCGTGGGGACCGGCTCGGCATCGACGAGCGAACTTCGTACCGTGGTGCTGTCATCCAACGGTCGAGCGATGGGCATCCTCGCGATGCGCGGCGATCCGATACAGGCATCAGAACGAACGGTCCTCAACACCTTCGCCAATGACGCGGCGTTGGCCCTCGAACGAGCGCAACTGCGTGAGCAGGCCCTTCGCTCACAACTCCTCGAGGAGTCTGACCGGTTCCGCCGGGGACTCCTGGGCGCGGTCTCCCACGACCTGCGCACGCCCCTAGCGACCATCAAGGTGGCTTCGTCGACGCTCTCGCAACGCGCCGACTCACTTTCACTCAACGACACCCGCGAACTTCACCATCTCATTGAAATTGAGGCCGACCACCTGACTCGCCTCGTGACGAACCTGCTCGACATGACGCGCATTGAAGCGGGCGTGTTGACGTTGCATCGAGTAGCGACACCCGTCGGCGAACTCGTGGACGAAGCCGTGCGCGTGATGATCCCGACCTTCGGCGGACAAAAGATCGACGTCAGTGATTCCGGACCGCTGCCCGACGTCGTGGTGGACCGCGTGCTCATTGGCCAGGTGCTGGTCAATCTCCTCGACAACGCCCTTCGCCACGCGCCGCCCAATAGCCTGATAAGCGTCGAGTACGAACGTCGAGACGACCACGTCATCGTGTCCGTCGCCGATCAGGGTCCCGGCGTGCTCCCCGGTGACCGCGAGACCATCTTTGACCGCTTCACCCAGCTCAATACCGGCGGACGAGCGGGGCTCGGCCTCACCATCGCCAAGACGTTCGTCGAAGCGCACGGCGAACACCTCTGGTACGAAGAGAACCCCGGCGGCGGCGCCCGCTTCGTCTTTTCGTTACCCACGCGCGCCAGCAAAACGAGCCCTTAAGAGTCATGGCCCTCGTTCTCGTCATTGACGACGACCAGTCCCTGCTGCGCGCGTTGCGGCTCGGCCTCGAAGCGGGCGGCCATGACGTCGTGTCGGCCGTTAACGGGGAGCAGGGCGTCTCCCAGGCGGCCCTCAAATCGCCCGACGTCGTGGTGCTGGACATGGGACTACCGGACCTGGACGGCCTCGTAGTGTGTCAGCGAATCCGCCAGTGGAGTGACGTGCCGATCATCATCCTTTCGGCCACCGGGGCAGAGGACCGCAAGATCGCGGCCCTGAACGGCGGCGCCAACGACTACGTCACCAAACCCTTTTCCATGGGTGAGTTGGAGGCGCGCATCCGAGCGGTACTTCGCGGTCGCGGCCCCGAGCTTGAGGACGAGACGCCCTCGACGCTGAGCCTGGGCGAGCTCGACGTCGACTTCGTGCACCACGAAGTGCGCCGTCACGGCGACAAGGTCGATCTCACGGCCAAAGAGTTCAGCGTGCTCGCCTTCCTCGCGCGTCACGCCGGACGCACCTGCACGAACCAGATGATCCTTAAGGCCGTATGGGGATCGAGATACAGCGACGAGGCCTCCTACGTGCACGCCTACGTGCACCGTCTTCGCCAGAAGTTGAACGACGAGTCCGGCACGTTGATCCATACCACGCCGGGCGTGGGCTACAGCCTGCACACCGAACCCGCGTAAAACATGTATTCCGACGTGGGAGCGACCAGCTAGTACAGCATCGCTACCAGTACCACACGGCGGTTCTTGGCCTCGCCCGCGGGCGTCGTGTTGGAGGCGGCCGGACTCGTCAAGCCCTTGGTGATCACCCGTATCGAGAAGTTGATCTTCACGCCAAGACGCTGCAGTTGGGCGCGCAGGTAAACGTTCGCGCTCGTGGCCCGCGCTAAGCCCAGGGCCAGGTTGTAGGCGTAGCCATTTCGACTGTCGGTGAAGCCCGTGATGACCACCGACTTGCCGCCATACCTCTTTATGGTCTTGGCCAAGTTGGTCAGTTGCACGTCCATCCTCGGCAAGAGCACTGAGGAACCCGTTACGAACGGGTCGAGTATGACGATGACTTCTCTCGGCTTTTTCACCGCCGGTCCCTCCGGCACCACCGGATTACTGGGGCCACCGGGGGTACTGGCCGAGTGCGCGTTGATCGCCGCCACAGTGAACGTGTACGTCGTGCCGTTGGTCAGACCATTGACGATACAAGTAAGGACGCTCGGATCCGACACCGTGCACGTGTAGCCTCCCGGGGCCGACGTCACGACGTAGCTCGTGATCGGAGCTCCCCCGTCCGACGCCGGTACCGTCCAGGTCACGGTCGCCGAAGCGTCACCGGCCCTAGCCGTGACGTCGAGCGGCGGAGTTGGATCGCTCACCGAAATCTTGGGGATCGCCACGTAGAAAATCGATCCGTAGAGCGTCGCGTCGTTCGTCGTCGGTACCGACGTCGCGTTGAGGTTGACCGTGTAACAGCTCGGCGATCCACTCACGGCGACGGGCGCGGGCTGCACGAGGTAACTCGTGTCGTTGAGCGAGTCGAACCATTCGATCTGGCCGTCCGTTCCGACGCCACAGAGCTCGAAGCTCACGCTCATGAACTTCGACCCCGCCGAGAGCGAGACGTCGTAGGAGTCCGTGCCGGCGGCGACGCTAAAGACGCCGGCGGCGGGGTTGTTGGCGTAGACGCCGACCGAGACAATGCCCTGGCCAATGCCCGTGGCCGTAATCGATCCCGTGGCTCCGCTCGCGCCGATCGNNCCGAGGCGCTCGAGGAGCCACTTTGAGAGAACGACACTGACCCCGCGGCATTGGAACCCGTGGCGCCACTCGGCGCCACGACTGTCGGCAGCGTGTAGTTCGACGTCGCCGACGACTCAGTCCCGCCCGAGTTAAAGACCGCCGTGACCACGAAGTTGTAGGTGTCACCACCAACGAGGTTCGTCACCTCCAGACAGAGCCCGCTGATGCCGGCGCAACTCGTCGACGGGGCGATGTCGATAATGGCGGCGCCCACGCCGCCACCAGGTGAAACGTTGGTGGGCACCACGGTGTAGCTCGTCACCACGCCGTCCGCCGGGGCGACCCAGGTGACCTTCACCGAGTTGGCCTTACTGAGATCAGTCGTTGCCACAACCGACGTCGGCGCATAGGGCGACGTCACGCTAAAGGTGTAGATCTGAGTATTGGAGCCCTCGGCGTTGATCGCCGTAAAGACCAGTACGTAGGTGCCCGGCAACGTGGTGAGCGGGTTGAGCGTTAACGTCGCGTTGCCGCCGCCATTATCGGTGAACGACACGCCTGCCGGCAATGACGTCCCGCCATTGAACGTCGCCGAGAGGCTAATGGCCGGCGAACCGACGGCGGTGACGGTCTGGGGCGTTTCGTGTCCGTAGGCGAAGACCGGCTGGTACGAGCTCGTAAACACCGGCGCGCCGCCACTGGAGCTCGGCAACCACACCGCGTAGAGCGTGACGCTCGATCCAGTGATGCCCACGGCCCCCGCAAGGGCGTACGAGGAGTTCACGTTGTAAGTGACCGAGTTACCATGACCCGAACTCGTCGACCAGCCGGCAAACGCGCTGTAGCCCGGTGGAGCGTTGAAGCCCGTGTCGCTCGGCAGGACCGCCGACGAGCCGTTCTTCCNNTCGGTCGGGGGCGACGCGATCCACTGGGCGTAGAGCGTCACCGGCGTCGACGTGGGCGTGAACGGCGCGCCGGCGGCGCCGAGGTAGGTACCGCCCGAGGGTGCGGTGTACCAGCCAGCAAAAGTACTGCCAGGGAGCGTGGGCGTGGGCAGCGCCAGTGCGGGCGTGCCGACCACGTACGTTACCGACGGGGTACCCACGGTGCCGCCATCGGGGTTGTAGGTCACGCTATAGGTGAAGGGTAACCAATCGGCGTAGAGGGCGATCGAGGGAACGGGACCGCTCGGAGTGTACGACCCCGCCGCGTCACCGACGAACGTGCCCCCGTATTGGGCGGTATACCAGCCATCAAAGGTGTAGCCCGCGTAACTCGGACTCGGCAGCCTCAACGCCGGATCACCCGTCGTGAAGTCGGCCGACGTCGGTAAAACGATGCCTCCCTCGGCGNNGTAGAGGGTCACGCTCGCGGTGTAGGGGTAGCTGGCAGCGTCGGCGTAAAAGCTGCCCCCGCCTGCGGCCATCGTGTTCCAGCCGGTGAAGGTGTAGCCGGTCTTGGTAAAAGTGTTGGCGGTGAGGGTCGTCGCCACGCCGAAGCTCTCGGTCTCGTTGCTCATCGAGCCGACGCCGGTGCTGGCGTTAAAGGTGACGGTGACGGCATTGGCGCTCCACTGCGCGTAGAGGATCACGCTCGCGGTGAAGGGGTAGCTGGCGCCGTCGGCGTAGGCGCTGCCCCCGCCGGCGGCAATCGTGTTCCAACCAGTGAAGGCGTAACCGGTCTTGGTAAAGGAGTTGGCGGTGAGGGTCGTCGCCACGCCGACGTTCTCGGTTTCGTTGTTCATCGAGCCGACGCCGGTGTTGGCGTTAAAGGTAACGGTGTCGGTGCTGACGCTCCACTGCGCGTAGAGGGTCGTGTTGGCGGTGAGGGTGTAGGGCGAGGCGACCAGCGTGCCGCCCGTTGGGGCGGTGAACCAGCCGTTAAAGGTGTTGCTGGCGTAAGTGGGTGCGCCGGGCAATGTAAAACTTTCGCCGCTCTGGCCACTCTCCGACGAGACGGCGCTGCCGCCTTCGGAGTTGAAGTTGAGCGTGAGCGTGTAGTTCCACTGCGCGAAGAGGGTGACGCTGGCGTAGATGGTGATCGAGGCGCCCGCTCCGTAGCCGGTGCCCGTGCCGTTGGCCGCGGTGTTCCAGCCCCCGAAAGTGGCCCCGGCCGGCACGGTGTAACCGTTGGCGCTGAGGGCCTTGGCCACGCCACTGGTGAAGCTCTCGTTGCCCATCGCGCCGGCGGCGGTGTTGGCGTTAAAGGTGACGGTGAGGGCATTGGCGCTCCACTGGGCATAGAGGGTCACGCTCGCGGTGAAGGGGTAGCTGGCACCGCCGGCGTAGGCAGTGCCCCCGCCGGCGGCGATCGTGTTCCAACCGGTGAAGGCGTAGCCGGTGTCGGTGAAGGCGTTGGCCGTGAGGGCCGTCGCCGCCGAGTGAGTCTCGTTGCTCATCGAACCCGTGCCGCCCGCGACGTAAGGGAAGTTCGAATTGAAGGTGACCGTGTAGCTCCACTGGGCGTAGAGGGTGACGTTGGAAGTCGGAGTGTACGACGCGCCCCCAGCACCCACCAGAGTGCCGCCGACAGCAGACGTGTACCAGCCGTTAAACGTGGAACCGGCGAGGGTTGGCGTCGGCAGCACGATGGAGGCACCATATGAGGCTTGGGTTTCGGAGGACTCCGCCGTACCGCCTTCGGAGTTGAAGGACACCGTGTACACCGGGGCACCAATCTCGACTAGTGAGTTCGAGCCTTCCTCGGAGACCCACACGTGAGAGCCGGTCGCCGTAATTGAATAGAGCCCGCCGCCGGAGGGGAGCGAGAACGTGTTAATCACTGTCTGAGAAGAGATGTTGATCTCCGACAAGGTGTCGTCACCATAGTTGGCGACCCAGAGATCCGTGCCATCTGAAACGACGGAGCTGGGTTGGTTGCCGACGGTGATGGTATTCGTGACAAGACCCGTCGCGGCATCGATCACCGATATGGTGTCGCCCGGACTGGCGGTGTTACCGCGGTTGGCCACCCAGACGTGCGTTCCGTCCGAGAAGATGCTGTACGGGCCCATGCCCACGGTGATGGTGTTCTCAATGGCGGCGGACGCCGCATTGATTTCTGTGACCGTAGTGTCACCAGCACCGCTGCCGTAGCTCGCGACCCACACGTTGGCACCGTCCGAAGAGATGCCGACCGGGTAGTCGATGCCAGTGATCGTAGCAACGACAACCCCAGTGGAAGCGTCGATCTTGAAGACCTCGTTGCCGGCTTCCAGCGTCGCCCACACGTAACTCCCGTCGTCCACTAAACGGCCAACGAGCCTGCCCGCACCGGGAGTACCAAGTTCGATGTCCTTCACGAAGGTCGGCGTCTCATTGCCCGAGAACGGCGAACCGGACAGTGTGAACTCCGCTACGAAGTTGTCAAGGTTGTTCCCGACAAAGAGATGATTGCCATTGACCGCTATCGTGTTCGGCGAATTTATGCCCGTCGCGACCGAGGTCCCGTTGACCGATCCGGCCGTGATCACGTTGACTAGCGCTCCGGTCACGTCGTTGTACGAGTACACCGTGTCGTCGTTGTAATTGCTCACCCACAGTTGATTGCCGTCGTCCACCACCCCAAAGGCGCCGGCCGCGTTGGCAATGGTGAGGATCTCCGCGGGGTGGGTCAGGCCGCCCGGGAATGACTTGACTGGGATGGTCGGGAACGCCGAGGTGATGATAATCCCGCCGCTCGGCGTCGTGGGCGATATCGCAGGAGGATCGGTGGACGTCGCGAGGGTAAAATCGGTGAGCGCCAGCGTCTGCGCCGAAGGGTTCGTGAATCCGCCCAGGGCGAACACTGCCGCGGTCGAGGCTGCCAGTGAGCAGGTGGCGCTCAACGTGATCGTCACCGTATGACCCGAGCCCGACGGAGAAATGCCACTACAGGCGCCACTGAAACCCGATACCTTCTCGAAGGATGGCAACGCCGGAACCGTCACGTTCGGGGAGAAGACCACGGTGATCGTTGACGCCGTGGTCAATGCCCCTGAGGTCGATGGCGTGAAGCCCACGTCCCAGGAGTCCGCCACGGCCGCCGCGGTCGTGGTCGGAACCAACGTGACGTTGGTGAGCGAAGCGGCCCCGGCGGTGAACGTGACGGTAAGCGATGGGCTCACGGCGCCCGTGTCAACCGACGAGGCGAGGGTGAAGCCGTTGGGTTGGAACGTCTGGGCCGAAGGGTTCGTGAAGCCGCCCAGGGTGAACACCGCGGCGGTTGACGCGGCCAGTGAACAAGTACCGTTCAGCGTGATAACCACGGTCTGGCTGGTCGTGCTGCCCGTCATCGTCGAGCAGGCACCGGCGAAGCCCGAAACCTTCGTAAAGGCGGGCGACGCGGGAACGCTGAGTCCCGAAGGGAAGACCACGGTGATGGTTGACGCCGCCGTCAATGCTCCACTCGAGGACGACGTAAAGCCGATAGTCCAAGAAGTTGCCACGTTGCCCGCGACGGGTGACGACGGCGAGAATGTTACGGACGAGATCTTTGGGGCATGAATGGTCACTGCCGTGCCGGTTGGGCTCGCCGTACTTTGATCCGACGAGGTGGCGACCGTGAAGCCACTATTGGAGAGGGTCTGCGCCGAGGGATTGGTGAGTCCGCCAATCTGGAGGACCGCCGCGGTCGACCCCATGAGGGCGCAACTCCCGTTGAGCGTAATCATCACGGTGTCTACCGCCCCGACGCCAGCGATACTCGTGCAGTTGCCTGCGAAACCCGAGACGATCGAAATCGCGGGCGATGCGGGCACGCTGAAGGGGAAGACCACGGTGACCGTTGACGTTCCGGTGAGAGAACCGTTCAATGAGGAGGTAAAACCGATGTTCCACGGACCGACGTATCCCGCCAAAGCGGCGGCTCCGCCGGGCACTGGCGTCACCGTGACACTGGTCGGCGCTTGGGTTCCATGAAAGGTGAGACCAGTCACGGGACTCGCGCTATTCGTGTCCACCGACGAAGCAAGCGTGAAGCCAGTCGCGGTGAACGTCTGAGCCGAAGGGTTCGTAAATCCACCCAACGTAAAGACCATCGGCGTCGACGTCGAGGTTTGCGAGCAGGTGGCGTTCAGCGTGATGACCACGATCTGGCCCGTCGTGTTGCCCGTCATCCCCGAACAGGCACCGGTGAAGCCCGAGACCGCCGTGAACGCGGGCGAACTAGGAACGGTGAGGACGGTGGGGACGCCGGTAGGGAAGACGACAGTGATGGTGGACGCCGTGGTCAACGTTCCATTCGAGGACGACGTGAAGCCGATGGTCCAAGTGGTTCCCGGATGGGCCGCGACGAGTGACGACGGCGAGAAGGTCACGCTCGAGGGCGTGGCCGAAGTGGTGGGCGTGGCCACGCTGGCGGGCGAGGCAGCCGTCGTATCGGCGGACGTGGCCAACGTGAAGTTCGACACCGTGTACGCACTCAACGACGAGGGATTCGTCAGGTTCCCGATCGAGAACGTCGCGGAGATCGAGTCACCGAGAGAACAGTTCCCGGCCAGTGTCACGGTAATCGTGTTAAACGCCGCGTTCGTGACGTCGGTGCCGGTGCACGCACCGGCGATTCCCGTGAGCGCCGTGAACGTGGTCGATCCCGGAAGGGTGACGGTCGAGGGAAACCCCACCGTGATGGTCGAGCCGGTCGTTAATGCACCGGTCGACGATGACGTAAAGCCCATGGTCCACGACGTCGCGACACTCTCCACCGTGGTCGTCGCGGCGAAGGTCACGCCGGTCGGGGCGGGCGGCGAAGTGAGTGCGGAAACTGACGTGGGACTTATGGCAGATGCGGAGTCTGAAGATGTGGACAGAGAGAAGTTCGCCGCAAGGTACGAAGAGTCACTTATCGACGATGGGTTCGTGATGGGTGAGATCTCGAATGTCCCAGTTACGGCGACCCCCAGCGCGCAGGGAAGGTTATCTCCGTTTGGCTGCAGGGCGTCGTCGTGCAAAGTAATCGTGATCGTTTGACCACTCGTGACGTCGGAGCCTGCACAGTTCAGAAAATCGCTGTTCGCGGTATCGGAAACTGGCGTGAAGACAGTCGTTGAAGGGACCGTCATCGCCGACGGAAAGGTGATAGAGATCGTTGAACCAATGGTCAAGGCACCTGTCGTGGGCGAAGTCAGGAATGCAATGGTCCAAGGAGTGGCCGCGCCCGCCACGGTACTCGAGGGAGTGAAAAGAAGGTTACCCACCCCCGTGTCTACGGTCGTCGCCGAAGTGAACGTGACATCTGCGTTACCCGAGACATCGCCGGGGTCAGTATCGGTAGAAGTGGCGAAGGTGAAGGCGGTACCGATCGCTGTTCCACTGGCGGGGTTGGTGAAGCCACTGAGGAGGAACGTGCCCTCGGTACCCGCCGTAAGATCACATACACCGTTCACGCCGGTGATTTCCACCGGATTGTCAGAGAGCGTGATTGT
>PKXH01000035.1:21774-27441 GCA_003133405.1 Acidimicrobiaceae bacterium | reverse complement strand
CTCGGCGTGCTCTCGACGAGCGAGCGTATCCAGCCCACCCTGCCTGAGGTGGTGGAGCAGGCGACGCCGACCTTGAACTTACCCGTCCAGCCGCCATTGATGGAGATCGGCGAACTACCCAGGCCGAGCGCGCCGACACCGGTGGTGCGTAGTCGAGCGGAACAGCGCGACGCGCCCATGTGTTATCAGTGTGGCAACGCCATGCAGCGAGCGGGATCGTGCTACGTCTGTTCGACCTGTGGCGCCACGAGTGGTTGTTCGTAGATTGCGTTGAACCTTCGTCGACGCGAGACGACTTACTAAAGAAACTTTCGCCAGTTCACGATGCGGCCCGCCACGTAGGTGCCGAGCGCCTCGTTCACCGCGATCATCGGCTCGTTTCGCCACGAATTGGAGGTGCGGATCTTGTGCGTGTCGTAGTTCGCACTGGCCAGCAGACGCATGGTGGCGATCTTTAGTAGTCCGCCGAGTCGATGTCCGCGGTGCGCGCGGGTGACGAGCGTGTCCCACTGGTAGGCGGTCTCGGGACGGGCTCGAGAGACACTCAGCTCGCTAAAGCCCACCAGCTCGGCGCTCGTGCGATGCTGCGCAACGGCGACGAGGAGATCGCGGCCCATTTCGTCGACGCGTCGTTCGTGCTGGCGAACGCGGTGTTCGTCCCAGTGTTCCTCCTCCAGCTCCAATCCCGCGTCCGGCACTTCCACGGGCATGATGGCCGAGAGGTGCGCGCGGCCCTTCAGTAGTTCGTCGGGCGTGGGCCCGCGCCACGAGAGAATCTCGTAGTCGCTCGCGAAGGGATGCCACTGGTCCCAGAGACGTTCGAGTTCGCCGTCGGGGCGCGGCCAAGTGAGCACGCGCTCGATGCTCTCGTCGACGACGTCGTAGCCGCGTAGCGGTGCGAAGGCCCGATTTGGACCTCGGCCGCGCTCGTGGGCGTCTTCAACGACCCAGAACAACAGCGACGAGCGCTGGAGTTGACGAGCCGTCTCCTCGAGATGGCCGAGCAGCGTCGAGCCGTAGCCCTGGCGGCGTTCGACGGGATCGACGAAAAGGTCGCCGCGGATCCAGCTCAGATTGTCGTCCCGCGAGACCTCGAGTGCGCCCACGGCCACCGGGTGCAGTCGGCTTTCGCCCAGGCCAAAGAGTTGGTTATAGGCGGGCGCGGTGTCGTCTAGGGCTCGCGCGCGCCACTCCGAGGGTTGCCAACCTTCGCTTCGTCCTTGGTCGCGCAGAATCTCGGCACGATTGAGGACGTTGAACCAGGCCATGAACTGGTCTTCCTCTCGAGGGTCGACGCGAGAGAACTCCACCAAGAAAACTTAGAACGGAATCGAACTAGATCGCGGGCTCGACGCGCCCGTCGGCGCTGGCACTGATGTGACGACGAAGGTTCATCATCATGGCCCCGCCCACCAGCGCGGTCACGCCGGTGCCGATGGGCCACCAGTTGCTGAGGTGCACGCTGAAGTAGAGCGCGGTGATGGCGGGCGCGAGCGTACCCGAGACGCCCCAGGAGAGTCCCGCGGCGGCGTTGTATCGTCCGCGCAGGTGCTCGGGCGCGATGTCGTTCACGATCGCCGAACCGACCGGCTGGAGCATCGTCTCGCCGACGGCAAAGACCACCATGGACAGGCACAGCATGGCGATGGAGGCGCTCGCCGGCAACGCCAGGGTCGTTTCGAGGATTAACCAGAAAATGAACCAGAACAGGGCCACGAACCCCATCACGCGTGTTCGACTTTTGCCGGCAATTCGATTCAAGACCCAGAGCTGGACGAGCACGATGGTCGAGGTGTTGAAGAAGAAGATGATCCCGATGGCGTGCACCGAGATCTTGAGATTGTTCACCACGAAGAGACTGAGTCCCGCGTCGAGTGAGCCGTACCCACCGATCATGAGAAAGACCGCCGCGATGACGTAGCGAACGAGTCGGCTATCGGTCATCACTTCACGCCAACCCTCGGCGCGCTTCACCGGATCGTCGCGCAGCTCTTTGATCGGTCCGCCGTTGTGGCGCAAGGTGAGATAGTAGAGCGCCGCGAGCACTGTCACGCCGGCGTTGAAGATGTACAACGCGACGAAGGTGTCGGGACGTTGGAGATTGACGACGCTCGCCGAGATGAGCGTGCCAAAACCAATGCCCAGATTCACCAGCAAGAAGTTGACGCCAAAGGCGCGCTGACGGTGTTCGGGCGTGACGAGGCGGCTGAGCAAGGTGCTGGCCGGTCCCCACCCCGCGCCGCCAAAGACCGCGATCAACAGCGCCGTGAGGGTCGCTTGCTCTCGTGTGTGCGCCAGCGCCCAGAAGACCAGGGCGACGGCGTCGGCGCAGTAGACAAAGAGAATTACCGGAATCGGCCCGAGGCGATCGGTCAAGGTACCCCAGAGCGGCGCACTCGAAAGGGCCACTATCGCCGAGAGCGCGAGCAACAAGGTCGAAAAGGTCGTTGAGAAGCCGCGCACGTTATGCAGGTAGATGACGAAGAGCGAGAGCGTGAGACCGTTGCCCACGCAGCCGATGAAGGTGCAGACGTAGAGACGGCGTAGCGGGCCACGTACGGACGAGCGAAAATCTACTGGTACGAGGGTGTCGACGAGTTTCACAAGGTCATCAGGCTACCTGAGGCCCTTTGTGCGCCGAATCATAAGATTCCTCCTCGCTCTCGAAATCGAGGGTTAGGATGACCTCGTTAGCGCACTGCGCGAACGAAAGAGGTACTACAACTTGAGCACCCGAGTGGCGAAGAGCCGCGTCGACCTTCTTACAGAGTTAGCGCCCGACGTGGAGCGTCTCTATAACCGTCACCTGGAAGCGCCGCGCCTCTGGTTTCCCCACGAGCAGATCAACTGGGGCGAGGGGGAGAGCTTCAACGAGCGGCCCTGGTCGCCCGAGGACTACCCCCTGGTTGACGGCGTGCGCAGTTCGATCTACGTCAATCTTTTGACGGAGGACAACCTGCCGTACTACACCAACTCGATCCTGACCCACGCGCCGGTGGGTCACCCCATCCACGACTGGTCGTGTCAGTGGACGATGGAGGAGAACCGTCACTCGATGGTGATGCGTGACTGGGTGCACATCAGTCGCTGTATCGATCCGACCTTGCTCGAGGAGGGTCGTCGCGTGCAGATGGCCAAGGGCGAGGTGCCCCACCCGCAGACCTTCGCCGATCTCATCGCCTACGTGTCGTTCCAAGAACGGGCCACGCAGATCGCGCACCGTAACACCGGCGCGCGACTGCCCAAGGACGACAAGATCGGNNGTCTTGGGGCTCATCGCGGGCGACGAGACCAAGCACTACCTCTTCTATCGCGACCTGACATTGGCGGCCTTCGCGATCGATCCCTCGGCGATGATGATCGCGGTGTCGAAGCAGGTGAGTACGTTCGCGATGCCCGGCACCGGTATTCCGAGCTTCACTCGACACGCCGTGCGCATCGCCAAAGAAGGCATCTACGGCCTTGGGCAGTACCTCGGTGACGTCCTCAATCCGGTGCTGGGCATCTGGGACGTCGAGCACCTCAAGGGTCTGAACAAAGAGGCCGAGACGGCCCGCGTCGACCTGGTGAACGTGAAGGCCAAGATCGCCGAGTCCGTGGAGCGCATGGCCCAACGGGCCGCGCAGATCAAGTCCACGCTGACGTCCACGCGCTGACGGGCCGGCACTACTCCTTGGTGTTGGCCACTTTTCGGATGTAGTCCTCGAAGGTCTTTTGCTGGGCTTGCATCGCCAGCGACTGACGCTGGTGCATCGAGCCGCCTCGCGCGAGGATGTAGACGAGGGTGCCCAGCAGCGGCAAGATGAAGATGAACACCACCCAAAGGGTCTTCGCGGTGCCACTGAGATCGTGGCTGCGAAAGATGTCGGCGAACACGTGGTAGACGAGGATGATCCACACGACGAAGATGACGATGTACAGGGTCGAGATGAAGACGTCGGCCAAGGGATAGTTCGAGGCGAACATGTTGAACCTTTCAGTGGTTGGTATTACGAAGTGTAGGTTCGTCGGCGTCGCTCGTCGAACCAACATGAGTGGCTCCCGGCGATGTTGTCATGAATGGCCGGTGTCGGTGTCGACGGGCGCCGTCTGTCTAGGATTACGGCTCATGGAGGAACCGGGTGCGTAGTTTCGAAGAGGCGATAGCGGAGGTCTCCGCGTCGGGCCAACCTTTTGAAGTCATCAACGTCGAACACGACGGCGTGACGGATCGAGTTTTTAAGAACTCGCCGGCGAATCTACGTCAGTTCTTCGATCTCGCCCGGGGCGTGGAGTCCACGTTCTTGGTCTTCGAGGACGAGGAGTGGAGCTTCACTCGGGTGATGGCCGAAGTGGACGCGCTCGGCGACGCCCTAGTGCACCACTACGGCGTCAAGGTCGGTGACCGGGTCGGTATCGCGATGCGCAACTACCCCGAGTGGGTGGTCTCCTTCGCCGCGATCACCTCGGTGGGGGCAATCTCGGTCTCGTTGAACGCCTGGTGGACCAGTGAGGAGCTCGACTTCGCGATCAACGACTCGGGACTCTCGCTGTTGATCGGCGACGCCGAACGGGTCCGGCGGGCGAGCGAACCTTGCGCACGCGCGGGCGTTCGACTCTTGGGGGTGAGACTCGACGACGACGAGACCTACCATGACGCGGTCGAGCGATGGCGTGACGTCGTGGTCACCGGTGCGACCCTGCCCGAGGTCGAGTTGAGCCCGGACCTCGACGCCACCATTCTTTACACTTCGGGCACCACCGGCTTTCCCAAGGGCGCGGTCTCCACGCACGGCGCGATCTGTCAGACCATCATGGCCTTCGCCTCGGCGGGCGCGGTGCTCGCCGCGCGCGACGACGGTGAAGCGCCGGAGTACGGCGAAGCCCCGTGCTTCATTTTGATCGTGCCGCTCTTTCATGTGACCGGCTGCATTCCCGTGATGATGTCGTGCTTCTCGTGGCATTTCAAGCTCGTGATGATGTACCGGTGGGAGCCCGAGCGCGCGCTCGAGCTGATCGAGCGTCACCGCGTGACGGCGTTCGTGGGCGTGCCCACCCAGTCGTGGGATCTCATCGAGTCGCCTAGTTTCTCGAAATACGACACGTCTTCCCTGGCCAGCGTTGGCGGGGGCGGCGCGCCGGCGCCGACCACGCTGGTCGAACGCGTTGAGCACTCCTTTACAGCGGGCCGGCCGAACCTGGGTTACGGCATGACCGAGACCAACGCCTACGGGCCGGGCAATTTCGGTGACGACTACGTGAGCCATCCCACGTCGACCGGTCGGGTACCCACGATCGTGATGGACGTCGACATACGTGACGAGTCGATGAACTCACTGGCCGCGGGCGAAAGTGGCGAGATATGGCTGAAGACGCCGACCATGATCCGCGGGTACTGGCGCCAGCCCGAAGAGACGGCCGAGACGATCGTGCAGGGTTGGCTGCGCACCGGCGACTTGGGCCACGTGAGCGACGAGGGCTTCCTCTACGTCGACGACCGGCTGAAGGACATGATCCTTCGCGGCGGGGAGAACGTGTACTCAGCCCAGGTCGAGTCGGCCATCTACGAGCACCCCGCGGTCTACGAGGCGGCCGTCTTAGGTCTGCCCGACGAGCGACTCGGGGAAGTGGTGGCCGCGGTGATCACGGTGCGTCCGGGGTCGGCGCTCAATGAAGAAGAGTTGCGCA
>PKXH01000035.1:0-21766 GCA_003133405.1 Acidimicrobiaceae bacterium | reverse complement strand
CGCAACCCCGCGGGCAAGTTGTTGAAACGAAAGATGCCCGCGCGCTACTTTGCGGTCGCGGAGTGAATCGCGCGTGACGCGTACTCCGCGACATTGACCGTGTCGAGCTCGCGCAACGTAAACCACTGGGCCTGATTGGTCGTGCCCTGGGCTTCGTCGCGTAGTTCGCCCCCGTCGAGCGAGACGGTGTAGAGCACGCGAACGGTGTGGATGCGGTCGCCGTTAGGGCGGCGGCGCACGTCGCTCGCCACGTCGTGCAAGACCGGATCCTTGATCGCCAGACCGGTCTCTTCGCGGAACTCGCGCAGAAGGGTGTCCTCGGGNNCTGCTGGAGCGAACGAGCAGGACCTGGTCCTCGTGCACCAAGATGCCGTACGCCCGTACGCTCGTGTGCTGCTTACTCATCGGCTGCTCATGGTCCTAACTGGATCGATTGGCTCGCCGGGGTACGCGGCCCTTCGAGGAATGTCGCGCGACACCCCTCGCTGCAGAAATAGTAGGTCACACCGTCGGGGCCAGTGGCCCTCAGCGCGTCGTGGCTATCGACGCGCATCGCACAGACCGGATCCGTCGCGTCGCCGTTATGGCCGTCGCTCTCGTCGGATCGCTGGTGCTCGTGCTCGCGCTCGAAGCGATCGCGACAACGTAGCGAGCAGAAGTAGAAGGTTTGGCCCTCACGCTCTAGTGTCGCGGCGGGCGACGAGGTGTCCACGTTCATTCCACAGACCGGATCGATGGCGCTAGAAGAAGAACGGCGAGCGTGGTGGGCGAGCCACCAGGTGCCCACCAAGACGACGCTGGCCAACACGTTCAAGACGAGTGTCGCGCCGAGTGGGAACCGGCCGTTGAGGGCCGAGACGTGATGCGTCGTGGGGACGAGGTGTATCTGGTGAAAGAGTCCGTTCACGATGAGCCCCGAGAGACTGATTACCATCCACAGCAGCGCAAAGAGTCGCCACGCGGACGCGGTGCCGTAAAAACGGCGATAGATCGCGAGCAAGGGCAGCGTGATGAGGTCGGCGAAGATGAAGGCGATCACGCCGCCAAAGGTGACACCCTTGGCCCACAGCGCCGCGGCGAGGGGGATGTTGCCAATGGAACAGACGAACGCCACGACCGCCAAGAGAGGTGCCAGGAGCGCGTTTTCCAATACCGTCCACGCGCCGTGTCCCGAAATGAACACGTGCGACCACCACGAGGCGGGCACGTGCACGCTGAGAAACCCGGCCACCAAGAATCCGGCCAGGAGTTCTTTGCGCAGCATCTTGAGATCGCCCAGGGTGTAGCGCGCCGCTTGGGAGAAACTCTCTGCGTCGCGAAGTCGATCTCGCCACGAAGTTCCGACCGGGTGCTCCATCGGGGGCGACTCCAACAAGACCCGCGCCTTGAGTTGGGCCTCTCGACGCGCGTTGAAGATGACCCGTGTCGTGAGAGCCAACAAGATCACCATGATCACACCGCCAACGAGTTGGGCGAGGAGGAACTGCCAGCCCAACAAGAGATAGAGCAAGACCCCGAGTTCGATGACGAGGTTGGTCGAGGCCACCATGAAGATCATCGCGTTCGACCACGACGATCCCCGCGCGAAGAGCGCGCGCGCTAAAGCGCTGGCGGCGTAACTGCACGACGACGACAACATGCCCAAGAGCGACGCCTTGGCCACCGATCGAGGCGTCGTGGTGCCCAACTGGGCGCGAAGCGCGTCACGGGGAACCAGGCTCTGGACCAAACCGGAGAGACTGAAGCCCAGGACGAGGGGCCACCAGGTCAGCCAGACCATGGCCGCGGTCTCCTTGAAGCCCACGGCGAACCAGTGTACGAACGTTGGTTCGGCGCCGGTCATGCCTTAACGCGTGGTGGGGAACCCGAGGTCAATCTGAGACTCAGACGGTTCGGGCCAGCGAGTGGTGACGACTTTGGCGCGAGTGTAAAAGGCGAAGCCCTCGGGTCCGTAGATGTGAGCGTCGCCAAAGAGTGAGTTCTTCCACCCCCCGAAGGAGTAGGCGGCGATCGGCACGGGAACGGGGACGTTCACGCCGATCATGCCCACATGGACCTGGCGAGAAAAAAGGCGCGCCGCGTTACCGTCACGGGTGAAGATCGCCACGCCATTGCCGTAGGGATTTCTGTTCACGAGGGCGATCGCGTCGTCGAAGGTCGCCACCCGCGCGACCCCGAGAACCGGACCGAAGATCTCGTCGTCGTAGGCCTTGGTGCCCGGACGTACCCCGTCTAAGAGGCTCGGACCCAGGAAGAAGCCTTTCGGGCTCGCCATCGTGGTGCCGTCGCGAACGACGATGATGTCGTCGTCGGGGGCGGAGGTGACGTAGGTCACGACACGGTCTAAGTGCGCCTGGGTGATCAGTGGACCAAAATCGCTCGCCGGGTCATCGCCGGGCCCCACGCGCAACTTGTCGAGTCGCGTGGCGATCTTGTCGATCAGCGGACCGGCGACGTCACCCACCGCGACGACGACGCTGATGGCCATACAACGCTCACCGGCGGATCCGAAACCCGAGTTGATCGCGGCGTCGGCCGCGACGTCTAAGTCGGCGTCTGGTAGGACGACCATGTGATTCTTCGCCCCGCCGAGGGCTTGGACTCGCTTGTGGTGCGCGCTGGCCACCTCGTGCACGTGGCGCGCCACGGGCGTCGAGCCCACGAAGCTCACCGCGTCAATGTTGGGATGTTCGAGCAGGGCCTGAACGGTGGTGCCGTCGCCCTGCAGCACGTTGAAGACACCGTCCGGTAGGCCGGCCTCTTTCAAGAGTTCGCCTAAGCGGACCGAGACCGAGGGGTCGCGCTCGGAAGGCTTGAGAATGACGGCGTTGCCTGCCGCCAGTGCGTTAGCGCTCATCCACAGGGGCACCATTATCGGGAAGTTAAAGGGCGTCACCGCGACGACGACGCCAACGGGCTCGCGCGTGGAATGTACGTCGACGCCCTCGGCGACCTGATCAGAGAACCCGCCTTTGAGGTGTTCAATTAGCCCGCAGGCGTACTCCACGTTCTCAAGAGCCCGGGCGATCTCGCCCTTCGCGTCGGCGTCGGTCTTGCCGTGTTCGGTCGTGATCAGTGCGGCCAATTCGTCGGTGTGTTCGACGAGCAGTTGGCGCAGCGTGAAAAGAATGTTGGTGCGCCGCGAGAGAGACGATCGGCCCCAGCTCTGCGACGCCAATCGGGCAATCTCGACGACTTCCTCGATCATCGCACCCGAAGGTACCGGGACCTTCGCGATGACTTCTCCGGTAGCGGGATTAAAGACGGGCGAGTGGCCGCTCTCTTCGACGCGCGCGCCGTTGATGAAGTGGGGAACTGATCGCATTCAAAACCTCTCTCGCAGTGACAATCTATCGGGAGCCGCCTTTTTGCCCGTTAGGGTTGCCTCATGAAACCGAGCGACGATGGGCGAGCGTTACGAAACGCGGCGTCGGTCGAACCACTTGGTCACGGCCACTATTCACTTAATCTGTCGCCTTTTTACGCCGTGATGGGACACCCCCACGGGGGTTACCTGCAGTGCGCGATGGCCAGCGGCGCCCTGGCGCTCGCGAGTGAGGAAGGTTCGGCCCATCTTCACGTCACGTCGATGTCAACGAACTTCGTGCGTGCCCTCGAACTCGGGCCGGCCGATATACGCGCCCGCGTTCGCCGCGTGGGACGCGGCGCGTCATTCGTGTACGCCGCCCTCTATCAAGACGACGTGCTGGGCGCAGAGTCACTCGTCACCCTGGGCACGCTGAAAGAGGACTCGGTGATTCGATATCAAGACGCCGAGGTGCCCAACGTCAACCCACTCGACGAGTGTCCTCAGTCAACGGGCCGCGACGATATCAACATCTTGCAAGTCGTTGATCAACACCTCGATCCCGCGAGCACGGGATGGTGGAGTGGCGAGTTCTCCTCGCGGGGCGACGTCTACGGGTGGCTACGTTTGGACGACGGCGACGCGTCGTGGACGCCGTGGAGCCTCCTCTTCGCCGGTGACGCCCTCCCGCCCGCGACGTTTCCCCTGGGATCGTCGGGCTGGGTGCCCACGTTGCAGCTGAACTCTCGCGTGTCGCGCGTTCCGCGCGGCGAGTGGCTACGCGGTCGTCAGTGGGCCGCGGTGATCGCCGACGGACTGGTGGATGAACGCTGCGAGCTCTTTGACGAGACCGGCGCGCTCGTCGCGTCATCGTCACAGCTGGCCATGGTTCGATTTCCCGAGGGTCGCTAGCTCGTGGCGCGGTTTCCGCGGTTGAACGATGACGGATCACTCACGATTCGTTCGCGCTTGACTATCCCGTCTGATGAGATCTTGTTGCGAGTGGCCACCTCGGGTGGTCCGGGCGGTCAGCACGCCAATCGCGCGCTGACCAGGGTGGTGGCGTCATTTCACGCTCTCGATTCGAGCGCTCTATCTGATCTCGACAAACAGCGCGTCGCCGACGAGCTCGGCCCCGTTGTTCGTTCGAGCGCGAGTCGCTTTCGATCGCAGGGGCAAAATCGCACCGCCGCCATCGAGCAGTTGGGTGCCAAACTGGCCTCCGCGCTCGCGCCACGGACGCCCCGACGAGCCACCCGGCCCACCAAGGGCGCGAAGATTCGTCGAGTCGATGACAAGAAGGCCCGCGGACGTCTAAAGGAACAGCGCCGCCGACCGCGCGAGGACTAGCGCGAACGCTCCAGGTGGCGAGTGATGGCTTGAAGGGCCTTATCCATAAGTCCCAAGAGTGCCGGATCCTCGTCTTCGTGGGGACCGCGAATCGGTGTCAACGAGGCGTAGCCCGCGACAAGTAGCGCGCCGTCTTCGTCGACGTCTTCGTCACTCACGTCACCGAGTTCGGGCGTGGCGGCGCCCAAGCGAAGGGGGAGTTCCCCTTCGTCGCTCAAGGCCTCACCGCCCGCGCGAGGTCCAGCGGCCTTAACGATCCCGGCGTTCGAGATACGCCCGCGCCGCACGCCCCGCAACTCTTCGACCGGCAAGTTGGGCACATTGAGATTGAGCAGCGTTCGAGAGGGCGCGTGTAAGAGTTCATCGAGCACTTCAACGGCCACGGCCGCGGCGGTGTCGTAGTGCACGTTCTCACCCCACTGCACCGACACCGCGAGGCCCGAGAGACCGAGTTGCGCGCCCGTGAGGACCGCGCCCACGGTGCCCGAGTGCAGCACACTACGCCCGACGTTGGCGCCAGCGTTGATCCCAGAGACGAGGACGTCCGGTTGGAAGTCGAAACTTCCCAGGGCGCCCAGAATGGCGCAGAGGGCGGGCGGGGCCTCTAGTCCGTAGGCGACGATGGATTCGGCACCGGCGATGCGGTGGCGCCGGTACTTGACCGTGGGACGATCAAACACGTCGCCGACGGCCGCGGACATGCCCGAGTAGTTCTGATGGGGTGCCACGATGAGCGCCTCGTGAGTCCGCCCCGAGGGGGCCTCTTCGATCCAACGAGCGACGCTGCGGGCCAAGATGGCCATGCCCGGCGCCAGGATACCGTCGTCGTTGGTTAGCAGTATTCGCATACAGGGAACCCTAACTGTCCTAAGTTACGTACCAGTGAAAAGAAAGAAACAACGCTGATGCTGCCGTCCGGAGAACAGATCGCGATCGCGCACGGTGATCAACGCGCCGTCGTCACCGAAGTGGGCGCGACGCTGCGCACGTACGTCAAAGGCGGCGTCAGCGTCATCGAGGGCTTTAGCGCAGCGGAAGTCCCCACGCACGCGCGCGGGCAAGTGCTCTATCCGTGGCCCAATCGGATCGGTGACGGCGAGTGGACCTTCTCCGAGCGAACCGCTCGCCCGACTCTCGACGACCTCGAGCACGCTACGGCGTCGCATGGACTCGTTCGTTGGCGCCCCTTTCGCGTCGAAGCCGTTAATCAGAACCGATGCGTGCTCACTCTGCTCTTACACCCCACGCCCGACTACCCCTTTCTCAGTGAGATCACGGTCGCGTACCACCTCGGTTCTCTCGGTCTTACCGTCACCACGACGGTGACCAACCGTGACGAGGTCCCGGTGCCCTTCGGCGTTGGTTTTCATCCCTACCTTTCGGTCACCACGCCGACCATCGAGGGCGCGCAACTCGAAGTGCCCGCGACCGCGTACGTCGCGGTGAACGATCGACAGCTGCCGACCGGCGAGATCCTGCCCCTTTCGGGTAGCCAGCTCGATTTTTCCAAGCGCAAGTCCTTGAGCGGTCACGAACTTGACGTCACGTACACCGAGCTCGTTCGAGACGACTCCGGTCTGGTCACGGTCACGCTCGAAGACGCGAAGGGAGGCGAAATTGAACTGAGCCTCGACCGTAACTTTCCGTACCTCCAGATCTACACCGGTGACCATTTAGAAAGGGGTCGTCGGCGAACGTCGGTAGCCGTGGAACCGATGACGTGTCCGCCAGATGCACTGCGCAGCGGCAAAGACGTCGTGGTCTTAGAGCCCGGTCAGCACTGGGCCGGTTCTTGGCGTCTGAGGCGTAAGTGACGATGAGCGCGCGCGTCGTGCTGGTTACCGGGTCCACCAGCGGCATTGGCGAAGCGACGGCCCAACGTTTTGCCGAGATGGGTGACTCGGTCGTTTTCAACTCTCGGAGCAGCGTCGAGGCGGGTGAGCGATTAGCTGCCGCCACACCCGGCTCACTCTACGTAAGGGCTGACATCGCCAACCCTGAAGAGTGCGAGGGCCTACTTCATCGCGTGCTCGAGCGCTACGGCCAACTCGACGTACTGGTGAACAACGCCGGCGTGACCAAGGTCATCAATCACCGCGACCTCGAAGCCGCCAGCGTTGAGGTTTGGCGAGAAATCTTTGAGGTGAACGTATTTGGCACCTGGCAACTGAGCGTCGCGGCCATGCCCGCGCTCAAGGAGAGTCACGGGTCGATTGTGATCGTCTCGTCCGCCGCGAGTGTGCGTCCGACCGGTTCGTCGATTCCCTACGCGGTGTCGAAGGCTGCATTAAATCACCTGACGGCGCTCCTGGCTAAAGTCGTGGGACCCGAGGTTCGGGTGAACGCGGTGGCGCCGGGACTCATCGATACGCCCTGGACCGCCGACTGGGACGCAGTTCGAGGCTTCGTGCAGTCGGTGGCGCCCCTGCAGAGAAGCGGGACTTCCGGGGACATCGCTGACGTCATTGTGGGGCTGACAACGACGCCGTACATGACCGGTCAGGTCGTCGTGGTCGACGGAGGACTGACCCTCGCGATCTGACGGGGCACCGGCGGTACAGCAACGCGAATCAGGCGACAGAGCACTTTGGTAGCGGGGCGAACCATTACGCGGTCTTTGGTCGCGTTCGGGTTCACGCCTAAGAGCCCTTGGGCCCACGGGGTCAGTAGTGCCCACGCACTGAGGACGAAGAGCCGATAGACGAGTCGCTGGGTTCGACTCGTCATAACGCCGTGGGCGATGAAGTCGCGTGCAACTCTTCCGTCGGCGCTGAGGCGGAGTTCGGGTCGATAATCGAGGAGCGTGGCGTTGAGTTCCGCCACCGAGCTGGGCGGATTCACGACGCCGAGGTCGAGTGCCAGTGGGACCATCTCAAGAACGTAACGATTCGCGTCGTGGTCGCTCAGCGAATGCGCACCAAATCGTCGATAAGCGGATAGGAACATGGATATTTCAGCGCAGTGCACCCATAACAAGAGGTGGGGGTCGTTCGCGTCGTAGGCCCGACCGTCGTCGGCGACGCCTTGAACGAATCGGTGGACATTCAATACACGCGCGATCGCCGATTGGGCGGCTGCATGCGATCCGTAGGTCGTGGCATTTATGAAGTTGGCCGTTTGGAGAAGGCGACCGAGTGGATCGTCCTGGTAACGAGAGTGTTGAGCGACACCCGCCATCGCGTATGGGTGCAGCATCTGAAAGAAGAGCGAACCGAGTCCGCCAATCAACATAGAGGGAAGATCGCCGTGCACAACTCTCGCTACGCCAAAGACGTCACTGTAGGCCTCGCGGGGATCATTGCAGCGAGCGGGGGGATCCCGAGAGAGTCCGGCCGCACGACGGATCGAGAGGTTGGCCCGTCGACGCAGGCGCGTCGGCGTTTCATGAAACAATCTGACAACCAAGGCGTGCTCCTAAGGGCTCTGGCCCTCACCTTACGCTGAGTCTCTTCCAATTTGATCAGTCGTCTGCGACACTAGAGAGATGACTTCGTTGAAACGCCTGCGCTCCTCGTCGATCGAGAGCGACGTCCAGCGCGATGTTGACACGAACGTGGTGGTCGTGACCAAGCGACCGTGGAACGTGATCGTATGGAACGATCCGGTGACGCCGATGACTGTGGTCGTCGTCGTGTTTAAGAGAATCTTCGGCTACTCGAATAACAAGTGTACGCATCTGATGTTGACGGTCCATCACGAAGGGCGCGCCGTCGTGTGGTCCGGCGAACGCGAACGGGCCGAGTCGTACTGCGTAAAACTCCAGGTGGCGGGGTTACAGTCCACCGTCGAGCAAGACGCCTAGTGCCGGGCAAGCTCTTCGTTCGACGACGTGACGGCCGTGTCGAAGTGCGCCTTAACGACGCGGGACGCACTGTCATTCGAGAAGCCTTCGCCCACGTTGTAGCTGCCGAACGTGATCCCGACCACGACTGGCATCTCTCCTTGAATGCCCCCATCAATCCGAGCAAGGACGATGACGATCCGCTCTCCGCCCTGGCGCGTCAAAACGAGATAGCCACCAACGCCGAACTCTCGATCATGACGTTAAAAGAGCAGTTCCTAAACGACGCCGAGGCGTGGGCCTGGCTGAGCACATTGCAAGTGGCCCTTCGTTCCATCGCCGTGGTAAACGGAATATTGAGCGACGAAAAGCTCGAATCGTGTGAGCACGAACTCCTAGAAGAAATCCGAACGATCCAGCAGTTGTTGTTCGACCTGGCGGCCTGTTTCTAACTTTTCTAGCCTTATCTTTCCCGCATTGGAACGTGGCAGGCTGAACAAGAGTCGGGTGCCATCGCCTCTAGGCTTTGAGCCATGATCCTCTTACGTCGCTCTTCCTTGCCACTCGCCTCTTTGATACTTCTCGCTTCCACTCTCGTGCTCAGTTCGCCACTGATGGCGTCGGCGTCGGTCAAGAACCCGACGGCCGCCTCAATTCTCGCCGCGGCCAACGCCTCCTTGGCCAAGGAGAAAGGTGTGCACGTGAAGGTCGTCACCTTGGCGGGCACGGTGAGCAGTACCCTGGTGGCCAATGTTGGCCAAGACAGTGGTTCTGAAGCCTACGTCTCGGGCAAGGAGACCTTCACCATCACCGTTACGCCGACGTACGCGTATTTGAGTGGGAGCGCGACCGGACTCACCAAGCTCATGGGCCTAAGTTCAGCCGAGCAGAAGAAGATCGGCAACGCCTCGATGTCGATGAAGAAGGGAACCACGGAGTTCACCACGTTCCATTCGGACATGACGTCAGGGGCGTTGGCTCAACTGCTGCCTCCAGTGAAGGGCACCACGCTGTTGAGCAAGCGAGACAAGGCCACCGGCGGTTATCAACTCACGTGGACGAAGAAGGCCTCGACATCGGCTCCAAAGGCCACCACGCTCATGATCTTCTCCACGGGGAAGACAACGCTGCCCTTGGAAGATACGGTCACCACTTCAAGCAGCCACAGCACGACCACCTTTTCCAAGTGGGGGGAAGCGGTGAAGATCGTGGCTCCTGCTTCGACCATCTCCTACGCGAAGGTCTTTTCGACCAAGGGGTAATCGAAAGTTCGCCGGCACATTGCGTAACGGTCACCGTTAACATCTAAAACGAGAACCCCACTATGTCGAATGTTGAAGCCCTCGAGCTCTCCCACAGCAATACTGAAGGTAAGCATCTCGGACTCGCGCTGGCCGTCATATCGTGCGCACAGCTCATGATCGTGCTGGACTCCACGGTCGTCAACGTCGCTATTCCAACGATTCACACCGCGCTGCATTTCTCTCAGGCCAATCTCGAATGGCTCATCACGGCGTACTCGCTGACCTTTGGTGGCCTGTTGCTCTTCGGTGGACGAACGGGCGATCTCTATGGCAAACGGCGCATGTTCATGATCGGCATCGCCGTGTTTGCGCTCGCGTCGCTCCTCGGTGGCTTCGCGACCAACGATCTGTGGCTGATCATTACCCGTGGCCTGCAGGGTGTCGGCGGCGCCATTGCTGCGCCGACGGCGTTGTCCCTCATCGCGACGAACTTCTCTGAGGGTCATCAGCGCAATCGTGCCATGGGCGTCTACGCCGCGATGTCAGGCGGGGGCGGCGCGGTGGGCCTTCTCCTCGGCGGCATTCTGGTCAGTTACGTCTCGTGGCGTTGGATCTTTTTCATCAACGTCCCCATCGCGGCGGTCGTTCTGTTCCTCGCCCCTCGGGCCCTCAACGAGTCCCAAACGACCTCGGGGCGCCTGGACGTTCCTGGGGCCATCACCGCGACGGGGGGCATGCTTTCACTGGTGTACGGACTCTCGAACGCGTCGGATCACAGTTGGAGCAGTACGGCCACGATCATTTCGTTGGTCGCGGCGGCGGTCCTGCTCACTTCCTTTATCTTCATCGAGACCCGCAGTGCCGAACCGCTCATGCCGCTCAGCATCTTTAAGAACCGCAACCGTTCGGGGAGCTACGCGATGATGCTCTGCGTCGGCATCGCGCTCTTTTCGAACTTCTACTTCCTCACGCAATATCTCCAGAACGTCTTGGGCTACAGTCCCATCCGCACCGGTGTCGGATTCTTGCCCATGACCGTGGGCATCGTCTTCGCGGCCATGCTCTCGTCGCGTCTCGTCGGTCGAATTGGTATACGCATTCCCCTGCTCGTCGGACCGAGTCTCGCGACGATCGGGATCTTGTGGATCACCCGCATCACACCGACGAGTAGTTACTTCGACGTCCTTGGTCCACTCGTCGTGATCGCCTTGGGCATGGGGTTCTCGTTTGTTCCCCTCACCCTCACTGCCGTCTCGGGCGTGAAACCTCACGAGGCCGGACTGGCCTCGGCATTGCTGAACACGATGCAGCAGGTGGGCGGCGCGCTCGGACTGGCGGTGCTGGCCACCATCGCCATCGACGCCTCGAAGGCAAAACTCCTCGCGCTGCATCAGACGACCACCGCAGCGATGAAGCTCGCCACCACGCACGGCTACACCACGGCGTTTATGGTTTCGGCGGTCTTCGCCTTTACCGGACTGTTGATATCGATTGTCGTAATTCGAGTCCCGATGATTATGCCGGGCGAACTTGAACTGAATCCCGAAGCTCACGCGACGGTGAATAACTGAGCGTGCGTCAAGTTTCGAACTGCGCGGGTGACAGTTAGGGAATGAACCGCGACGTCGTGGTTACAGTGCGCACGACATAAATGCACTGACCAACGCCTTAAGCCCGTTGGCGTACGCCACGCCGTTGGCGCCGATGTACGACTCCAGGCTCTTCAGACTCGTCGAGTTGGCCTCGTACTTCAAAATGGTCACCAGTTCGTTGAGCTCTTGCTTCGTCTTGGCGTTGGGCGCTTCGCTCGCCAACTTCTCATAGAACGGCAGCAACGTCTTCGCCCAGGCGTGATACGACGACGTATTGATGGAGGTCGGCGGAGTGGACGGCTTGTAGGTCTTGATGCTCTTGCAAAACGAACTGGTACTGGAGGCCGAACTGCTCGGCACGGCCACGCCGAGCGAGACAACCAGTGTCGCGGCGACCACGACGGCGCCGAGTGCTGACCTTGAACTAGCTACCAAGTGTCTGGTTCGAGTACTCATGTTATTCCCCCCCGAGTGATCGACGCGGCGACATCTGTGCGCCACGGCGTTACTATCGGGAACCACGAACCGGGCGCCCATAGCGACTGTTTAGCAGAATCTGGAGGCTGGAGCCGCCCTAGCGGCCCGTGGATCGTGACGGCTCAGTCACCCCCGACGGACGTCGCGTACTCGACCGAATTCGACGCGATGGTGTCGCGATACCAGCGGTAACTCGCCTTGGTGAGACGATTGCCCGTGGGAAAATCAACCCACACGATGCCGAATCGTCTCGAATAGCCAAAGGACCACTCGAAGTTGTCCAAGAGACTCCAGACGAAGTACCCCTCGACGTTCACGCCCGCGTCGATGGCGTCGTGCACCGCCGAGATGTGTTCTTGGAGGTACGCGACGCGGTTGTGATCGAGTACATGTCCGTTGGGATCGACATAGTCATCGAACGCGGCGCCGTTCTCGGTGATGTAGATCGGCAGTTTTGTGTAGTCGTTACGCACGCGAACCAACAACGACGTCAGTCCCGACGCCGCGATCTCCCAGTTCATGGAGGTGCGGTCGCGCCCCGGCGTTTCGAGGGAACGCACGCGCAGGTCGGGGAACTGTTCACTCTGCGCCACGACGTAACCGGCCAGTCGAGCTTCGATGGCCCGTGAGGAATCGACCACGGTGGAGGGGAAGTAGTAGTTCACCCCGAGGAAGTCCAGCGGTTGCGCGATCTGTTCGAGGTCGCCCTCTTTCACGACCGAAAAACCCGGTCGGGCCTGGTCGTAGTGCTCGAGCATGTCCTCGGGATACTTGCCGTGAAATATTGGCTCTAAGAAAAGGCGGTTGAGGTTGCCGTCGGCGCGCCGAGCCGCGGCGACGTCGAGTTCGTGATCGGAACCGGGACGGTGGTCGCCCAAGTTCAATGTGATACCGACCTTGGCCGAAGGAATCGCCGAGCGAAGTATGGGCACGGCTAGGCCGTGGGCGAGCAAGAGGTGATGAGTGGCCGCGGCCGCTTTGCCGATGTCGCGTATTCCCGGCGCGTGTCGCCCGGCGCCATAGCCGAGCCAGGACGAACACCACGGCTCGTTCAAAGTGATCCAACGCTCCACGTCACTGCCCAGCGCCCGCGCGACGAGGTCAACGTAGTCGGCGAAGCGTTCAGCGGTGTCGCGCTCACACCAGCCGCCCTCGTCCTCCAGGGACTGGGGGAGGTCCCAGTGATAGAGGGTGAGAGTTGGTTCGATGTTGCGTGAACGCAGTCCGTCGACGAGGCGGCGATAGAAGTCGAGTCCGCTCTGATTGGCGGGCCCTTTGCCGGTCGGCTGGACCCTCGGCCAGGCGACGGAGAAGCGATACGCGCCCACGCCGAGCTCGCCCAGAAGGTCGAGATCCTCGTCCATGCGGTGATAGTGATCACAGGCCACGTCGCCGGTGTCGCCATTCCACACCGCGCCGGGCGTGCGGCTAAAGGTGTCCCAGATCGAAGGGCCCCGATCGTCGACGTCCGTCGCGCCTTCGATCTGATAGGAAGCGGTCGCCGTTCCCCATAGAAAACCGGGTGGAAAGGGGCGAATCGGATTTTGATGGTTGGAGTCAGAGGTGCTCACGGTGCGTAGATCTCCTAGTAGTGGGTGGTCAATGAAGCGATGAAACCCCTACACGCGGCCCCGCCGAGATATGGAGTGGCGGTGCCGCGTGTAGAAGGTGCTGGTTAAGCCTTTGCCAGGTGCTTAATGATCAAGGGCAACTGCGGGTCACCGGGCGACGGGTCGGCGTAGGGGTTCTTCGCCGTCACGAAACCAGTGAAATTGGCCGTCGAGTACTCATCCCAGTCCGCGCCGTAGAGCAGCGGGGCCACCGGAACCTGCGTCGAAACGAGGTTCTCCAGGGTCTGAACGGCCGCGGTGACCGCGGACGTGTCGGATGGGTTGGTGGATGAGAGCGTCTTCAACGCCGTCTGTGCCGCCGGTGAGTTGTAGCGACCGTAGTCACTATTTGCCGACGTCCCGATCGGAGCCGATTGGGTGTAGTCGAGCCAGTTGTCGTACTGCACGTACGGGCTCACTCCGCCGTTACCCCAGTGGATAATCGTATCGAAGTTGCCACTGGCCGAGTCGGAGTACCACTGCGACGCTTGCACGCCGTCAACGGTGCAGTCAATACCCTCCGCCTGAAGCTCATTGGACATGAGTTGGTCGTCGGCGTAGTAGTCCGAGTACGCCGTCGGGTCTTCGACTGCGAACTTGATCTCGACGCCGTTCTTGGCGTAGAAACCGCTCGAGTCCTTCGCGTAACCGTCCGCGGTCAGGATCGAGGCGACCTTGGCCGGGTCCGAGTGCGCAGAAAGGTCCTTGGTCAACGACTTACTCAAGAACGACGCTTGACTGGGCAGAATGAGTCCACCCGAAGACGTTGCTGGCTGCTCGTAGCCGGTCTCACCTTTGAGGGAAAGCGCGCTTCGGTCGATACCCACGCTGATCGCCTGACGAACGGCGGGATCGCTGAGCGGCCCGGTGCCCGTCACGTTGAACTCCAGGGTGACCGTGCTACCACCCGCAAAGAACGTGTGGTTGGTCTTGGGGTTCTTGGCGACGAAGATCTTCTTCACGTTGGCGATGTCATTGCCCGCCCAGGTCAACTGACCATCGGCGAGGGCCGTGGCGGCCGCCGTGTTCGAAGTGTACGAGGGGACGTTGACGCCGCTGGGGGCTGGCTTGCCGTTCCACCAGTGCGGGTTCACCTTGTACTTCACCAGCGTCGACGAGTAGCTGCTCAACGTGTAGGGTCCGGTGCCCACGGTGGAAGTCACCACCGCGGTCGCCGGGCTGGCGATCTTGGACCAGATGTGTTCTGGCACCATGAGCGCGGTTCCGGCGATGGCCGTGATGTTGAGGTACTCCGGTGTCGCGTAGTGCAGGGCCACCGTGTACTTACCTGTCGTCGTGGCGTTGCTCGACATCGTCGGCACACCGAAAACGTTGGCGGCGGGTACGCGGTTCAACAGGTCGAACGTGTAGGCCACGTCGGCCGAGGTGAACGGCTTTCCGTCACTCCAGGTAACTCCCTTACGCAGCTGGAAGGTCAACGTCTTGCCCCCGTTGGACCACGCGTAACTGGTCGCGAGCCACGGGTACTGGGTGTTGGCCTTCAACGTGTCGAACTCGAAGAGCGGTTCGTTCACCAGCGAGCGAACACTTAGCTGCGTCGCAAACGAACTCGAGTCAAAGGGGTTGAAATTGTTGGTAAAAGTTACTCCGGTGTTGCCCTCAATGGTCAACACCGCACTTTTGGCTGCTGAAGCGACTCCAACGGTCGCCGCCACCATGCCGATAGTTAAGCACGACAAGGCAGTCAACATGACTCCTATTTTCCTAAACATACCCATCCTTTATATTGTTATTGTCCAGCCGGCTTTCGCCGACGTCGATTTGAACCATGTGGGTCCTTATTGCCAGACGCGAGGCCGGTTGGACCTTCGCGCGTTTGGCCGAGCGCACGACTCCAAGTAATCAGTCGTGCGACCAGCTAGTTGCTCATCGTCATGTCTTCGTCGTTCCCCCCTCTCGCCGGCGCTCTGGAAGCGCCATCTCGACAACGGCTTCGCGCTCGTTCGCGTACAACCAGCAACGCGACGTATGACCTTCACCGACTTTGAAATCCGGCGGATCGCTGGTGCGACACACGTCCATCGCGAAGGGGCAGCGCGGGGCGAATCGACAACCCACTTCGGGCACCGCGAAGGAACTGTGCTCTTCAGACTGTGACGCCATGCTGGTGGGGTCCGAGGGGTCCGGCACCGAGGCGATCAGGAGCTGGGTGTAGGGGTGCGTGGGCTTATCCACCAGAGCGGTGCCGCGCGAACGTTCGACGATTTGGCCGGCGTACATCACGATGATTTCGTCGGCCAGGTACCGGGCTGAGGCGATGTCGTGGGTGATGTACAAGATGGCGAGGTGCTCGTTCTCACACAACCCCTTCAAGAGGTTCAAGACGCCTAAGCGAACCGAGACGTCGAGCATGGAGATCGGTTCATCGGCCAACAGCACGTTCGGTTTCACACAGAGCGCCCGAGCAATTGAAACGCGCTGCAGTTGGCCGCCGGAGAGCTCGTGCGGATAGCGGTCCAAAAAACGCTCGGGCGGATCGAGCGAGACCCGCGACAAGGCGGCTTTGGCCAAATCTTCAACCCCGTGTTTCTGGGCGCCGTGAATGAGCAGCGGGCGCTCCAGGCTGTGGCGCACGCGGTGGACCGGGTTATTCGAGGCGTACGGGTCCTGGAGGACCAGCTGCACCTTGGACGCGTACTCAAGAGTGCGCTTGGCGCGGCTAGGGATTGGTGTGCCTTCGAGCACCAAGTCGCCCGACGTGGGTGTGATAATCCTCGCCAGCATTCTCGCGAGGACTGACTTGCCCGAGCCGCTTTCGCCCACGACGGCCGTGACCTGGCCTCTCACCAGGTCGAGGTTCGCGTCGTCCACGGCGCGCACGATCCGCTTGGCTTGAAAGAGTTTTCCGGGTACGCGGGTGGCGAAGTGGCGCGTTAGGTGACGTGCGCTCAGTTGCACGGACGAGGACGCTTCGCTCATGAGCGGTCTTTCAACGCCGTGACGCGCGAGCGCGAGGGGTTGACTGCGCGCGAGAGTTCAATGGGTACTTGAACCGATGGGTCCCCCGAGTGCAACCAGCAAGCCACAGCGCGATCTGAGTCGCTCATACTCGTAAGCGCGGGGGCCTCGTGCCGACAGCGCTGCATCGCAAAGGGACATCGCGGGGCGAAACTGCAGCCCTCCGGCAGTTCAGCGAGGTCCGGCGGCGAACCGGGAATGCCGGTGAGTTCACGCCGCTCGCCGTGCAAGGGCGGAAACGAGTTGATCAGTCCAAGGGTGTACGGGTGACGNNTCAATGAGCAATGAGAGGTCGTGGGTGATGAAGATCATCGCAAAGCCGTAGCGCGAGCGAAGGTCGTTGAGTTCGTTGATGATCTCGCGTTGCGTGACCACGTCCAGCGCGGTCGTGGGCTCGTCCATGATCACCAGTTCTGGATCGAGCGCCAGCGCGAGAGCAATCATGATCCGCTGGCGCTGTCCGCCCGAGAGCTCGTGGGGGAAGCGAGCCAGACGGTCTTCGTTGAGGCCCACCATCTTCAACAACTCAACGGACCGATCGTGACGTTGGGATCTGGTCATCTCGCTTCGGTGGGTTTTCAGGACCTCGTTGAACTCACGGCCCACGCGAAGCACTGGGTTGAGGGCATTGAGCGCGCTCTGCAAGACGATCGAGACGTGAGACCAACGGATCTTGCGCAACTCCTTCTCGCTCGCGTTCACGAGACTGAGTGGCGTCACCTCACCGATCTCGCTCTCGTTGGTGAGATTCAACGTCACCTCGCCGCCGCTGATCACTCCGGGCGCTCGTAGCAGGCGGGTCATGGCGTACACCAAGGTGGATTTACCCGAGCCACTCTCACCGGCGATGCCGAGCACGTGTGAGCGGCGCAGTTTTAACGTCACGTCGTTGACCGCGCGCACCATGTTCTCTCCAACGCCATAGTCGACGCTGAAGTTGTTGACTTCGAGGACGTATTCTCCTCGCGCGTTGACTGGTGACACGTCGCGTAGAGGGCTCTCGGCCACCATCGCCGCTGTGTGGGTCTTCAGCGGATCAGCAATCATTGGCTCACCAGCTTGGCGCGCGCCGCCACGGCGGATCGCTTGGAAGTGGAGATAATCACCGGCGTAAGACCGAGTCGGATGCGACGGGGCAGGCCCAACTTACGGCGCTGGCGTGAGGTGAGGCCGCCCGCGCGAAGACGCGGGTTGATGAATTCGTCAATCCCGAAGTTCACGAGTGCGAGACCGGTTCCCACGAGGGCAATGCAGATCCCCGGTGGGACGAACCAGTACCATTCGCCCGACAGTGGCGCGTTGTTCGCCTGGGCCCAGTACAGCATCGTGCCCCAGTTCCACACGGCGGTGCTGGTCAGGCCGATGTAAGCGAGCGTCACGTAGGCACCGATGGCGTAAAGAACCGTGAAGAGGAACGAGGAGGCGAGCACCGGCAGGAGGTTGGGCGCGACCTCAGTGAACATGATCCGGCCACGCTTCTCGCCGATGATGCGCGCCGCCTCGACGAAGTCACGATTGCGCAGTGACATCGTCTGGGCGCGGAGAACTCGCGCCCCCCAAGCCCACCCGGTGAGACTGATGATGAGACCGATTACGAAGAAGTTCGAGCGGCTGTTGACCGGCAGGTAGCTATCGATCACGATGAGCAACGGAACACCCGGTATCGCGAGGAAGACGTTGGAGAGCAGGGTGAGTCCCTCGTCGGACGCACCACCGAGATAACCCGCGGCGATACCAACGGTCATCGAGAGAATCGTTGCCGCCAGTCCCGCGAGGAGCGCCACGACCATGGTGGCGCGCGCCCCGACCAGCAGCTGGGAGAAGATGTCCTGACCGAGGCTCGTGGTGCCGAGCCAGTGGTGCGCCGAGGGGGAGAGCAACGGTGCAAAGGCGGTCGAACTCGGGTTGTACGGCGCGAGCCACGGCCCGATCACGGTCATGATGATGAAAAAGCCCACAATGACTAGGCCGATGATGACCTTGGGCGACCTTGGTAGGCGAAGGGACTTCATACCGCCGCCACGGTTCTCGTTCGCGGATCAAGCCAGAGATAGACAATGTCGGCCAAGAAATTGGCGGCGAGCACCGCGAGCGTGATGACTAAGAAGATTCCTTGAATGAGTGGGTAGTCCTCGTTGAGCACGGCCTGCAATAGAAGATCACCAACGCCGGGGTAGTTAAAGACGAGTTCCACGAGGAGCGCGCCAGACACCACCAGACCAATGGCGAGCGACAGGTTGGCAATACTGGGAAGTATCGCGTTGCGCGCGGCGTGCCAGATCACCTTTCGACGCGGCAGGCCCTTCGCGACGGCCATAAGAACGAAGTCTTCGCCGATCATCGTGATCATCATGTTGCGCATACCGAGCATCCAGCCCGCGAGGGAACTCAAGACGATCGCGATCAGCGGCAGTTCGCCGTAGCGAATCACGCTAGAGATGTATGAAAAGTTCCAACCCGGAGTGACGGTTTGGCTGTAGGCGCCGAGCACCGGGAACCAGTGCAGGTCACTTCCGAAGAGGAGGAGCATCACCGTGGCCAAGAAGAAGTAGGGCACGGCTTGGAAGAAGGTGGCGGTGGGGATCAGTGCGTCCAGACGCGAACCCCGGGTCCATCCAAGTAACGCCCCGCCGAATGTACCGATGGCAAAACTGAAAATGGTCGCGAGCCCAATGAGTCCCAACGTCCACGGCACCGTTTGGCGCAGGATCGAACTCACCGGCGCCCCGAGGGTGATCGACACGCCGAAGTTGCCGTGAAGGAGTTGGGTGAGGTAGGTGAAGTACTGCGCGATGAGTCCTTGATGAAAGCCCAGGCCAAAGGAGAGTCGAATGGCGCGAATCTCATTTGGGGTGACCGTACCGGTGATTTTGCCGATCAATGTCTGGATTGGATTGCCGGGCATCAATCGCGGCAGAAGAAAATTTGCGGTGATGGCTACCCACGCGGTGACGATGTACAGCACGAGGCGACGAGCGAGCATTCGCATACTCAGCCCGCTTCCGATCGAAGAATGGTCAGTTCGCCGAGCGACGGTCGAGCGTCGGATTCATTGACGCAGCCGCAACTTTCACGCACGACGAGTTCGGTCGGTAACACGATGGTTCGCTTGACGTCGTTGGTGTCATCGAGCATGGCTACTAACGCGTCGACAGCGACTTCTCCGAGGATGCTGCCCGATTGGCGAATGGTGGTCAACGAAGGATTGAAATATCGAGTTAACGTGATGTCGTCGAAGCCGGTGACGACGAGGTCCTGTGGAACTCGAAGTCCGCTGGCGCTGAGCGCGTAAATCACGCCCACAGCGGTCTGGTCATTGGCGCAGGCGAAAGCCTGGGGCAACGGCTCGTCGCGCATGATTCGCGACTGCATAGCCGCTTCGCCGCCGGCGGAAGTCCAGTCGGACTCCAAAAGGTCAACGTCGTCGAGCGTGCCTCCTAACTCCTCCACCACGTTGCGAAACGCAATGGCCCGGGCGACGCTGTCGGGGCTCTCCTTTAAGCCCGTCACGAAGCCAACACGCGTGATGCCGTGGACATTGATGAGATGCTCGGCCAGGCTCCGCATGGCCTGTTCGTTATCGACTCGAACCGTGACCGCCGAGGTTGACTCTCCCTTTCCGGCGAGCAAGACCACCGGTATCCGTCTTGCGAGATCGGCCACGTCGTCGTCGCGCAGTACCCGGTCAAGAAGAATAAGTCCATCGACCGTGCCGGTCAGACTCAGCAACGACGTCATCCCCGAGGGGTGGCTATCGTCGGCGCTGCTTAACAAGAGCGAGTAACCGAGATCCGCGGCGCGCTTCTCGGCGCCTCGAATCACGATGTCGGTATACAGAAGGCTCGCCTCTTCGACGCCAAGCACGCTGCCATCAACTGTCGCGCGCATGAAGACCAGGCCCAAGATCATGTGTTTGCCACTGGAGAGACCGCGGGCGACGACGTTGGGCACAAACTCCAACTCCTTCATCGCGGCCATCACTTTGGCGCGAGTCGAAGGACGTACCGAAGAGAGTGAGTTAAGGGCCCGACTGACCGTGGCCGTGGAGACTCCCGCGCGACGTGCAACGTCGTAAATCGTCGCCGGCGAATCAACCACTCAGCCCCCAAATCTCCCCAACAGAGTTTTTGTGTAACCGCTTACAGCCCTGTAACCGCTTACAACGTAGACGCCGAATTTCACGTTGTCAAGTCAAAATTGTCACGAATTGGTCAGATTTCTCTCCATCTCGCGGAATGATAAAAAATGAGAATTCCCTGCTCAAGAGCTAGAAAGCAAGAAGGGTGTTGTTGTTGGAGAACCGTCAAATTGATCCGAGGGCGACTTGTGAATAAATTCTCGTGCTGACGTCGACCCGCCTGCGCGGAAGTTGAGTTAGCGCCGAGATTGCGTTGCCCATTGTTGTTAGACCAACGCCCACGATTTCTTACAGCTGCACCGTAAGTGAATCTTCCAAATCGCATTTGCCATAACACGAGCGTTCGTGAGCCGCCCGGGACTTGAACCCGGAAACTGTTGATTAAGAGGAAGTTTTCGATGGTTGCGTGGTGTCGGTCTGGTCGATTATGTCCTTGTTTTGGAGGAAACAGCGTTGCGTGGTGTCGTTCTGGTTTCGTGGTGTTGCAGAAATATGAGGCCTATAATGAGGCCCGTTCGGTCAACTCGTAAGGCGTGTGTGATGACGAAACACAAGCGTTGATGCTGCCCATTGGCGGAACCTCAGTCACGATGGAACATCATGATGAATAGAAGTCACTGGAAGCGTCTGGTGGCAATCGGTTCAGTTCTCGTAGTACTCACCCTGGCGGCGCCAATTTCGGTAAGTGCCACGAGCAAGATTTCGCACCCCACCGCTCCTCGGTCAGTTCACGCCACCGCTGCCAACGCATCCGCAAGGGTGAGTTGGGCGAAGCCGTCATCAAACGGTGGTGCCGCAATTAGGAGTTACGTCGCGACGTCGCACCCGGCTAACAGGACGTGCACCACCAAGGCGACGAAGTGTACGGTCGCCGGCCTGCGAAATGGAACGGCGTATACATTCACCGTGGTTGCCAAGAATACGGTGGGGACCGGCCCGAGATCCAAGACTTCGAACAAGGTCATACCCAGGGCTCCGACTACGGCGACATCACCCAAGTTGGTTGTGAGCCCCGGCGCAAACTTGACGAAGGGTGAAGCAGTGAAGGTGTCCGGCACGGGCTTTACCCCAAATGATGAGGTGTACCTGGTGGAGTGCATGGATCACGCGAGCGGGCAGAGCGGATGCGACATCGCTACTGCCACCCCAGTGACGATCACCGCCGGCGGGACGCTTCCGTCGACCAGTTTCAACGTTGTCACCGGCGCGATCGGCAGCGGTACCTGCGGCACTTCGTTATTGAACTTGAAATCGTGCGCAATCAGCGCCGGTAACGCAGGCGGTGGTG